>JAYUSF010000365.1:0-9636 GCA_043755815.1 Verrucomicrobiota bacterium
GCTTGGCGTGCCGAGGGTGCCGCCATCCTGGAAAAAATCACCCGCGCCCGCGCCAAACTCGAAGAAATAATGGCAGTCACTTCACGGACAGCAGACTAGTTCTGTCGCGCCTGCCGTGCGACCACCTCATCCCATGCCAGCCCCGGCCGACGCTTTTCGCGCCCAACACCCGGACCGGTTCTTTCTCCACGCCGCAGAAGCCGAACCGTTGACTGCGCAATTGCGGGCGCTCGCCGTGATTGCCGGGGACGAAACGATCGTCCGCGTCGAAGCCGCCGGCGCCGGCAACATGAACTGCACGCTACGAGTGCGGACCTCCCGCCGCTCCCTGATCGTGAAACAGGCCCGGCCGTGGGTGGAGAAATATCCGCAGTTTGCTGCCCCTTGGGATCGGGCCCTACGCGAACTGGAGTTTTACCGGTTGGTCGCGCCCCATCCTCAGCTCGCTGCCGCCCTGCCCCGGCTCCTTGCCGGTGATACTTCCAATCGACTGCTTGTATTGGAGGACCTTGGCATGCTTGGCGACTTTACGGACGTCTACTCGGGCGCCCAGTTGACGGGCCTGGAGCTCGCGAAATTGGCAGAGTTCCTCTCCGGCTTGCATCGGGCGTTTGCCAATTCGCCGGAACATTCGCCGCTGACAAACCGGGAAATGCGCGCCCTGAACCACGCGCACATTTTCATGATTCCATTTCAGGCCGACAACGGACTCGACCTTGATTCCATCCTGCCCGGCCTCGCCTCGGTCGCAGAACCGGTCAAGCGGGACGCAAGTCTGGTCGCGACCATCGGCCGCCTGGGCCAGGACCTTTACCTCAAGGATGGACCGTGCCTGCTCCACGGGGATTACTTCCCGGGCAGCCTGGTTCGGACGGCCGGTGGACCGCGCGTGATTGATCCTGAGTTCGGTTTCTTCGGCCAACCCGAATTCGATGTCGGGGTGTTCCTGGCGCATCTTCTCCTGAGCCGGCAGCCAGCGGATCTTGGCTCCGCCTGGTTGCGATGTTACGAACCGCCGACCGGTTTTAATCGGTCCGCCGCGTTCCAGCTGGCGGGGGTCGAAATTCTCCGCCGCCTGCTGGGCTACGCCCAGTTGCCACTCCAGGCTTCGTTGGTGGAACGGGCCCAACTGATCGCGCGCGCGGTTAAAATGGTGGAACGTCCCGCCCTCGAAATCCTCTTTCAACCGTGAATCCCACCGTCTTCAGTCGCCGAACCTTTCTCGCCGCCACCACGGCCGCCGCCGTGACTGTCGCGGGCGGTTCGTGTGCAACCCGTCCCCGGAACTCAAGCGCCGTCCCAACGCTGGAAGACCGGATTCGCGGCCTGATGATCGGCACCTATCTGGGCGACGCCTTGGGCGGTCCGATCGAATTTCAACCGCCGGAACAGGTCCACGCCTTGGCCGACGCGCCCAAGGAATGGCGCGACGACGAGGTGTTCGATGAGGCTGCGAGAAGCGCGACCGCCGGACGGCTTAGGCTCCGTTCCTACGGCGATCTCCGGCCGGTGCCCGAATCCTATGCCCATTGGCTGCCCAACGCCCTCCCCGGCACGATTACCGACGACAGCCGCCACAAGTTGGTGCTCCTCCACGCTCTGCGCGAAGCCGAACGGCGGAACCGCCGGGAACTCAATGTCCGCGAGCTCGCCCAAGCCTATCTTGATTGGCCCGGCCTCCCGGCACAGCGCAGTCGCCCGCATTACGGGGCGCTGTGCGCGGACTGGCTTGAAGAGTGGCAACTCGGAGCGCGCTGGGTGCTCGGCGAGCGGGACTTGAAACGGGCGCTGCCGCCCGAGCGGATGTGGGTTGGCCTGCCCACGTGCAGCGGCCAGATGACGCTTACACCGTTGGCGGCACTCCACGCCGGTCAACCGTCCGCCGCCTATCGGGCCGCGTATGACCTGGCCTATTTCGACAACGGCATTGGCCGGGATCTGAACGCCGCGCTGGTCGCCGGTTTGGCCGCCGCCTTGGTTTTTCCGAACGACCCCGCCAATCCTGCGGCAGCTTGGGCGTCCGTCGAAAGCCAGATGCGGGAAGCCGATCCTTACCGGTATCTCAAGGTGCGGTGGACCGAGCGGTCCGTGAACCGCTGGCTGGCCGTCGCCCATACGGCCGTTCGCGCGGCGGACCGCCGTCCGGCCCGCCTGTTTGCGACCCTAAACCGGGAGTTTGCGCTCAACTCCAAGTGGGAGGCCCAAGTTCCCTTTACGGTCGCCTTCGCCTGCGCTGAAATGGCCGATTACGATCCGCTCGCCGCACTTCAGCTCAGCTTGGAATGGGGCCACGATTCCGATTCCTACGCCCAACTGCTCGGGGCCTTCGTCGGCGCCCTCTGGGGGCCCGCGGTGTTCCCCGTCCAGTGGCGCCAAACGGTCGTTGAACGACTCCGAGCGGACTACTCGGTGGATTTCGAGGCCGACGTGCGGCTGCTGACCCGCCTGCACGGCCATGACCGAACGGAGTGACGCCGGCGCCAACGACCAACCCACCGGTCAGTTGGTGGCCAGCCGATAATTCTTCAGCTCACGGAACCCGATCATGCGGCGTTCCTTTTCGTCCCACAGGCGGAGCCGGATCGTTTTAAGGCTCGTCAGCAGGGTGATGGGCTTCACCTGCTGGAAGGGCGTGCACGCACGGTAGCAGCGTTCCAGATTATAATTCGGGATCCGTGAATTGAGGTGATGGATGTGGTGGAAGCCGATGTTGCCCGAGAACCACTGCAGGATGCGGGGCAGTTTGTAATAGGAACTCCCTTCCAACGCCGCCGTGGTGTAGCTCCAGTTTTCGTCGTTTTCCCAGTAGACGTCTTCGAACTGGTGCTGGACGTAAAACATCCAGAGTCCCGCCGATCCGGCGACGAACATCGCCACCGACTGGATGATCAAGTAGTCGCGGACGCCAAAGATCCAGCTCAGCCCGGCCGCCATCGCCAGCAGCGCCAAGGACATCAGATGGACCTCGCGCCGCTCCCTGGGGCGGGCTTTGTGCGAGGGCACGCGTTGCCAGACCACAAACAGAAACAGGGGTGCAAGGCCGAAGAGGATCAACGGATTTCGCACCAGCCGGTAAACGAATCGCCGGCGGGGCGAAGCGGCCAGATACTCCGCGACCGTCATGGTCCAGATGTCGCCCATGCCCCGCCCATCGAGGTTACCCGAGGTGGCGTGATGGACGGAATGCTCCCACCTCCAGTGGTGGTAAGGGGTAAAGGTCAGCAGGCCGGCAAAAAAGCCCACAACCGTGTTGGCCGGTTTCGACGCAAAGAAGGAACCGTGGCCGCAGTCGTGAAAAATGATGAAGATCCGGACCAGAAAGAGCCCTCCTAGCGCCGCCATCGGGATCGTCAGCCACCAGGAGATCTGGCGGGTCCAATACATGGCGACCCAGAGCAGCACGTAGGGTCCAAACGAATTGACCACCTGCCAGATCGCGCGGGCGAGGGAAGGCTGTTCAAACGGCGCGGCCAGCGCCTTCAGCGTCTGCTGCGTCTGCGGCTCAGTCGGTCCGGCGGGTGCCGGCAGGACAGATTCGAGTGTCATGTTCAAAGTATAGCCCGTGGCCTCGCCGAACCAAGGCGAAGCCCAAAAGGTGATGGCAGCATAACTCCCGGACGGATGGATTCACGACTCTTCTTTGGCCATTTAAGGACGCCAATTGTCCCGCTCGCGGTCGAAGCCACTCGCCCCTGCCGGCCGGACCGAGGTCCGATTCCCTGACCAACCCGTTTCCACCTTCGCACGGGCGCGTTCGATTCTTTCTGAGAGCATTTGCCGTGGCATTGAGCCAGCAAGTGCGTTTACCTCATTCCCAATGAGCGCGAGTCCCGCGAAAACCAGACAACGCCTGAAATGGCTCCTGGGAGCCGTTGCGTTGGCCATCGGCGCGGTGCTGACCTTCACCAACGGCGGCTGGCTGGCCGTTCGATACCGTGACACCCACTATAACCGGGTGCGTTCATCTGCTGTCGCCAAGAGCAGCGACGGCCGCTACCTGGAAAGCCACCGCCACTTCTGCGGCACCATCCAAGGCTTGGGTCGTCGGGCCAAGGAATGGCAGAACAGTGACGCCGAATATCATGAATTCTGGCTTTCCACCTGGCGTGACAGTGGGCACTCACGGAACACCAACAGCGTGCCGACCGGGCTCGATCTGCTCCCGCTACTCGAGGCTTCCAATCTGGATGCCGCGATCCAAGCGTTACGGGCACTCGGTTTCCGTGACGTGCCACCATGACCCTGCTCGAATACGCCCTGCTCGCCCTGAGTTCGCTGTTCGTGATCATCGACCCGATTGCGACCGTGCCGGCGTTTCTGGCCATGACTCCGACCGAAACACCGGAAGCACGCATCCGCATGGCGCGGTTGGCGTGTCAGGTCGCGGCGGGACTGCTGCTGGTGTTCGCCCTGCTTGGCCGCTGGGTGTTCCACTTTCTGGGCATCACCCTCCCGGCCTTCCAGATGGCCGGCAGCGTCGTCCTGCTGATGATCGCGTTGGACATGCTGAAGGCGGAGCGGTCCAAAGCCCAGGAAACCGTGGCGGAAGTCGAAGCCGGCGCCGCCAAGTCGGACATCGCGGTGACCCCGCTCGCCGTGCCCATGCTGGCCGGGCCGGGCGCGATCTCGACCGTCATCCTGCTGCAAGCCAAGGCCGAGGGTAACTGGGCCAAACACATCGTCCTGTTTGCTGCGATCGTCGCCGTCGCCGTCGCCAGCTATTATGTCTTCGCATTGTCCGCCCGCGGCGCCAAATGGCTGAGCCCCATCGCCCTGAGGGTGACGACGCGCATCATGGGCCTCCTTTTGGCGGCCATCGCGATGCAGTTTCTGCTGAACGCCCTCCGGGAACTGAAGCTCGTGACGTTTCCAGCAGCGTGACCCGCCGTGGGGGCGCGAGCGCGGTCATGGAGCGGGGGAATTTTCGAGTGCCGATGGGTGGTGGGTGCTCCCTCTCGAACTCTTTCACTCTCCTGCCCCAAACCTCACTCACTCGCCCTGACGCCCTCACCGCCGACCATCATACCACAGCACGCACTTGGCTCGGTCGGTCAGCGTCTTTCGCGGCCGCAAGGCCGACTTCAGAAAGAAGCCCAGCGTTTCCCGCGCCGAGTAGAGGTGGATCTTTCGGCCCGAGGTCAGCAGCGGATGCCGGTGCAGAATGGTCACCTGCTTGCCCCGTAGGCGCCCGAGCTTCTTGAGCCGGGCCGAGAATTCGAGCTCTTCGGCGGCGAAAAGTTTGTCCGAAAACCCGCCCAGCTCCCGGAACGCCGCCGCCTCGACGCACACAAACGAGCCCGCCATGTGTTTCGCGAACCGGCTCCAGCAGATCCAGACGTTGGTCAGCGCCTGAAACCACCAGCGCTGCACGTCAAGCTTCAGCGTGGCGCCACACCCGATGATTCGCCCGGAAGCGATGGCCTCGGCGGCCTCGGCAAACAGTTCCGGTGAAGGCTGCGAATCGGCGTCGATGAACAGCAGCCAGTCGCCGGTGGCGGCGCCGGCTCCGGTGTTTCGCGCCCGGCCGATCTGGTTGACCGGCTCGAATACCACCGTGGCGCCGGCACCGGTGGCGATCTCGGCCGTGCGGTCGGTGGAATTGTTGTCGCAGACGATGAGTTCGGAGCGCCAGCCCCGGGCGTGAAACGCCGCCCGCGCCCCGTTCACGGCGAGGAGCGTCGAGGACAGCAGCTTTTCCTCGTTAAAAGCTGGGATGATGACGGAGATGACCACGGTTTCTTTGAGCGTCGTCCAGCTTGGACCATTTGCCAATTGAGAGCTCACGCGACAACATGGATTGACAGTTTTGGGGAAATCCGTTGACGCCCCGGAACTCGCCAACAGACTTCGCCCGACTTTTAGTCAGACAGAACCGACATTATCCGATGAGTAACGCCACCCCCGCCACCCCCTCCGCCGTGTCCAAGGGCCTCGAAGGCATCATCGCCGCGCACACCCGCCTCAGCGATGTCCGGGGCGACGTCGGTCAGCTCATTTATTGCGGTTACGACATCAACGAACTGGCCGGCCAGGTGAGCTACGAAGAGGTCGTCCACCTGCTGCATCACAATCACCTGCCCAACGCCAAGGAACTGGCCGAACTCAAGGGCACCCTCGCCGGTTACCGGGAGTTGCCCCGCGGCGTGGTCGAAATGCTGACCAGCCTGCCCAAGGATTGCCCGCCAATGCATGCGATCCGCACCGGCGTGAGCGCGCTCGGGTGTTACGACACGATTGCCGACGATGACACGATGGACGCTCAGCGCCGGAAGGCCCAGCGGCTCATCGCCCAGATTCCGGTGGTGATGGCGTATTTCCACCGGGCCCGGCAGGGTCTGCCGTTGATCCACCCCGATCCCACCCTCGGGGAAGCCGCCAACTTCCTCTGGATGATCGACGGCGAGAAGCCATCGGCCGAAAAGGTGAACACGATGGACATGTGTTACGTGCTCCATGCCGATCACGGCATGAACGCGTCGACGTTCAGCGCCCGCGTGACCATCGCGACGCTGAGCGACATGTATTCGGCGGTCACCACCGCCATCGGAACGCTCAAGGGGCCGCTGCACGGCGGGGCCAACGAAGGCGTCATCAAGATGCTCCAGGAGATCGGCACGCTGGACAAGGTGGACGCCTACGTGGACGACTGCCTCGCCCAGAAGCGCAAGATCATGGGCATCGGCCACCGGGTTTACAAAGTGCTCGACCCGCGCGCGCCGCACCTCAAGCGTATGGCCCAGATCCTTTCCTCCCAACTGGGCGATCCCAAGTGGATCCAGATGTCGGAGCGTATCGCCGAGCTGATGCTGGCCAAGAAGAACCTCCACGCGAACGTGGATTTCTACAGCGCCACGGTCTATTACAGCTTGGGCATCCCGACCGACCTGTTCACACCGATCTTCGCCATCGCCCGCACCAGCGGCTGGACGGCGCACGTGCTCGAACAGCTTGCCGACAACCGCCTCATCCGGCCGCAGTCGGTCTACACCGGCCCGGTCGGCCTCAAGGTGCTGCCCATCGAGCAACGTTAACCCCGATTGCGCCTGCCAGCCTCAATGAGCCGCACCCGCCGCCGCCAATACTCCGGTGGCCACCAGGATGATTCCCACGATCAGCCCGAGGAGATTCAACAGGGTCGCGACCATGCCGCAAATCTAGCCCGCCCGGGTCAACCCGCGACCTGCGGGGTCCATCTGACCGGCATCCATCGCCTTGAGATCACCGCCACCCATGATCCACGCCGGGATCGCGGTGAAGATGCCGCACAGGACGAAGCTAAGAATTCCAAGGGTGAGGATCAGTCCGCCGCGATGAGGTCTCATAAGTATGCTGGTTTAGCTTTTGCCCGCAGGTAATTTCCGTCAGCCAATTGAAGCAAGCAGTTTTCCCGAATGAACATCCACGAATTCCAAGCCAAGTCCCTCTTTGAAAAATATGGCGTGCCCGTGCCCAAGGGTGCGCCGGCCAAGACGCCGGAGGAATTTGTCACCGCCCTCGCCGCCCTGCCCGACGGTCCCACCATGGTGAAGTCACAGATTCATGCCGGCGGGCGCGGCAAAGGCACCTTCACCGACGGCTTCAAGGGTGGCGTAAAGTTCTGCAAGACGAAGGCGGATGCCCGGGAACTCGCCGGCAAGATGCTCGGCAACACGCTCGTCACCGCCCAGACCGGCCCGGCCGGCCGGAAGGTGCAGACCATTTACTTCACGGCGGCGAGCGACATCAAAAAGGAGTATTACCTCGCCATCCTGCTCGACCGCGCCAGCTCGCGCCCGGTCATCGTCGCCTCGACCGAAGGCGGCGTGGAAATTGAGACCGTCGCGCACAACACGCCGGAGAAGATCCACAAGGTCCACGTCGATCCCGCTTACGGTCTGGCCGACTTTCAGGTGCGGGAACTCATCTTCAAGCTGGGCTTCAACCCGGCCGAGTCGAAGAACGCGGCCAAACTCATCCGCAACCTGTGGAACATGTTTTGGGAAACCGACGCCGCCATGGTCGAGGTCAACCCGCTCATCACCACACCCGACGACCAGGTGCTGGCACTCGACGCCAAGGTGTCGTTTGACGACAACGCGCTCTACCGCCATCCGATGATCACCGAACTCCGCGACCTGAACGAGGAGGACTCCAAGGAGATCGAGGCGTCCAAGTTCGGCCTCAGCTACATCGCGCTCGACGGCAACATCGCCTGCCTCGTCAACGGCGCCGGCCTCGCGATGAGCACGATGGACATCATCAAGCACTTCGGCGGCAACCCGGCGAACTTCCTCGACGTGGGCGGCGGTGCCTCGAAGGAGCAGGTTGTTGCGGCCTTCAAGATCATCTTGGGCGACCCCAACGTGAAGGGCATCTTCGTGAACATCTTCGGCGGCATCATGGACTGCAACGTGATTGCCACCGGCATCGTCGAGGCCGTGAAGGAAGTCGGCCTCAAGCTCCCGCTTGTCGTGCGCCTCGAGGGAAACAACGTCGTCGCCGGCAAGAAGACCCTTGCCGACTCCGGCCTCGCGCTGGTCTCCGGCGACAGCATGGCTGATGCGGCGCAAAAGATCGTCAAGCTCGTCGCCGCCTGATCTGACTGACCATGCTCAAGGTCTCCGAAATCGCCTTCTCCTGCTACGCCATCACCGACATGGCGCGGTCCCGAGCCTTTTACGAGGACGCGCTGGGCCTAAAGCCCACGATGGTGGTCGGTGAACCCGGCGACATGCAGTGGACCGAATACGACATCGGTGCCGGCACCCTGTCTATCGGCAGTGCCCCGGGCTGGAATCCAAGTTCCGACGGTTGCTGCGTGGCGCTCGAAGTCGAAGACTTCGCCGCCGCCATCGCGGCCCTCAAAGCCAAGGGCGTCCGCTTCAAGATCGAACCCTTCCCGACGCCTGTCTGCCAGATGGCGTTCATTTTCGACCCGGACAGCAACGTGGTCTGCATCCACAAACGCACCCCAGGCGCCGGCCCGACTGGCTGCCCGCACTGAACGCACCAATCCGTCACCACAACTTCCTTTCCCACATGGCCATCCTCGTTACTCCCCAGACCAAGATTCTCGTCCAAGGCATCACCGGCGACTTCGGCGGCCGGCACGCCAAGCTCTCCCTCGACTACGGCACCCTAGTGGTTGCCGGCGTCACCCCGGGCAAGGGCGGGCAGTTCTTTGAGCACGCCGGCCACCGGGTCCCGATCTTCAACACCGTCGCCGACGCCGCCCGGGAAACCGGCGCGACCGTTTCGGCCATCTTCGTCCCGCCGCCTTTCGCCGGCGACGCGATCCTGGAAGGCGTCGCCGCCGGGCTCGACCTCGCCGTGGCCATTACTGAAGGCATCCCGGTGAAGGACATGATCCGCGTGAAACGGGCCATGCAGGGCGCCAAGACCCGCCTCGTCGGCCCGAACTGCCCTGGCGTGGTGACGCCCGGCACCGGTGAAGGCTCGAGGGGCGGTTGTCGCATCGGCATCGCCCCCGGCTACATCCACAAGAAGGGCCGCGTCGGGGTCGTCTCGCGCTCGGGCACTCTCACCTACGAGGCCGTCTATCAACTCACGGTGAAGGGCATCGGCCAGAGCACCTGCGTCGGCATCGGCGGCGACCCGGTCAACGGCACGTCGCATCTCGACGTGGTGAAGCTCTTC
>JAYUSF010000366.1:0-31209 GCA_043755815.1 Verrucomicrobiota bacterium
TGCCCTACGTTGACCCATCGGCTCAGCGCTGAATCGAAGCCCCGCGTTCGTGGAGTCATCGTGCGTTGGGACATTCTCCCTCTCCCTCAGGGAGAGGGCCGGGGTGAGGGGGAACCATGCGTTGCGCTTAACTGTCGCGTCGCTGCGAAGCCGGGGTTGGACAACCTGGCTTTGACCCTTTGCTGCAAGTTGCGCGGCGGTTTCATTCCACGCCCGCTTTCCCCTCACCCTAACCCTCTCCCCCGGGGAGAGGGGAGAGAGCGCCAGCTCGCTCAGACTCCACACGCACAATTGCCGAGGACTGCGTGGCAACTCCTCGCGCCCGCCCACTGGCCGTTTTCCCGTTTCACGCGACTTTCTCGCCCATGACTGTTTCGCCTCCCGCTGCCACCTCGACGGCCGACCGCCCCGGCGTCCTGCTCATGAACCTCGGCTCGCCCGACTCGCCGTCGGTGCCGGATGTGCGGCGTTACCTGCGCGAGTTCCTCATGGACGGCCGCGTCATCGACGCCCCTTGGCCGATCCGGTGCCTGATCGTCGAGGGATTCATCCTCCCGTTCCGGCCCAAGAACTCCGCCCACGCCTACGAACAGGTCTGGACGCCCGAAGGTTCGCCCCTCGTGGTCATGGGCAAACACCTGCGCGACCGGATCGCGCCGCGCCTCGGCTGCCCGGTCGAGCTGTGCATGCGCTACCAGAACCCGACGCCGACCGCCGCGCTGACCGAATTGCAGCGGCAGGGCGTGAACCGCGTCGTGCTGCTCCCGCTGTTCCCGCACTACGCCATGTCGAGCTACGAATCGGCCGTCGAGAAGGTCCGCGCCGACCTCCGCGCCTTCCCAGGCATGACGCTCGAGGTCGTGCCGCCGTTCTACCGGCATCCGGCCTACCTCGACGCCCTGGTCCAATCCGCCCGGCCCACGCTCGCGCAGCCCTGCGACCACCTGCTGATCAGCTACCACGGCCTGCCGGAACGGCACCTCCGCAAGTCCGACCCCACGAAGCAGCACTGCCTCTCGTGTGCCGACTGCTGCGAAAAGCCCAGCCCGGCCCACGCCTTCTGTTACCGCCACCAGTGCTTCGAGACGGCCCGCGAATTCACCCGCCTCGCCGGCGTGCCCGCGTCCCGCTGGTCCGTGTCGTTCCAGTCCCGCCTGGGCCGCGACCCGTGGCTCCTGCCCAACACCGAGACCGAACTCGTCCGGCTCGCCCAGGCGGGCGTGAAGCGGCTCGTCGCGATGAGCCCGGCCTTCGTCGCTGACTGCCTGGAAACCATCGAGGAACTCGGCCTGCGCGCCCGCGAGATCTTCCTCGGCGCCGGCGGCACGGAATTTCACCTTGTGCCTTGCCTCAATGAGCACCCGGCGTGGGTGACCGCGGTGGAAGTGCTCGCGCTGGAATCACTGCGTCGAGAACCGGTGCGCTGACAAACGCAGTGGCGAGGCTACCGCGAAGCGTCTTGGAGTGCGGCTGCGGAGCTGCCGCTTTAGCGAGACTCGTCGCTTAGCTAAGACCGCGTCCATCCGTGGTTGCGATCATTCTCAACTGCATGGTCTCAGCTGAGAATCGGGACCGGTTTGAAACGCGTCCGGCAAGCGAAAGCGGCGGCAAGCCGCACGCACTCCAAGACGCTGTCGCGTTCACCAGTGCGTTGCTAGGCGGAAGGTCGCTGTTTGACTCCCCTACTCACGCCCCCAAGCTGCCTCCGTTCATGGCCCTTCTGGAAATCAGCGATCTCCTCAAGTCCTTCCGCGCACCGGACGGGGCGGTGCACGAGGTGGTCCGCATCCCGCGCTTCGAGCTGGAGGCGAACTCCCAGCTCGCGCTCGCCGGCCCCAGTGGCAGCGGCAAGACCACGTTCCTGCACCTCATCGCCGGCATCCTCGCGCCCGACGCCGGCCGCATTACGCTGGCGGGCCACGAGCTCACCGCGCTCGGCGAATCGGCCCGCGACCGCCTGCGCGCCACCGCGCTGGGCTACATCTTCCAGACCTTCAACCTGCTCCAGGGCTATACCGCGCTTGAAAACGTGCTGCTCGGCATGAGCTTCGGTCCCGGTGCCGATCACGCCCGCGCCGAGGCGCTGCTCCGGCGGGTCGGACTCGGTGATCGGCTGAACCACCATCCGCGCCAGCTTTCGACCGGACAACAGCAGCGCGTCGCCGTCGCCCGCGCGCTGGCGAACCAGCCTAAGCTCGTCCTCGCCGACGAACCGACCGGCAACCTCGACTCCGCCAACGCCGCCGAAGTGCTAAAGCTGATCCGCGAAACCTGCGCGGAGAACGGCGCCTCGCTCCTGCTGGTGAGCCACGACCGGGACGTGCTCGCCAGCTTCGAACGGCAGTCTTCGCTCGCTGAACTCAACCGGGCGGCTGCACCCAGCAACCCGATCTCAACGAAGGCGCGCGAATGAGCACGAAGTGGGCAGGTGGGGCTTGTCAGGACCAATCCGTGGGTGCGGGACTAAGTGGCGGCGATGCGCTGCGCCCGTTTCCCCCTCACCCCGGCCCTCTCCCTTGGGGAGAGGGAGACGATCACGACGCGCAACAACTCCGCCGACGAGGGGCCTCGGTTCAGCCTGGCGATGTGCTGTTTTCGTCAGCATGGCGTGTGGCCAAGTGGGGCGGCAGCGGGCGTTCCCCTCTCCCCGGGGGAGAGGGACAGGGTGAGGGGGAAGCGCAGGTAATGAAACACCGCCAGCCAATTTCGATTCCAGGTTTCAGCGCCACGTCTAGCGGAGCGCGGACGGTCACGTCCGCCAGTGCGCCCACCGCGCCGGATATCCGCGCGGACGTGACCGTTCGCGCTCCGTTAGGCCCGTTTGCCGGCGCTGTTCCACCGTTCGCAACCCGCCATCTGCTTCAGGCATGACGCTTGCCCTCATCGTCCGTCGCAGCCTGCGGCAGCATCTCCTGTCCACGTTGGTCACCGCCTTTTCCATCGCGCTGGCCGGCGGCCTGCTGATGTCGGTCTGGATCGTGAAGCGGCAGGCGCACGAAACCTTCACCGGCCAAAGCGGGGGTTGGGACGCCGTGCTCGGCGCCCGCGGCGCGAAGCTTCAGCTCGTCCTCAACGCCATCTTCCACCTCGAAGCCTCGCCCGGAAACGTCCCGTATCAGGACTATCTCGACATTGCGTCGAACCGCGCCGTCGCCGCCGCGATCCCGCTGGCCGTCGGCGACAACTACCACGGCTACCGCCTCGTCGGCACGCTGACGAACTACTTCACCACCGAATACGCGCCCAAGAAGACCTTCGCCCTGGCACCCGGCGGCCGGCTGTTCGAGGACGGTTACCGCGAGGCCGTGCTCGGCAGTTTCGCGGCAAAACGGCTCGGCCTGAAAGTTGGCGACACGTTCCAGCCGTATCACGGGCTCAATTTCGACCCCACCAAGCAGCACGAGGAACTTTACACCGTCACCGGCATCCTGGAGCCGTCGAACACGCCGGCGGACCGCATTCTGTGGATTCCGCTCGCGGGCCTGCAGAACATGTCCGGCCACGACCCGAACGCTGCGACCGACGTCAGTGCGGTGCTCGTGAAACTGCGGTCCCCGATCGCCGGCCAGCAACTCGACACGCTCTACAACCGCCAGGGCAACCGGCTCACGTTCGCGTGGCCCATCGCCAAACAGATGGCGGACCTTTTCGACAAGTTCGGCTGGTTCGACCAGGTGCTCGGAATGGTCGCCATCTTGGTCGCGCTGGTCGCGGCCGGTTCCATCCTGGCCAGCATCTACAACTCGATGAACTCGCGCCGGCGCGACATCGCCATCCTGCGCGCGCTCGGGGCGCGGCGGACGACGGTGTTCGCCGCCATCGTGCTGGAAGCCGCCGCCATCGCCGCCTTGGGCATGGTCATCGCCTTTGGGCTCCACTTCGCCATCTTGTCCGGCGCCGCCGCGGTGATCCGGGCGCAGACCGGGGTGGTGTTGGACCCGTTCGCACCGGATGCCGTGATGCTCTGGGCGCCGGCAGCCCTGATCACGCTGAGTGCAATCGCCGGCGTGGTGCCCGCGCTCAAGGCCTATCGGGCGAACGTGGCCGACGGGTTGGCACCGGAATCGTAGCCCTTTTCCGTATGGAGCCGCCTAAGCATTCGGAGCGCAGGGCTCCGGCCCTGCCCGGATACCATGAAGCTCATCGCAGTCCATTCTGGGTTCACTGGCAGGGCCGGAGCCCTGCGTTCCGCGGCTTTCGCGGTCTCACTTTGAATTCGCCAACCCACCTGCTACATCTAACGCGCGCATGACAAACTCCGGTCAGATTCTGGCCTTTGCCCTGGCGGGCGCGATGGCGGTGGTCATTAGCGGCTGCGGCGAACCCGATGAGCACGCCGGACACGATCATGCCAAAGGCCACGGCCACACCGCCCCACATGGGGGCACGCTGGTGGAGTTGGGCAGCCATCAGGGCAACGTCGAATTCGTGCGCGACGGGGCCGCCGGCAAGTTGACCGCCTACATCCTCGACGCTCACGCCGAGAATTTCGTCCGTGTGCCGCTCGAAACCTTCATCCTCAAGGCCACCGTGGCCGGCAAGGAGGAGACGCTCACCTTCAAACCCGTCGGGAACACGGTCACCGGCGAGAAGCCTGGCGACACCTCGCAGTTCGAGGCCAGCGCCGAATGGATCAAGACGACCACCGCGTTTGACGCCGTCCTCCCCACGCTTCCGGTGAAGGGAACCACCTACACCGACGTGAAGTTCAACTTTCCCAAGGGCTCCGAATGAAACCAAACCCGCTTCAGCGCGGCTTCAAGTCAGCCGGCATCTTTGCGCTCACCGCCTTCGCCGCCACGGCACTCTTCCGCCAGCCAGAATCCGCCCTCGCGCAGAACGCCCCGGCCCGAGGCGAGCCCATCAAGCCGCTCGTGCCGCGCGGTGAACCGATCAAACCGCTCAGCCCTGCCGCCAAACCGGAGGCGGCCAAACCGGTGGATGTGAAGGCACCGGCCGACGGCGATTTCTTGGCGGTGGGTTTCGACAAGCTGAGCGCCTTCAAATACGACGTGCCGGAAGACACGCCGGACGCCAAACCCAACACCGATCCGGACAAGCAGATTCCCGAGACGGTGAAGGCGTTCGACGGCAAGCGGGTTTCGCTCAAGGGCTTCATGCTGCCGCTCAAGGTCGAGCAGGGCCTCGTCACCGAGCTGCTGATCATGCGCGACCAGTCCATGTGCTGCTATGGCACCGTGCCCAAGATCAACGAATGGGTGTCGGTCAAGATGACCAGCAAGGGCGTGAAACCGGTGATGGACCAGGCCGTGACCATGCTGGGCAAACTCAAGGTCGGCGCCATCCGCGAAAACGGCTACCTCGTCGGCATCTACCAGATGGATGGCGAAAGCATGGCCGGTCCGGCGGGGCTTTGAGTCGTGCGGCGGCGAACGAAGCGGCGAAACCGTTTTTTCTTTTCCCCGGACCGCGCGCCCGTGCCTGAATGACCCCGTGAAGCTGATCGGAGTCATTCCCGCCCGCTACGCCTCGACGCGTTTTCCCGGCAAGCCCCTGCATCTCATCGCCGGCCGGACGCTGATTCAACGGGTGGTGGAACGGTGCCGCCTGGCCAGGTCGCTGAGCGACGTGGTGGTGGCAACGGACGACGCGCGGATCGCCGAGGTGGCCGGCAAGTTCGCCACGGTGGAGCTGACGCGCAACGATCACCCCAGCGGCACGGATCGCATCGCCGAGGTGGCGGGCCGGGTTGTGGCGGATGGCTACATCAACATCCAGGGCGACGAACCGCTGATGGACCCCGCCGTGATTGATGCCGTGGCCGCCGCGCTTGAAGGCAACGAGATGTCCACCGCGGTCACCCCGATCAAGGATCTCGCCGAATTCGAAAGCCCGAACGTTGTGAAGGCGGTCGTGGGTGTGAACGGCCGGGCGCTCTATTTCTCACGGCATCCGATCCCCTTCCTGCGCGATCACGCCGGCCAATCGGCCGCGGAACGCCTGGCCTCGTTCCCGTTCCTCAAACACCTCGGCATCTACGGCTATCGCCGTCCGACCTTGTTGCGACTGGTCACCTTTCCCGTCTCGCCCTTGGAGGCGGCCGAAAAGCTGGAACAGCTCCGCGCCCTGGAAAACGGAATCGCGATCGCGGTGGCCCGCGTGAACCACGACAGCGTGGGCGTCGACGTGCCGGCCGACGTGGCGCGGGTGGAGCGGCTGCTGGGCGAGTTCAGCCTCGGGTGAGGTCGGCGCAGACCCGCGCCAGCACGACGGCGAAACCGCGGAGCATGGCCCCGGTATGGCGGGCGCGGCGGGGAAGCCAGCGGGGGAACGCGCAACCTCAATATCCTGCCGCATCCACCAGTCGGAACTCCCGTTCCAGCACTGCCCGGTGCTGCTTGTCATCGAAGCGCACGGTCATCCACTGCGCGGAACCCTGCCGGCTGACGATGAGCACGCGGCCATACACCGGATGTTCGGCGTGGGTCTTGGGCAGCTCGGAAGTAAGCTCAAACTGAAACTTCGGATCGGCCAGCAGCGCGCCCAGTTCCTTCTTCCGACCGTTCAAACCGACGATGAAATCCGGGAAGAACCCGTGTCCGTTCGCCAGCACGACCTGAACGCTCCATGGTTGGCGCGGCGGGTTGCGATGCCACCAGTTCACCACGCCGGCAGCGTCGGCATCCAGCAGGGCGGCGAAGTCCCGTTCCCACGAGTTCAAGCCCGGCGGCACCGCGCCATACGCATTGAGCCGCGAGACGGGCAGCGGACTTTCGCTGATGAGCACCGGTGGAATTTCCTCGTCCGCTTCTTCAACCTCCACGTTTGCCGAGAGTGCCTGCTTCTGCGCTTCGTAGAGCAGTTCGGGATGCGCGGTGAGAATGACGTTCAGCATGTGGCGGAGCTTGTCCGCGTCGCCGGCGGCTTCATCCATGCCCATCTCCCGCAGGGTGGCGGCCAGCTTCCGCAGCAGGGCGAAGCGGAGTTCGCGCGGATCGAACACCTCGTCCCGCTGCAAAATCCTGTTTGCGGTGCGCGCTGCCTGGTCGGGGTCCATCTCGGCGTTCACGAAGCGCATCTCAATCTGCTGCGTGAAGATCTCCTGCTCCTTCGCCTGCACCTTCACCTTCGCCGCCAGCGCGGCCACGATGTCGCGCGACGACACGATGAACCGCTGCGCGCAATCCTCCTCCGTCGCGTCGTTGTCCGGTGACACCACCTGCGTCTTGAACCGTCGGGGCACATCCGGACGACGTTCGTAGCGATAGCCGGTGAGAATGGCCGGAGCGGCGCCCCCTCGGTGCGTCGTTTCCCCAGGCTTCCCGCCGTCGGGTGCGCCGGAGAAGCCGCCCAGCAAGTCCACCAACGTCCCGCGCCAGCCACCGCTTCCGTCGGTGCCCGGCATATTCACCCTCGTTCCCTCTGCGCCGGTAGGGGAATCCGGGCTGCCCGCCATCATCTCCGGCTCCAGTTGCAGCATGAAGGTCTGTCCTCCTGGTCCGAGCACTTGCACTTGCTGCTGGCCACCGAGCACGACGACCGCCGTGGTGGGCGACACCGTGGCGTATTCCGTTTGCAGCCTGTTGATGCGCTGGCCCGCGAGGTCGAGGCCCTCCTGTGCCTTCGCGTCCGCGAGGAAGACGTAGCCGTGCCGCAGCAGCGGCGGCAGCGACTTCGCGCGGGCGCGGCCTTGCAGACGGCGATGCACGCGGAGGATGCGGCCCACCAACTGGACGCCAAAATCCTCGTCCCGCGCCGCGCGCATCGAGACGAGAATGCCCGCACGCGGGGCGTCGAAGCCCAACGCCACGGCCATCTTGAAGACCAGCACCTCGCGCTGCTCGTCGTTCGCCAGAGCCAGCAGACCCGCGTCCGGTTCGTCCGCCGTATGCACGGCGACCTGCTCGTCGGTGAAGCCCAGCGTCAGCAAGCGTTCCTTCGCCCGCTCGACGCTGTCCTTGGTGGAATCCACCTGCACCAGCATCAACGGCACGAGCGGCACGCCAAGCTTCTTCAGCTCCGCCTTCACCGCGCGGTGCATCATCGCGCCCTCGCGCAGCGCCGTGGCTTCGAAATCCACCAGCGCCGCCTGCTCCGGCGGCGCGAGATACGCCACGCACTTGATGCCCTCCTTGATCAGGCCTTCCTCGACCGGTTCGTTGCGCCCGATGGTCACGCGGTTCAACCGCACGCCCAGTTCCTTCTCGAAGCGCACCACATCCGCGTCGTCCGGCGTCGCCGTGACCAGCACCGTGTATTCCGGGCGCAGCGTTCGGCGGTAAAACTCCATCGCCTGCGTGGCCGTGCCTTTGCCGAAAAACCCGTGGTGCGCCTCATCAATCACCACGCCCACGCGCAGCCCCTGGGCGCGCACGCCGTCGAGCAATTCCTCCACGGTCAGGTTTGCCTCGCCGGGTTTGTGGACGTTCCGCCGGTCCTTCACGCGCGTCGCCACGGTCTGCCACGTCGTCACCCACACGTCGCCTGTGCGGCTGTCGCCGGCGTTGCGGTCCTCGCTCAGTTCGCGCAGGCGCAGGCCGGGCAACTCGGCGCGCAGCGAGGAAGCCGTCTGGCCCGTCACGCCCTTGAACGGTGCGAACCAGAACCACACCACGCGCTCATCCTTGGAAAACCGCTCCGCCAGATGCCCGGCAATGAGCGTCTTGCCCGCGCCTGTCGGGGCCTCGATGAGCAGCGCGCCGTGATGTGACACCGCCACCGCGCGGCCCGCCGCGTTCTCGCCCGCCGTGTCGAGCAGCCGTCGGCACTCGGAGAAGATCGCCAGGCCGCTTTCGACGGCGGATTGCTGAAACGGCTTGGGCGTCGTGCGTTTCATCGCCAGGAAGATGGACGGGGCCACGTTGAACGTGCGCCAGCTTTTGGAGTGCGGCTGCTTGACGCCGCTTTTCCTTCCAGCGCGGAAGGGCTGGAGTGTTCTGGAAGACTCACCGGTGTGGATGCCGAAGTGCGCGTGACGCGGGGCGTGGTCCTCACGCGCCTCGAACCGAATGCCAAAGCGCCGTCAAGCCGCCGCACTCCAAGATCTCGCGGACTTCCGAGCGCCGCTCTCACGATTTGCCTCCCTGACTCAGGCCAAATCGACGCGCCAGCGTCTCGGGAATGGCCAGGTGCGTGACGTGCGCGGCGCGAAGGTGCTGGGCGACGGTGCGCGGCTGCCACGAATAGAGCGCAACGGCGGCGCTGCGTTTGACCTGCTTGCGGAGCAACGACGCATCCTCGCGCCGGAAGCGCGGGAGATACATCACTGCTTCGTCCTCGTCACCAGCCCAGGAGAATTTGCCCGGCTCGAATGGCGCAACGGCGTCGCGGTGCATGAGTTGGAGTGCGGTCCAGACTTGCGCGTGGTCAATCTCCAGCAGCCGACCTACCGGAATGCGCCGCGTCCGCAGGTAGGCAAAATCCCCGCCGAGTCCCGGCACCGGCTCGCCACCGGCGGGCGTGTAGCCTTCGATGGTTCGCCGCACGCGCGTCGCGCAAACATCACGGCAGAGGTTTTTGTCCGGAGCGTCCTGTGTGGCTTCCGTGCTGGAGACGAGGATGACCCGCCGCTTGCCGCCGTCCTCCGCGTTGAGCTTGTGGACGGCGTGCGCTGTCGTCCCGCTCCCAGCGAAGAAGTCGAGCACGAGGTCGTTCGGGCCGCAGCAGATTTGCAGGACGCGCTCAATCAATCGGACAGGCTTCGGCGTATCGAACTCTGACTGCCCATCAAAAACTGCCTTTATCTCTTTGTTGCCTTCGCGCGTGGTTCCAACGTCGTCGCCAAACCAAATTGATTCAACAGGGCGTCCCTTTTGGTTGTTGAGGTATATCTTGCGCACGATCCTCGTGTCATCGTCGCGGAAAACGATTTCTCCGGTCCGAATCTTTTCCGCCATCGTTTCTTTGCTCCATCGCCATCCCTTCGCTGAAGGCTTGATAAGTTTTCCGGATGGAGTCGCAAGGTCGTAGATGAGATTGGGGCGATAGAGGGCGTTTCTCACATCTCCTGCTCGCCAGGGACCATTGGGATCGTTGTCAGGATTCGAGTAGTTGACGTTGTGAGCTTCGGTTCTCGGGACGTCCTTCAACGCGGAGGACGGGGAACCACCGTATGCCAGAAGAAAATTGTGATGAACCGAAACCTTCCCGGAATACCCCTTTGGTTGAACGCTGTGTTGCCAAACAATGTTTGCGAGGAGGTTGCTTTCTCCAAACACGCGGTTCATCAGCAGGCCGAGGCTGAAAACTTCGTTGTCATCAATGGAGACAACAATCGCGCCGTCCGGCGTGAGGAGGTCGCGCGCGAGCATGAGGCGCTGGAACATGAACTCGCACCACTTGGAGTGCCGCCACGAGTCCTCCTTGTCCACGAAGCGGTCGTTATAGACGAAGTCACGGTTGCCGGTGTTGTAGGGCGGGTCGATGTAGATGCACTTCACCTGCCCGGCGAAGGCCATGCGGAGATGACGGAGGGCGTCGAAGTTGTCGCCTTCGATGATGAGGTTGCGCCACGCCGCCGCGTCCTTTGGGCAAGAAAGCTCCGACACGAGGTCCAGCGCGACGAAGTCGGAGTTGAGCGCCTGGTCGCGCTCGATTTCGTCCGCCTCCCACACGAGACCAAAGCGCGCGCGCCGGTCGCGCGTTTCGAGCAGGCGGATCAGTTCTTCGCGGTTGAGATGTTCGTATTTGGAGGCCACGGCTGGCGGGGCGAGCCAGCGGGAACGGAACCCTCAAAAGAAGGGGCGCGAACCTAACGCGCCCTGCCCCGAGGCACCGCGAAGCGCCTGTTACAGAAGACGCGCCAAGCCGCGCCCGGGTGGGCGCGTGCTCGGTCGGTCTCTGTAACGGGCTTGGAAAATTCGCGGTTTTCGGGGCAGCCCGTAGCCGAAGCTACGCAAAATGGAGTTGTCGGTGTGTCGTTACATCATGTCGCTCTCTGGTCCGTTTTGGACGAGCGTGTTGTCGGGGAAATCGCGGTTTCCAACAAGTCTCGTTTCGCCCGCCCCTTCAGGGCCTGAGCGCTTTGTCGGGTGGTTTACCCAGGGCGACGCGGACTTCGTCTCGCTTGCACTGGGCTATCATCTGCCGGGCTTTCAGCCCTTGATTCGCTCTTGGTTCGTCATTGGCCGGCCGCTACTTCGCCAACGGCTTCGGCTGCGCCTGTTCCCACTCTTCCTTGGTCACCGGCTTCTGCTCGTGCAGCAGGACGAACGTGCCCTTCTTGTTGCCCACCACGAGGTCGGGCAGGCCGTTCTTGTCCACGTCGCCCACGATGAGCTGAGTGCCCACGCCGGAGTTGTCATCGATGCGGTAGGGCACGAAGTCCACCGACTTGTCGGCGCCGCGCACCAGCTTGAACCAGTAGTTCACCGCGGCCTGGTTGCGGTCGGGATCGCCCGTGCGGCCGTGCGACCAGAAGCGTTTGCCGGTGACGATGTCCTTCAGGCCGTCGCCGTCCAGGTCCACCAGCTCGATGGCGTGCAGCTCGGTGAACTTCACGCCGTAGCGGTTCTCGCTCGCCTCCTTGTTCATGAGGATGTGTTCCTTGAAATTGATCTCGCCGCCCTCGCGAACCTGCTCAAACCACGCGAGGCCGTAGCCGTGCGCCGTCAGCGCCGTGATGATGTCGTTGAGCCCGTCGCCATTCACGTCGTAGGCGAACATGTGGGAGCCACCCAGGCCAAACGGGCCAGAGTGAAACTGCCAGAGCGGATCGCCGGCGAGCGACGCGGGCTGTTCCCACCAGCCGTCCTTCTCCAGCAGGTCCAGGCGGCCGTCGCCGTTCACGTCGCCGAGGCCCATGCCGTGGGTGAAGTGGCCGTAACCCTTTTCCGGTGAGAGGCGGTGCCAGGCCCAGGGCTTGGCCGGGTCACTCCAGTCGGGCGTGGCGTAGCCGTAGGCGCCCCTGGTGATGCAGATGAGCTCGGGTTTCCCGTCGCCGGTGAGGTCGGCGAAGGTCGGTGATTCGTTGCAGGTTTCCGCGAAGATGACGTGCCGTGGCCAGTGTTTGTCGGACGATTTCGGGTTCTCGAACCACACGGTTTCCTTCCCGGGAAAACCGATGATCAGCACGTCCAGCCAGCCGTCGTTGTTGAAGTCGCGCGGGAAGGCGAAGAAGTTGTCCGAGTAGGTGTTGTTGGCCCCGAGCGCGCCGTCGTAGCCGGGCACCGTCACGGTGGTCATCGGCCCGAGCTTGAGCTGGAAGGTCTTGGTGGGCGCGTAGAGCTCGTGCTTGTTGGTGAAGCCCGGTCCCTCATACCACCACGGGCCGGACACGATGTCGTTCACCCCGTCGCGGTTGAAGTCGCCGAAGCCGGCGCCCTCGCACCAGAACTGGTCGCTCAGTTGGAGGCGCTTAAAGGTGTGGAGGGTGAACTCTTCCGCCGAAGCAGCGACGACGGCGGTCAAAAGGGCGGCACCAAGCAGAACTCGGGTGTTCATGGAAACGGAGATTGAACGCGGCCAGCGGGCGCGGGATTCACCGGAAATGCAAGCCGGGCGAGCGGCGGGAGGGACAAACCTTCTGACTCCGGATCGGGCTGGACGCGGGCGCCTTCGGGCACGCGTCCGGCGCTCAATGTCCGGCTCCGTAGCGCTTCTCGCCGGCCTCAATGGCCACGGGCAGCCAGTTCTGGCGCGGCGGCAACGGGCAGGTGGCAAAGCCGGTGAAGGCGCACGGCGGGTTGTAGGCGAAGTTGAAATCCAGCATGACGTTGCCTGCGGCGTCGGGCAGCGGGGTGTGCAGATAGCGCCCGCTGCCGTAGGTCGATCTGCCGCTCGTGGCGTCGCGGAAGAGCAGGAACAAGTCACCTTCCTCGCGGTCGGCCAGGGCATCGAGGCGCAGCTCACGGCCATCCAGAGTGAAGACCAGCGAGCCGGGGCAATCCTCGGTCACGGTGGCCCCCGTCACGTCGGTCATCGGTTGCTTCCTGGGCGGATCGTGCGGGACAAATCGCGCGATGACTCGGCGGTCGGGAGCGTAGCGGAAATACGTGAGCCCCTGGAAATGCCGACGCGTGGGCGCCTCGGAATCCTTCACGCGCAGACCGACGCGTTCGCCCCGGATGACGACAAACATCCGCACGCCCCCCAACGTCAGCACGGAGGGTTCGCCGTGTTCATCGGACCGCAGCGCCGCGGCGACCGTTGGCTGGCCATCCAGCAAGGCTTTCACGCCGGGTGCGGCCACGAACTGAACCGACTTGCCCTGCCGGATGAAGACACCGGCGTGGCCCGGCGTCCGCCCGGCGGGAAACACCACGTCATTGGTCGGCGCGCTGCCGGCGGTCTGGGCGCCTTCCGTCAGCCAAAGCAGGCCGACCAGCGTCGCCCAACCGTTCGTTCCACCGATCGAATCGTGCCGTTTGGCCCGCCACGCCGCCCAGTCGCTCTCCGCACCGGTGCGCTGTTGCGGCGTGTGACAGCCGGCGAGCAGCAGCATCAACGCGCCGATCCCGGCCGCGAACCCGCCATGGAGACGTAGCCGCGAAGCCGGGGCCTTCGTCGGGGGGCGGTTCATTTCGCATCGATCCTCTCGGTTCATGAAATGGTTCCCGGGTGGCGCATCCGCGCGGCCGGGCTGGCAGTGAAGCTCCGCCAGCGCCGCGGCTGAAGAAAGCATTTAGGCTGTGAGGCCGGCCGGCCTCCCGCAGATAGCCCTCCGAGCGAGAACTGACGAGGTCATCCGGCGGCTTCACCCGGATATCCGATTCGCGTTTGGGGCAACGGGCCGCCCCAGTCGGAGCACCCCGGGGGCGGGCGAGCAAACCCTCTAGTGGCGAGGCAAGGAAACACCGGTTGCCAAAGCGGGCCTCCGCCTCAACCTTTCGCCCCCATTCGATGGAAGCCGTTTTGAACAGTCCGCGGACCGCGCCCGCGTCCGCCCCGTCCGTGGCCCCAGTTTCGCTTCGGCCGCGCCTGCCGGAGTGGCTCAAGGTGCAGTTGCCCACCAGCAGCGCCTTCACCCGCACGCGCACGCTGCTTGACGACCTGAAGCTGCACACCGTCTGCGAGAGCGCGAAGTGCCCCAACCATTGGGAGTGCTGGAGCAAGGGCACGGCCACCTTCATGATCGCGGGTGACCGCTGCACCCGCGCCTGCGGCTTTTGCGCCGTCAACACCGCCAAGCCGCTCGCGCTCGAAGCCGACGAACCGGAGCGCGTGGCCGAGGCGACCCGCCGGCTCGGACTGAAGCATGTGGTCATCACCGCCGTGGCCCGGGACGATTTGGCGGACGGCGGCGCGGAACATTTCCAGAAGACCATTGAAGCGGTCCGCGCCCTGGACCCGGGCATCATCATCGAGGTGCTGGTGCCCGATTTCCTCGACCGCGACTGGGCCATCGACCTCGTGCTCGACGCCGCGCCGCACATCTACAACCACAACCTCGAGACCGTCCGGCGCCTGACCCCGGGCGTGCGGCATCGGGCGACCTACGACCGCTCGCTCAGCGTGCTGGCCAAGGCCAAGGAACGCAGCGGCGGCAGCCTGCACACCAAGTCCGGCCTGATGCTCGGCCTCGGCGAAACCCGCGATGAAGTGCTGGCCGCCATGCGCGACCTGCGCGCGGTCCGCTGTGACATCCTCACGCTGGGGCAGTATCTCCAGCCGACGCTCAAGCATCTCCCGGTGGTTGAGTTTGTGAAGCCGGCCGTCTTCGCCGAACTGAAGGAACGGGGCGAGGAACTCGGCTTCGTCCACGTGGCCAGCGGTCCGCTGGTGCGCAGCTCATATCACGCCGACGAGTTTTCGCCCGCGGGCCTCTGACAGCCGCTTCGCCGGGCGCGGCGCGGTTTCGGGGACGCCGTTTTCGAAGCGACCTTAACCGTGGTTGCGCCAGCCCCGGTGCGCTTCTCTGCGGCCTTGCCGTCGGCGACCTCAATCGCCCTCGCCATCCAAACCGCCAGCTCCGACACGTTTTCCAGCACGGCGCCCGGCAGTTCGTGGTAGGCCATCGGCTTGGTGTCAGGGCCGAAAGGTTGGAAGGGTTGCCTGTTCTGTGCCTCGTAGTCCGCCCGGTTGGTGTCGCCGGTCTTGAAGTAGAGCGTGTCGTTGTCGAGCAGGGCGAAGAAACGGTCGCCCGCATACACCCCCACGCCGCCGAACATCTTCCGCCACGTCACCGGGCGCACCCGGTTGAGCTGCTCCAGGACGTAATCCCGGTAGGAATCGCGCACCGCCATGCCGGCAGGATGCACGAACGGCTTCGTCTTTTGCTACCTTTCCATGCACGCTTGCCGCCGCACCGCGATGAAGCTCGTTGTCTTCGCCCACGTCCCGCCGCCGCACCATGGCCAGAGCCAGATGGTGCAATACCTCGTGGACGGCTTCCGGGCCGACCCGTCGCTCGGCGTCGAGGTGCTCCATGTGGACGCGCGGCTCTCGGATGACCTGACCGATGTCGGCTCGGCCCGGGGTGGCAAGCTGACCAAGTTGCTCGCCTACGTTCGCGCAGCGAAACGGCTGGGCCGCGAACACGGGGTCCGCACGCTCTACTACGTGCCCAGTCCGCCCAAGCGGAACTCGCTCTACCGCGACTGGATCGCGCTCGCCCTGCTGCGGCCGTGGTTCCGGAGCATCATCTTCCACTGGCACGCGGTTGGGCTCGGCCAATGGCTCGAAGACGTGGCGAATCCGCTCGAACGGGCCCTCTCGCATCGGTTGCTGGGCGATGCCCGGCTGAGCCTCGTGCTGTCGAGATTCAGCCAACCCGACGCGGAGAAGCTGCACCCGCGTGCCGCGGCCGTGGTGCCGAACGGGGTGCCGGATCCGTGCCCGGACTTCAATTCAACGCTGGCGGATCACCGCTGCCGGCGGTTAGCGGAACGGCGGGCGAGGGGCGGCGAAGTAAAGGTTCTGTTTCTCGCGCTCTGTTCCCGGGACAAGGGCGTGCTCGATGCGGTCAAAGCCGTGATGCAGGCCAACCATCTCGGCTCCACCCTGGCCCAGCCGGTGAAGTTCCGCCTGCTGGTGGCCGGCACGTTCCCCACCCCGGACGATGAGGCGGCCTTCCAGTCGTTGCGGGCCGACCCGGCGGTCGCGGCCTGCGTGAGCGTCACCGGTTTTCTTGGCCCGGAGGCGAAGGCGGCAGCGTTGCGCGACAGCGAGGTGTTCTTTTTCCCGAGCTACTTCGCCAACGAAGGCCAGCCCCTGAACCTGATTGAGGCGATGGCCTTCGGGCTGCCCATCGTCTCCACGCGCTGGCGCGGCATTCCCGAGATGCTGCCCGAAAACTACGCCGGTCTCGTCGAACCGCGTGACCCGGCCGCCGCCGCGCGGGCGCTGGTCGAGGTGGCACAAACCGAAGACGGTCTCCGCTTCCGGGAACGGTTTCTGGATCGCTACCAGTTGGCGGCCCACCTGCGGGTGCTGGCGGCGGCGCTGCGCTCAGTTCGCCAGGCCGGGAATCTCAAATCGGTAGAATCCTGAGGTGTTGGTCGGGGCGACGACCTGTTCAAAACGCCAAAGACTTTCCCCGACCCCGATCCACTGCGGAAAGAACGCGTCGCTCCAAGATTCAGGGTTCAGCAACCCATTGCGACACTTCTGGCGCCAAAGTGAGCCGACCGCGTTCCCGACCAGCCACAGCTTGCCATCGGTCCTGCGTTCGAAGCGCAGGCTGGGGCCTTTCATCGCCTTGCGTGTGCCCGCCGCCAACGGTTGCCCGGGTTCGGGGTTGAAGTCGTAGTCAATCACCTGGCCGGAGAACCAGCGAAGCCAGCCGTAGTGGCGGCCGGCGGCCGTCTCGAAGCTGATGGCGATGAAGTCACCATCCTGAAGGCCCGCGGTGACTGGAAGCTGATTGGGGTCAAGGTCCCGCAGGTAGGCGTAGGCGGGAGATTGATTCCAACTGGCAAGACCCATTTGGGAATCAGACGCATCCAAGTTGGGGGACACGAGTTTGCCGGTCGGAAAGGCAACCGGAACCACCGCAACCTGCACAAATTTACTGACGATACGGTTGCTGCCGATGGGTTCCAACCGCAGGGATAAGTGCGAACCGGCGGATTTTCGTCGCCGGATGAAGTCCACGCGGCCGTCCCCGTTCAGGTCCAAGCCGCCCTCGTCTGAGCCAAGATACCCCTGGCTGCCGACGACCGGATAGGCGCTGCCGTTCCGCTCGATGGTTGTGACAGTCCCGTTGGTATCAAGGTGGACCGGAAACGCTACCGGCTGCTGGTTCAGTTGGTTGGTGGACATCAGCGCAAAGGTCTTTGGGCCATCGGTCAGCAAGCCGGAGCGGATCAGCTTGGTTGCGCCGCTGGCCTCAGTGACCGTAGCCACCCGGAGCAATGGGATGAGCCCCGGCTCAGCCCAGCCCTGTGGCACTGGCGGTGATGCCGGCACCCGACGCCCCGGCACTACTTCGACCGGATCGAACAGTCCGAAGCTGGAGTTGGGATTTGCCACCAACACCTTCGCTGAAGCTTGAACGTCCAGGTGGACTTCGTAACCGCCGGTCACCGTGGCTGTATTGGTCCATTCCCGGCGGCGAAGCCGGGCATCAAAAGGGCGCTCCAGAAAGACTCCGACATAGTTGGTAACGCTTTGAGGATCAGGTGGCGGGGCCGGCGGCTTGGTGCCGACCGCAATGGCAGTAGCCGGTTGGTAATGAAACCCCGTATCGGTGACTGCGGCTGATGAAAAACCGTCGCCATCCAACTGGTTCTCCAGTTTCAACCAACCGTAATGTGTTCCCAGTGCGCTTCGGAAACGCAAGCCGACCAACGCGTTCGTCCGTGAGGCGAGGAATCCGGTGCTTAGAATGGTGGGAGCTTGCGCAGACAGATCAATGGTAAGCTGCAACAGGGATATCGAAGATCTCCACGCGGCTCCGGCGGGCGCGGTCTCACCCAATGTGTCGCCAACGTGGAGCGGCCAAGGCTGCTTACTGGCTTCCTCCATCAAGAACTCGGCGTAGTAGGGGGTTTGCAGCGTGAAATTCACCCGCGCCGTGAGAACACAGTATGTGACCAAACCATCCTCCAACCGCCTCAGGGTCACATCAATGACGCCGTCTCCGTCCAGGTCGGAGGGGCTGTCACGGACGAAATGACGTGGAATGATCTCACAGCAATTGCAGCCGAACTGGGCGTGGATTCGCAATCCGCCCGACAGGCCCAGCAGCAGCGCCAAGGTTAGCCATAAGGATGAGGGGATACCCGTTCCGGGAAGGCGATTGGCTTGCATGGACACGTCGTTCAGATAGTCAGCCCAATGCCGGACGGCAAGCTGGCCCTTTGATCCTTCGTGGGACGGATCCTTTGTCTTGGCCCAGCAAGCGTGCCTCGTTCACCCAGGCTGAGCCACCGGCTTTACCACCACCGTCTTCATCAGCGCGACCTGGAGGTTGGGGAGGGAAAACGGTTTGGGCACGAAGCCGGCGAGCCCTTTGCCGGAGAAGCGCTGCACGACGTCCTGTTCGCTGTAGCCGCTCGTCAGCACCACGGGAATGTCCGTCCGGATGCGCCGGATTTCGCGGAACGTTTCCTCGCCGTCCATGTGCGGCATCGTCAGGTCCAGGAGGATGCAGGCCAGTTGGTCGCCCTTTTCGCGGACCACCTCCACGGCCTCCCGACCGTCGGCCGCGGTGACGACGTTGAAGCCGATTCGTTCGAGGAGCCGCTGGGCGACGGCGCGGATGCTTTCCTCGTCATCCACGAGGAGAATAAGCCCTTCGCCGCGCCAATCCAGGTGCTGGGTCTCCGGAGTTCCGTCCACGGGGGTCGCATCTTCGGCGGTCGGGAAGAGGACCTTGAAGGTCGTCCCGCGCCCGACTTCGCTGTAAACCTTCAGCGCTCCGTTGTGACTGCGCACGATGCCCAGCACGGCGGCCAACCCGAGGCCGCGCCCGGTGAACTTGGTCGTGTAAAAGGGGTCGAAGATCTTGGCGAGCTGGTCCTTGGCGATGCCGCAGCCCGAGTCGGCCACCTCGATGTAGGAATAGAGCCCGTCGGGAACGGTGTCGCCCAGCCAGGTGGTCGTCAGGTAGGACTTGTCGCAGTTCATGACCCCGGTGGAGATTGCGATCACCCCGCTGCGTTCCCCGATGGCGTCGGAGGCGTTGATGACGAGATTGAGGATGATCTGCCGGAGCTGGGTCACGTCCACTTCGACCGGCGGGACGAGGTGGGCGAAGTTGAAACGCAGGACCGCCTTTTTCGAGACGGACACCGCCAGCATCTGCGTCATCTCCTCCACCACCTCGGCCAGGTTGACCCGCTGGATCAGGAAACGGCCCTTGCCCGAGTAGGCCAGCATCTGCCGGGCAAGGTCGGCCGCCCGCTGCGTCGCCTTCTCCGCATCCAGGAGCGGCGGCCGGGCCGGGCTCACCGGATTCAGATCCAGCAGGGCAAGGCTGATGTTCCCCATGACGGCGGTGAGGAGGTTGTTGAAATCGTGGGCGATGCCGCCGGCGAGGACGCCGAGGCTTTCGAGCTTCTGGGCCTGCTGCAGCTTCAGTTCGAAATTGCGGCGCTCCTGTTCCGCGTCCCGGCGCGCCGTGATGTCCTGCACGACGCCCAGCAGCCGCACGGGCTTTCCGGTTCGCGGATCGCAGGTGATCTCGGAATACTCCTCCACCACGCGGACGGCACCGTCCGGCCGGATGATCCGGTGCTCGATCCGGTAGGGCTGGCGTTGGGCGACCGCCTCGGCGACCGCTTCCCGGACCCGGATCCGGTCGTCCGGGTGGACGGCATCGAAGAAATTCTCGTTGGTGACCGCGATCTGCCCCGGCTCATAGCCGAAGATGCGGAAGACCTCGTCCGACCAGGTCAGCGGATTGACGTCCACATTCCGCTCATCGGCGAGGTCCAGCTCCCAACTGCCCAGCGAGGCGATCTGCTGCGCCGCCGCCAGGCTCGTCTGGCTGAGCCGCAGCGCGTCTTCCGCCCGGCGCCGCTCGGTGATGTCGCGCAGCAGACTGAGCAGGCACTGTTCGCCCCCAAAGTCCACGACCTCGGCGGATCCGAGCACGGTGACCTCGGTCCCGTCCCGCCGCCGCATCTGCATCTCGATGTTGGAGATCGAGCCCCCTTCCCGCAGCCGCCGGAGGTTGGCCGCCCGCTGTTGCGGGTCAGCCCAGAGACCGAGTTCCACCGTGGTTTTCCCGATGGCCTCGGCCGAAGAGACTTGGGCGAGGCGTTCGAATGCGGGGTTCAGGTCCACGATCCGCTCATTGTCGGCGCGCACGATGAGGATGCCGTCGGGCGACGTCCGGAAGATCGTGGCAAACCTTTCCTGGGAACGGATCAGTTCCGCCTCGGCCCGCTTCCGGGCCGTTATGTCGCGCGTGATGCCGAGCACGGCGGCGACCGTGCCATCGGGTCCGGGCAAGGGCGCAGCCCGGGTCTCCAGCCAGCGCGGCGTCCCCTTGAGCCCCACGATTTCGAATTCCAACGCCTCTTGCGCGCCCGCCAGCACCCGGGCGTGGAGTTGGGCGAAGGCCTCGTGATACCGGGGCGCGATGTAGCTGGTGAGCGGGTAGGCTTTGATTTCGTCCAACCCGCTGCCCTCCAGCATCCGGATGCCGGCGGCGTTCATGTCGAGCAGGGTGCCGTCGGGCGAGATGATCTTCACGCACTCCGGCTCGGTCTCAATGACGGTGCGCAAGTATTGCTCGTTTTGCCGGAGGGCTTCCTGGGCCTGCCGGCGCTCGGTGATGTCAGTGATCACACCCGCCATGCGCACCGGCTTGCCCGCGGCGTCGCGACGGGCCGTTCCGCGGGTGTGAAACCACCGGTAGTGGCCGTCCCGATGGCGCAGCCGCAGGTCGAGCGCATAGGGTGCCCCGGCTTCGAGGTGCCGCTGGAGCGCCGCCTTCACCGGAGCAACGTCGTCCGGATGCAACTGGCCGACGAAGGTCTCTTCCCGGTCGGGCAGTTCGCCGGGCCCGTAGCCGAGCAACTCCTTCCAGCGGGGCGACAGGCAATCCTCCCCGGTCACCATGTTCCAATCCCACAATCCGTCGCTGGTGCCCTGCAGGGCGAACGCCAGCCTCTCTTCGCTTGCGCGCAGGGCGGCCTCGGCGCGACGGCGCACCGTCACGTCGTGCGCATGGACCAGTTCGGCCGCGCGGCCGTCGAATTCCAGCGTGTGCGACGTGATCTCGACCTCGATGATTTCACCGCTCTTTTTCCGGTGGCGCCAGATGCCGGCGGCATCGAGTGCGGAGGTCACGGCCGCCACGTTCTTGAGCAGGGCTGGCAGATCTTCGGGCGGCCGGAGCTCCTTCAGGGTCATGCCGAGGAAGGCTTCGCGCGAAAAGCCGTAGTGCCGGGTGGCGGCTTCGTTGACCGCCAGGAACTCCAGCGTCTTCAGGTCATAGACCCACATGGGATGGGGATTGACCTCGAAGAGCTGGCGGTAGCGGCGTTCCAAGGCGGATTCCTCGGCGAGCCGGCCCTGAAGTTCCGCGGTCTTGCGTCGCACCTGGCGGCGGAGCGTCCAGCCCCACAGCAGGGCCAGCAGCAGTCCACCGCCGGCCAGCACCGTGGCGGCGACGAGACGATCACCCGTCCACCACGGTGGCCCGGCGATCACCCGGACAGACTCGGCGGAGGGCACGAACAGGGTGAGCTGGGTGGGGCGGCCATCGACCAAGCCGCGAAGACTGCAGACCCCGGTCAGTTCGAGGAGGCTGCCCGTCTTGATGTCCGCCAGCGCGCGCCGGTCTTCCGCCGACCCCAGGTAGGCCAAGAACCCGTTGGTTCCCCCGGTGCCGATGATCCACGTGTTCGGCCCCCGGGGCATGCCGGGCTGGAGCCGGCCTTCGAGCCGAATCAGCCGCATGTCGGCGGCTGGATTCATCGCCTCGCCCAGGGTGGTGCTCCAAACCGGCAACTGGGTCCCGGAACCGACGACCGCCGTGGTGGCGCGCTGCAGCGTCGGGCTTACGCCGCCCAATGCCGGGTAGCCCACGACTTCAACCCGGGTTCCCACCGGCAAGGCGGGCGCGAGCTTGTCGAATACATAAACGCCGGCATCCCCGTCCTGCATGAAGAAGGTCCGGTCTTCCAGCGAGGCCGACACGGTCCCCGTCAACCGCACCGGCCGCTCCTCACCCCAGGTTCGGGCGCCTTCCAAGAACGAGCGGATGCTGGTCAGTGGCGGGCGGACATTGTCGATCGCCACTTCCGGGGTGGCCGACCACACCTTCGCCGGTGGACAGAGCCAAAGAAACAGCCCAAGGCCAAGGCGCACGACTACGACCCGCCCGGGATGGAGCGGTTTCAAACCGGGTCTCATAGGCCGGGTCTCCTTCTGCTGGGGGATCGCGGGTCGTCCATGGTCGGGCGTAGTTCAACCCGTTTTTCCGCCTGCCTCAAGTCCCCATTGGCGAACGTGCCTCGGAACGTGACCGGAGCGATGCGGCACCTGATCTCCCGCGGGGCGCAGGTGTGATCCCGCTTCGCTCAGGTTCGGTCCTCGCCGGGGAACCGTTTGGACTTCAGCCGGTCACCGGCAGGAGTTCCTCGATCGGCTGGCCGAAAGGCAGGATGGGCAGCGGCCGGCCGGAGAGGTCGAGGATTGAGTCGTGGTAGTTGATGCCGAGGTGACGGTAGACGGTCGCCCAGAGGTCGTTGGGCGAAAGGGTCCGGGCGATCGGATGTTCGGCCCGGGCGTTGGTCGCGCCCACGATCTGTCCGGTCCGCATGCCACCGCCGGACACGAGGAAGGACATGGCCTGCGGCCAGTGGTCGCGGCCGGGCTGCTGGACGCCGGTCTGCGTGCCCCGGTTCCGTTCCAGTCGCGGGGTGCGGCCGAACTCCCCGGTCACGACGAGCAGCACCCGCTTGTCGAGCCCGCGCGCGTAGAGGTCCTTGATCAGGGCGGAGACCGCCTGGTCGTAGGGCGGGAAACGCCACTTCGAGTCCTCAAAGATGTGGCAGTTCACGGCGTGGGAATCCCAGTTGTAGGTGCAGCCGGCCGGGATCGGTTTGTCGGGGAAAGGATTCTCCCAGACCATGGTGACAAAGGGGCAGCCCGCCTCGACCAGCCGCCGGGCGAGCAGGCCGCGCTGGCCATACGCGTTCCAGCCGTAGCGGTCCCGCACCGCGGCCGGTTCGCGCTGGAGATCGAACGCGTCGCGCACGTCGGGGCTGGTCAGCATCGTGACCGCCCGCTGGCTGAAACGGTCCATCGCCGCCATCAGGCCGCTGCCATCGAGATCGCGCCGCAGGCGGTCCATGCCGGCGAGCAGGTGCACCCGGTCATCCAGTCGGGCCGCCATGTCGGGCGTCAGCCCGAGGTTCTGCACCTTGAAGTCCGGCGCGCTCGGATCGCCGACCACCATGAACGGCGTGTAGGACGAACCGAGATAGGCCGGACCAAGGCTGAAGACGTCGATGTGGCTGCGGCCGTTGTCCACGCCGGCCACGCAGGCCGGCACGCCGCCGCGCTGCCGCGCCTCGAGCGCCTGGGTGATGATCGAGGTGACGGCGGGCGCATCGTTGACGAACTCGGTGGGCGTGGCCGGGATGCGCCCGGTCATGAAGCGCTTGTGCGCGCCGCCGTGGTCGGCGAAATCGTGGCACACCGAACGGATGATGTTGAACCTGTCGGCGAGCTTCGCCTGAAGCGGGAAGAGTTCGCAGATCTCCATCCCGGGCACGTTGGTGCGGATGGGCCGGAAGTCGCCGCGGAACTCGGCCGGGGCCTCCGGCTTCATGTCATACGTGTCAAGCTGGGCCGGGCCGCCGGGCAGCCACACAAAGATGACCGCGTTGTCCTTGGGAACCGACCGGGTTTCGGCCGCCAGGGCGCGCAGCTTAAGGAAGTCGCTCAGCCCCAGTCCCACCGCGCTCAGCGCGCCTGCCTCGAGGAAGCTCCGGCGTGACACCGGCCCCCGACACAACGGCGCTTGCGGCTGGTTTCGTGGCATGTGGGGGCACGCTATGGAGCGAGGCACCGGCGTCAAGCGCCTGGCCCGGCGGCGACCGCTGCTTTCCGCTGCGGATTCACCCCGGCCAGACCGTGCGCCACACCGGCCACTTCCTCCCTTTGTTCGGCGTTCAGCCCGCTCAGCAGCGGCAGGATCGGGCCCGTGTCGGCGATGCCGGCCAGCGCCACGGCCTCGTGCAGCACGCGCACCGGATTGATGCCGTTGCGCAGGTCCTCCAGCGGTTTGAACAGGGCCCGGATGCGCTCCGCCTCCGCCCAGTTTCCCACCTTCATGGCCAGGAGCATCCGCTGTGACAGGGCCGGCGCCACGCACACGCAGCCGCTCGTGAAACCGGCCACGCCGAAGTCGCGCAGGTGGGCGATGGCCGGCTGCTCGCCGATGCCGCTGACGATCAGCGAGGGCGAAACGGCTTCGACGAGTTCGCGGAGAAACGGGTCTTCGGCGGGGTTCGGCCGCACGATGGCATACTTGATCCACGACACGAGCCCGTCGGCCACGAGCCGGGCGATTTCCTTGGGTGTCACGTAACCTTCGGCCTTCACGTAGACGACTATCGGCTTGCCGAGCTTCTCGGCGAAACGGCGCAATCCGGTTTCGACACCGGCGAAGGTGTTCAGGCCCTGATGCGGCAGCACCATCACGGTTGGGAACGCGAAGTCCCTCAGCACGTCGGCCTGATCCATCATCAGGCCGTAGCTCGGGCCGGCGGAGGGAATGACCAACGTGTCGGCGGCCGGCAATTCGGTGAGCAGCGAAAGCAGCCCGGCGTATTCGCTCAGGCGGACATGGTAGAGGATCGCGTTGCCGCCGTAGAGCAGCGTGTTGACCCCGCCGGCCTCGAGATGGCGGATGAGCTTGGAGTTCTCCTCCCGGGAGATCCGTTCACTGGCGTCGCGCGCGAGCGGCGGCACGGCGATGACGGAGGCGGCGAGGCGGGCGGAGGTGACGGGGCGGGTGTCCATGACGTGTCGTGATGAGGAAGTTTAACCGCAGATGGACGCAGATGAACGCTGATTCAGGCTGGCCCGAACTGTGGGCGGTTTCCCCCGGAAACCGCTGGGCCGTCGGACTTCGTTCGGGTTGCCGGGCAACCCGCCCACACTTCGGTTAACCACCTGCCGTTCTTTCCGCATCTGCGTCCATCCGTGTTCATCTGCGTTTCAAAAAATCTCCGGCTCCGGCGTGGGCGGGCCGTGGTGGAGGAAGCGGAAGTCGCAGCCTTCGTTGGCCTGGGTGACCTCCCCGCAGAACAGCTTGCCGTAGCCCCGGGCGAAGCGGGGCTCGCGGGGTTTCCATTCCGCGCGGCGGGCCGCAGCTTCAGCCTCGCTGACGTGCCAGTGGAGTCGGCGGTTCGGCACGTCGAGTTCGATCAGGTCGCCATCGTGCACCAGCGCCAGCGGGCCGCCGATGGCGGACTCAGGTGCGACGTGCAGCACGCACGCGCCGTAACTGGTGCCGCTCATGCGCGCGTCGGAGAGGCGGACCATGTCGCGCACGCCGGCCTGCAGCAGCTTCTTCGGGATCGGCAACATGCCCCACTCCGGCATTCCCGGCGCGCCGATCGGCCCGGCGTTCTGCAGCACGATCACCGAGTCCGCCGTCACCGGCAGATCGTCGCCATCAATGCGCGCCTTGAGATCGGGGTAATCGCGGAACACGAGCGCCGGGCCGGTGTGGCGGAGGAAGCGCGGTTCGGCGGCGGTGTGTTTGATGACGCAGCCGTCGGGCGCAAGGTTGCCGCGCAGCACGGCGATGCCGCCCTCGGCCGAGAGCGGGTTCGTGCGCGGCCGGATCACGTCGTCGTTGAAGCATTCCGCGCCGGCGCAGGTTTCGCCCAGGGTCTCGCCGGAGACGGTCAGGCAGCCGAGGTGAAGGAGATCGGCGAGACGTTCGAACAGGGCCAACGGGCCACCGGCGTCGTGGAAGTCTTCCATCAGGAACTTCCCGCCGGGCCGCAAGTTGGCGAGCACGGGCGTGCGGCGTGAGATCGCGTCGAAATCTTCCAGCGTGAGCTTCAGCCCGGCGCGGCCGGCGAGTGCGATCAGGTGAACGATGGCGTTCGTCGAGCCGCCGAGGGCCATCAGCGTGGTGACCGCGTTCTCAAAGGCCGCCCGCGTCGCGATCTGCGAGGGCTTCAGGTCGCTCCACACCATTTCCACGATCCGGCGTCCGCAGGCCGTCGCCAGCCGCGCGTGCGCCGAATGCACTGCCGGGATGGACGACGCACCGGGCAGCATGAAGCCCAGCGCCTCGACCACGCACGCCATCGTGGCCGCCGTGCCCATCGTCATGCACGTGCCCGGCGACCGCGCGATGCCGTCCTCGAGCTCGTGCCAGGCGTCGCAGCTGAGCTTTCCGGCGCAGCGCTCCGCCCAAAACTTCCACGCGTCGCTGCCGCTGCCGAGCGTCTCATTTCGCCAGCGGCCCTTCAGCATCGGCCCCGCCGGCAGGAACACGCACGGCAGGTCCATCGTCAGCGCGCCCATGAGCAGCGCCGGCACCGTCTTGTCGCAGCCGCCGAGCAGCACCGCGCCGTCCACCGGATGACACCGCAGCGTCTCCTCGACTTCCATCGCCGTGAGGTTGCGGTAGAGCATCGTGGTGGGCTTCATGAACTGCTCACCCAGCGACATCACCGGCACCTCGACGGGAAAGCCGCCGGCCTGCCAAACGCCGCGCTTCACCTGCTCGGCGCGTTCGCGGAGATGCGTGTGACAGGTGTTGAGATCGCTCCACGTGTTGAGGATCGCGATGACCGGCTTGCCGGCGAAGTCCCCGGTGTCCCAACCCATGCCCTTGGCGCGCGAACGGTGGCCGAACGAGCGCAGGTCATCCGGTCCAAACCAGCGGTGGCTGCGGAGTTCCTCGGGACGTTTGCGCGGGGCGGACGACATGGCGATGGCGGGACGCTAGGCGGGGCGCGCCAAGTTCAAAGCTCAAAGCTGGTTTTGCCCTTTGAGCTTCGCTTCCCGTTCCGCTGTCATCGGCCCGTGGACCCCCTTTGGATCGTGCTGCTGGGCACGGCTGTCATGGTCGTGTGCCTGATGGTGTTCCGGTTGCCGGCCTTCCTGGCGCTGGTGCTGGGCGGGCTCACCGTGGCCATGCTGACTCCGAACGAGACTCGCCAATGGCAGGTGCTGCGAAGCGAGGCGGCGGAAGTGGTCCGCTGGAATCCGGACACGGGCGAACTTGGCTTCAAGCCAGCGGCGAAGCATCCGGACGAAGGCTGGGTGTGGGTATTCCATCGCGATTCTGACGGCATCCGTGAAGCGCAGCGGGCTTGGCTAAACAACTCTTCGAAGACCGGACAAGCGGACTGGCAGTTGACCCGAACCGATCTTGAAACGCTGAAGGCGGGCGGATTCTGGATCGCCTCGGAAGCCACATGGAAGGAATCCGTCAAGGCCGCCGTCCAGCATCCGCTCGAAGTCGTCGCCGAAGGCTTCGGCGCCACCTGCCGGAGCATCGGGCTGCTGATCGTGCTCGCGGCGATCATCGGCCAGTGCCTCACCGACAGCGGGGCCGCCGAACGGATCGTTGGCTGGATTCAGCAGCGGCTCGGCGAGGAGCGCGCGCCGCAGGGCTTCGCGCTGAGCGGATTCCTGCTCGGCATCCCGGTGTTCTTCGACACGGTATTCTACCTGCTCATGCCGCTCGGACGCGGACTCGCCGCGAAGACCGGCCGCAACTTCCTGCTCTACACGCTCAGCATCGTGGCCGGTGCGACGATGGCGCACTCGCTCGTGCCGCCGACGCCGGGTCCGCTGTTCGCCGCGAATGCGTTCGGCGTGCCGCTGGGAATGATGATGCTCGGCGGCTTGGTGGTCGGCGGCCTGCCCGTGATCGCGGGGCTGGCCTACGCCCATTGGGCGAACCGCCGCTGGCCGCAGCCGCTCCGGGCGATTGCCGGCGCCGCGCCGGTCGTGACGCCCACGGACAACGCGGGTCGAGGGCTGCCGGCGCTGGGGTGGTCGCTGCTGCCCATCGCGCTGCCGCTGCTGTTGATCGCCGGCCGCGAGACGCTCGGAACCCTGGCAGCCGACGGCGCCGTTCCGCGCGGCGTCCCGGCGGGGCTCGCACGGGCCGTCCGCTTTCTCGGCGAAAGCCAGATGGCCTTGCTGCTGGGCACGGTGGCGGCGGTGCTGTTGCTGACGTGGCGAAACCAGTGGCGCTGGGCGGCGCTCAAGACGGCGCTTGCTCCCGCGGTGGAGAGCGGCGGAGTGATCCTGCTGATCACGGCGGCGGGCGGCGCATTCGGGGCGGCGTTGCGGCAGACCGACGTGGCGTCGCGGCTCGCGCAGTTTTCCGGGGACAGCGGCTACGCGCTGCTGGTGGCGGCGTTCGTCATCACCGCGCTGGTGCGGATCGCCCAAGGTTCGGCCACGGTCGCGATGATCACCGCGGCCGGAGTGATTGCGCCGCTGATGGCTGGCGCCTCGCTCCCGTATCATCCGCTCTACCTCGCGCTCGCGGTCGGCTGCGGCTCGAAGCCGATCCCGTGGTTTAACGACAGCGGCTTCTGGATCATCAGCCGCATGAGCGGCATGACGGAAACCGAGACGCTCCGCAGCGCCTCGGTGATGATGAGCCTGATGGGCGTGATCGGCTTTGGGTTGGTGCTGCTCGGCGCGTGGCTGCTGCCGCTACGTTAGGGACGTTTCCCAGGCGGGCGCGCCACGATGCCGGCGGAATCCTCGAACACCTCGAGACTCGTCACGCGTTGGGGCTTCGGTTCTACTCGCGTTCCCGCCGCGGGCGGGATTGTTCATGGCATCCGAAAACGCATCCGAGGGGCGCTTCATTGAGCCCGAGCATCCGCAGTTCAGCGGCTTCATCTTCAAGGTCCAGGCGAACATGGATCCGCGCCACCGCGACCGGATCGCCTTCGTGCGCGTGGTCAGCGGCAAGTTCGAGCGCGACATGGTGGTGACGCACGTGCAGTCCGGCCGGAAGGTCCGGCTCAGCTCGTCGCACAAGCTGTTCGGCAACGAGCGCGAGACGGTGGACGAGGCCTATCCCGGCGACATCATCGGGCTCGTCGGCCACGACGGCTTCGGCATCGGCGACACGCTGACGACGGATGCGTCGATCCGGTTTGACGAGATTCCCCGCTTCACGCCGGAGGTGTTCGAGTATTTCCACAACCCGAACACGGCGAAGTTCAAACAGTTCCGCCAGGGCCTTGATCAGCTCCTGCTGGAAGGCGTGGCGCAGGCGTTCAACCTGAAGGACACGGCGAGCCGGGTGCCGCTGCTGGCGGCGGTCGGGGCGCTGCAGTTTGAGGTGCTGCACTACCGGCTGGAGACGGAATACAACGCCGAGGCGCGCCGCGAACCGGCGCCGTTTCAGGCCGTGCGCTGGCTGCCCGCGGGCACCAGGGAGGAGGAGTTGGAAGGCGTCTCGCTGCCCACCGGGGGCCGCTTCGCGACCGACGTCGACGGCAACTGGGTGGCGCTCTTTCCGACCGATTGGGCGATGAACTACTTCGCCCAGAACAATCCGCGGGTGCCGCTCAGCCCGCTGGCACCGAAGCGGCAGGTCGGGGGGTGAGCGTCCGCCTTGGGGGGGGACCCGCCGGTCCGGCGCGGCCAGCGTCGACTCACCCGCCGCGCCGGGCGATTCTGGGCCGCGTGTCCACCCCGCACCCGGGGGCAAGGTTTCGGCGGCGAACCGGACGCCGACGGGAAATCACAGGAACCGGCGATGCTCCACCGGATTGCGGGCCGCCGACTTGACCGGGCTGGCGCCGGGTTTGGGAAGGCAGAACCAGAAGCGCGAGCCGCCGTCGGGCAGTGAATGGCAACCGATCTGTCCGCCCCAGCGGTTGATCATCATCCGGCAAAAATACAGTCCCAGCCCCGCACGCCCCTTGCCGGTCTTGCCCTGGACAAACCGCTCGAACAGCAATTCCGCCAGGCTTGGGTCCAGCCCCGGACCCTGGTCCTCGATGGCCACGCACACCGCCGAGATCTCGTCGATGAGCCGGACGGTCACGCAGGAGCCGACCGGCGTGTGGCGCACGGCGTTCTCAAGGAGATTGTAGAGGATGCGCTCCAGCTTGCCGGCGTGGCCGGCGACCAGCCAGGGCGCAGCCTGGGCCAATCCCGGGATCAACGCCCACGTCACGCCCTTGGTGTTGAAACTGACGGTGAGCTGCTTGAGGACGGAGTTCACGCTGCGCAAAACGTCGGGCGCGGTGGCGGGATCGGTGGAAAACTCCTCCAACGCGTTCAGGTCCGCCGCGAAGATGTCGAGCGTGCCCTGCAGGAGCACCTGCTGCCGCTCAGCCGCGGAGGCTCCCATGGTCACCAGCTCACGGGCGGTGGCGGTCAGTCCGGTTTCCGAGCCCAGCAGGGAAAAGCAATTGATCACGACGGTGGCCGGGCCGGCGACATCATGCACGAGGCAGTGGAGGAGCGTCTCCTTCTTGCTGATCTCCTTGAGCAACCGCTCGTGGGCGAGCGCCAGCTCGCGGGCCTTTTGCAGCACGCGGCGGTGTTCCTCGAAGTCAACCCCGAGCGCGCGGACCAGCAGGATCGCCGCCCCGCCCACCCGCCGGGCCGTTGCGGTAAAGTGGACGTCCTCGCCGTTGCCCAGGGTCTGGCACCAGATGTCGGACGTCATGGGCGGCGCTTCCCCGATCCCCCAGATGGTGGCGGTGGCGTCCTCCAGAAAATGGTGGAGGAACAGAAACACCGCGGCGGGATCGAGCTCCGCCCCGGCCCGGATTGCTCCGTCGCTGGCGTGAGCCGCCCAAGCGGGCGGCGTGCCCTCGACGCGGTAGCGCTCCGGACCGAGGCGTTGCAGCACGAGAATGTTCTCTCCGGCCAGCAGGGCCTCAAGCGCGCGATCCGCCACGGAGACTGGCGGGTTCAGGCCGGGGGCGGCGGCGGTGCGATCATCAGTCCTGACGTTGGGCATCGCGGTCTCCTCAGTGCGGCCGCTTGGCCATGGCTTGCCGGGCCAGGGAGGTGAATGCGGCCTCGACCCCTTCGCCGGTGCGGGCGCTGGACTGGATGACCTCCCAGCCGGCGGCGTGCAGGGCTTCGAGATCGGCCGGCGGCGTTTCCCATTCCGAGGTGAGATCGCACTTGTTGACCAGCACCACGAACGGCAGCGGCCCCAAGGCGTCGGTCACGCGCTTTTGAAGCACCTTCGCCTGGTTCAGCGTCGTGCGGCGGGTGCCGTCGGCGACCAGCAGATACCCCGCCGCACCGCGCAGGTAGAACGGGTTTACCTTGGCAAATTCGGGATTGCTCAATAGGTATTGATTACGTTTTTTTGAGCAGGTAGAGGAGGATGCTGGCGGCGAGGTTGGCCAGCTTTTTGGTGTAGCAATGGGT
>JAYUSF010000367.1:0-30918 GCA_043755815.1 Verrucomicrobiota bacterium
GATCTGGTTCGCCACGTGATCGGGAAGCAGCCGGATGCGGTTCACGGCCGACAGCGTCAAAGGACGGGGCCGAAAGTTCAAAGGGCAAAGTAGTCCTCGCCGAAATTGCCGTCCCCGTTGAACGACCGGCCGAGTTGCCGGTCCATCCACCGTCCTCGTCATGAAACCTTTCATCGGCCCCCTTGCTCTCGCTGCGTTGCTCTTCGCGGGTTGCGAAACGCGTTCCATTTCCGACTCGGGTTATCAGCGCTACGGTCGGCACCGCGCTTCAACGACCCGTGATTTCTCGTATCGCGGTGAACTCAAAGAGTTCGACGTCCTCGGCATCGATCCGGCGGCAAGCGTCTCGGAGGGAGACATCCAGCGGGCCTTGGATTCCGCCCAGCGCGTCCACCTCCGCAAGGGATCAAATATTCTGCTGGTCCAGTCTGGGGCCTTCACCCCGGACGGGCCAATGCGGGAGACCCTCAGCCGAAGTTTCAACGTTATCCCGTTCACCGGCGTGCCGGAGTCACCGGGTGGTGGGACCAACTATTCGAGGGCGCTTCGGCTCGCCGCGGCCCAGGGAGGTTGCGAGAGCATCGTCTGCTACTGGGGCACACTCGAATCGGCCCAGGAACGCTACGGCACCAAGGCCGTTTCGTGGGTGCCGATTGTCGGCTGGGCGGTTCCCGACGAGAAGCGGCACCTCCGCATCCGCCTGAAGCTCGCGGTCATCGACGTGCGCGCGGGCAACTGGACGCTCACCAGTCCGGAACCCTGGACCGACGCCGCGGTCAGTGCGTCGCTGAACCGGGCCGGCTCAGACCAGAAGCAGGTCGAGAAGCTGAAGGAACTGGCCTACGCCGATGCGGCGGACAACCTCCTGAAATCCTACGCCAACTAGGCGCCGTTACATTCGACGAAGTTTGAGCGACGAGAGGTCGAACGAACCGAAACCCTCCGCCCCCCGGTATTCGCAGATCAGCTCGAAGCTGCCCGGGGCCTCGGTCGTGAATTCATAGCGCACTGGGCTCCAGCCTGTGGCGGTCAACAGGCCTTCCACCGACCGTTCGCCGGACACCCGGAGGAGGATCCCGGTGCCTGGGACGCCTGGGGCCAGTCCCGTGACCTTGCCCGAGCCGGTCAGTTCGTAATGGCCCGGCGGCAGCGTGACGAGTTTCCGCCATGAACCGCTGGCGCCCGTGCCCTGCGCATGAACTTCCAGCAGCTCGTGCCCCTTCTCGCCCGTCGTGCGGCCGGAGGCATCCCCCTGGGGACCGGGCCGGAACCGCCAGCCGGTCAGCGCAAGCACGCCGTCGGCCGGGAAGGGCAGCGGGGACTCGGTCTTCACCAACTGCGCCGCGACCTGGCTCACCCGCTGGGCGATCCGCGACTTGATCGAGCGCGTCTGCAACTGGAACGACAAGCCGTCCAAGTTCCCGGGCGCGGCAAACGGACGGATGCGCTGCGTGAGTCGGTCCACTTTGGCGTTCAGCGAGTCGGTTTGAAAATGGTTGGTAAAAACCTGGTTGAACCGTTCGAGGTAGCGACGGCGGCCTTCCCCGGTGGTGAACAGCGCCCGCGCCACGGAACCCTTCCATTGCGGCGTGATGCCGGTCGCGAGCGAGCCGTTCTTGCCCAATAACTGGTCCATTCCGCGGGGCATGAAGACCAGCTTGCCGCGGTCGGCGTCGTGGAAGACATGATAGTTGTTCACGGCCAGGCAATAGCCGTCCCAGTGGACGAAGAGGACTTCCAGCGCGGCAAAGGTCAGGAACCGGTCCACGTCCAACACCTGATCCAATTGGGCGAACCGCTTGGCCGGGTCCTTTTCCCGGGTCGCCGCGAGCAATGCCTTAAGGTCGGAGCGGTCGTCCCGGTTTTTGCCCGAGTCGACGTCGATCTTGCCCGAACCCAGATCACCGCCCGAACCGCCGTCATAAAGGTTGCCTTCGGTCGACGTGAAGTGGCGTTTGAGGAACCGCTTGTTGGCCCCTTCCAGCAGGCCGTAGAGGCCCAGTTCGCGCCCATTCAGGCTGACCACGGCATGGCCCCCTCGGGGTGTGGGCACGCCGGCGTCGTTGAACACTTCGCGGGCGAGCGCCTCGTGCAGGTAGGTGCCGTCCTGCACGGAATTGTTGAGGTGGATCTTGTCCAAACCGCGAAACCGCTGCCCCGGCGCGAACTTGTCGAAGTTCAAGGTGAGCGACGGTTTTTCATCCACCGGTTGAAACGACCAGGAACCCTTCAGGTGGACCGCGACGTTGGTATAGATCTTGTCGCCCTCCCGCACTGTGGCCTGCACATCCACCCGCTCCGGCCGGGGACCGCCTTTCTCCTGTTCGTAGTTCCTCAGCACGCGCATACCGGCGGGCGGAATCTCGATCCGCAGCTTCGGGACGACGTTGCCGGAAAACAGCTCGTCCCCGTCGGCCGCCCGCAGGCGCGGGGCAATGAGAATCAACGCCAATGCGGCCAGGATTCGGGCAAACCGATCCCAACCGCGGCCTTGCCAGGGAGTAGCGTTCATCAGCGTGAAAACAGAACCGGGTGCGACCCAAGCCGCCGCCTGCCCATCGGTCAATGCTTCGGCCGCACCACAACGGTTCGGAGTCTCAACCCGGCTCTCCTCGCGAAGTTGCAGCTTTGTTGAGGCATTCCGCCGGCTGGCTATGCGTGTGCCTGCCCGGCGGTTGCATCGCTACCTCCGCGCAAGGCTTTTCGTCTTCGGCGTCGCCCCAACCCGGACAGCACGACCCGGCGCCGGTATAGCACTCTTCACACAGGTGCCGGCCGGCAAACTCGCGGACTTCGTAGGCGCCGCACACCTCGCAGACCACATTCTTTTGGGCCGAAGCTGGACTCGTCACGCCGCCGAGCATGCCGCGAAGCCGGCCGCCGCACAATCCGCGGGCACGTCTCGCCAAGGAACGGCAGGCCGCCCTCGCCGGAAACCGGCATCAACTCCCCGTTCACGCCGCGGATTCTTGCCTTGGGTCAAGGTTTTGACCGTGAGTCCCGGCCCAGACTGGGCTTCAATGAAACCGATGCACCGACTTTTCGCCGGACTGTTTGTGCTCGTGGCGTTCTGCGCTCCGGGCCGCCTGCTCGCGCAAAGCGGCGACGAATACGAACAGGCGCCCATCCGCTATTCGGCGACCGCGCCGAAGGATGTCATTGCCAAGTTGGAAGCCCGGCTCCACTCGGGTGACCTCAAGCTGACCGGCGACGATCGTTCCAAGATGCTCACGCTGCTGCGGGAGCTGAACATCCCCATCGAGAGCCAGGTCGTCGTGTTTTCCCGGACCAGCTTTCAGCGCGATCGCATCAAGCCATCCACGCCGCGGGCTCTCTTTTACAATGACGAGTGCTACCTCGGCTGGGTGCCCGGCGGCCTGTTCGAAGTCGCCAGCATGGACCCGGAACTGGGGCCGGTCTTCTACAGCTTCGATCCGCATGAACAGACCGTCCCGAACAAGGCCCGCTTCGCCCGCGACGAGGACTGCCTGCGTTGCCACGGCGGGCAGTTCATCCGGGGTGTCCCCGCCGTGTTCGTCCGCAGCGTGCACAGCGATGAAGGCGGTGACCCGCTGCTGAAGTTCGGCAGCGACGTGGTGGATCACCGCACGCCCTTCGCCGACCGCTGGGGCGGCTGGTATGTCACCGGCCTCCACGGCAAATCCGTTCACCGGGGCAACGTCTTCGCGCGCGAGGAAAAGGGCGAACTCGTCGCCAACTACCAGCACGGTGCCAACGTCACGAACCTCGCGCCCTACTTCGACCTCAAGCCCCACCTGACCAACACCAGCGACATCGTTTCGCTGATGGTCATGGAGCATCAGCTCGCCACGCAGAACGCCTTCACCAAGGCCGCCTTCTCCGCCCGGCGCATGCTGCACTATCAGGAAAGCGTCCAGCGTGACCTCAAGGAAACCATCACCGGCGAACCCACCTACGACAGCGTGAAAAGGGTGCTCGACAACGCCGCCCAAGACGTCGTGGACCACCTGCTGTTCAAGGACGAGGCCCCCATGCCCGAAGGCGGCATCCAAGGCAGTCCCGGCTTCCAACAGGCGTTCACCAGCCGCGCCTGCCGGACCAAGGACGGCCTGTCCCTGCGCGACCTCGACCTGAAGCAGCACCTCTTCCGCAACCGCTGCAGCTACCTGATCGACACGCCCCAGTTCCGCGCGCTCCCGGCCCACCTGAAGAGCCGCATCTACGCCCGGCTCGCCAAGGCGCTGCACCCGGCCACGTCCGATCCCCGCTACGCCTACCTTCCGGCCGACGAACGCGCCCGCATCGTGACGCTGCTCCGCGAAACCCACGCCGGCCTGCCGGAAAACTGGCTCGCGAATTGACCTTGGGGCCGCGGCTTTCCAGCCGTCATGTGGGTGGATTCGAATTTGCCCGTCCGGTGGGTTGGCCTCGGAGCGCCGCGCATCGCTCGGCCAGGACGGCGGACGCATCTCCACTTCTTGCAAGGCGGCTGGGGCTGGTGTGCAAGCCGGAGGCTTGCCAGCCATTAGCCGGGGGTTGAGCGCCAGCGACACCCCCGGTTCACCCAAATGCCACCGCACCCTGAAAGGGTGCCAGCTCAGCGCCATGGGCGGCTGCGACCCCTTGCGGGGTCGGGTTCTCCGCCGTGTCCCCGGGGGTGTCGTCGCTTCGCTCCTCAACCCCCGGCTAAATGGCTGACATCGCTTCGCGATGGTTCACCCTGAGGAACCGTGCAAGAAACTGAGATGTGGCCCGGGCAGAAGTTTCCGGCCGAGCAATGCTCGACGCTCCATCGAACAGCGACCTGTGTTACCTCACTGGACGGGCACGCCGTCACAACTTTGCACTCCCGCTCCCCACGCCATCGGTGTTACGCATCGGCCAGAACAAACTTCCAGACCAATGAAAACCTTCGCCTCCCTCGTTACCTTGCTGGCGACCGTGGCCACGGTCCAAGCCGCCGACTCGGTGGTCAGATTTGAAAACAATGTCTTCCGGCTGCCGGACGGCCGCTTGGATCCGTCCAAGCTGGTGACGTTTGACGCAGCCTTCGGAGCCTTGAATGGTTCAGGTGTGCGTAACGGTGTGGACGGCGCACGCAGCTACATAGCCCAGTTGTTCATGGTAGGACCAAACAACGTGGAGACAGCGGTCGGAGCCCCCGCAAACTTCCGGGCGGCCACGACTCCTTCGCCGGGAACATGGTCTGGCGCGGATCGAACGCTGGTAGGCGTGCCCCCCGGCACGCCCGTAAACCTCGTGGTTAAGGTTTGGGACAATTCGGTTGCCAGCTACGAGGCCGCTGCGGCCCCGGGGGGCTGGCTTGGGACGTTTGGATGCGGGAAATCGACAGTCTTCAGTTACACCCAACCCGAAACTATCCTAGTGCCGTCAGATAAATATATGACCGGCTTTCAAGGCTTCGCAATCTCGGTCCCGATTCCCGAGCCGTCTTCCTTGCTCCTTGTCGCCGTAGGCTTGGGCACCCTGTTTTTTGTGCGTCGGTGATTACTCTGCGGTGCGAATTCGCTCCAGCAGTTCGTCGAGCCGCTTCGACGACACCGGCTGGGCCGTGCCGAGTTCCTGCGCGAACACCGACACCTTGTATTCCTCCACCAGCCACCGGAACTGCTCCGCCAGCTTCACCGCTTCGGGCACCTTCGGCGGCTCCGTCAGCAGCTTGTCCCGCGCCGCCAGATACGGCGCCGCCAGCTTCACCCGCTCGGCTTCCTTGGGCGGATTGTTCGCCGCGCGTTCGATGCGGAGCATCAGCGCCTTGAGGTAGCGCGGCACATGCGGCAACTGCGCGAACGGAATCCGCTCCAGAAACCGGGGCGGCACCAGCACGTCCACCTCGGCCGCGAACCCGGTCGCCTTGGTGGTCGCCGCCTTCGTTGCAATGGGCTGGTTCGCCAGCAACGCCCCGAGGTTGTTCAACTGGCCGAGCGACTTGAGCGGCTGGCTGGGTTTGGCCGCGACCGGCGCGCCGCCCAAGCCCGCCCGTTGCACTGCCTGGAGCCGGAATTGCAAAACTGTGCCCACGCGGTCGATCAGTTGCTGCGCGAGCCCCGGCAACTGCCGCTTCGCCGCCGCCACCGCCTCGTCGAAGTTCGCCGTGGTCAGCCGGCTGGGCAGGTCCATGGGCAGCAGGTGCCGCCGCAAGTTGGTCAGCGCCGCGGCCTGCAACTCGGCCCCGCCGCCCACTGCGGCAGCAAGCACGTCGTGCTTGGCCAACCCGCGCAGGTCTTTTTCCAACCACGCGAGATCCTTCTGCAAGGCCAACTCCACCAGCCGTTGCCACGCCGGCAGGCTGGCCCGCCGCGCCGCCAACTCGGTCGGAAACAACCGCACGCCCAAGGTGTTGTCGTCCAATACGAGTCCGGGAAAGCCGAAGACCGGCAGCCCGTGCTGTTCGCCGGCGGGCACCTTCTCCGGCAGATCACCACACGAAAACGTGGTCAGGCCGAAGCGTTCCCACTGCCGGGCCGTGTTCTTCCACGCCGCCGATTCCGTGGGCGGCGTCACCTTTACCTGCGCGAGGTGCTGCTTCAGCGCCGCGAAATCCCGGCCGCTCGCCACCGGCTTCGGACTGCTGCCAATCAGTTCAATGCGTGGCCGCAGGTGCGCGGGAATGGCGTCGGCCCGCCAAGCCTCGGGCGGCACGGTGACGTTGTAACGCTCCTTGAGAAACCGACCCAGCGACAGGTGGAACGAACTGCCTTCCGGCCGAAACTCCCGGACGATTTCCACAACCTTGGGATCAATCGGTTGGAGGTCGCGCCGTTGGGTCTTGGGCAGTGAACGCAGCAGCTCGCTCATCATCTCCGCCCGCAGCCCGGGCACGGCCCATTCCAGCAAGGCCGGCGACACTGCCTCGGCAATCGTCACCGGCAACCGGATCGTAACGCCGTCGTGTTCCTCACCCGGCGCGTAGGCATAGTTCAGCGTTACGGCCTGACCGGCCATGGCGAGGGCGTCGGGAAAGGCCTCCACGTCGAACACCACCTCACGGCCGCCACTGAGGTCGGCTTCCGAGGCACACAGGGATTCGGCGCGACCGGGTTCGCGCAGCCAGCGGTTCAATTCGTCGCGCGACGACACGTTCTTCAGGCGTTCCGTGTAGAACTTGAACAGCGCCTGATCCGGGTCGCCGAGATCGTGCCGCCGGATGCGCGTCTGCCAGCTCTCGATCCGCTCGCGCACCTGCCGGTTGTGGTCGAGGAAGCCGAGGCTGCTTACGGGTTCAGGCCCGCGCGACGCAGTCCTCGTCAGCCCGGCCTGTGGAGTGGTCGCGTCGTTGCGGGCGATCCCCTCTCCCCGGGGGAGAGGGTTAGGGTGAGGGCGGGCTTCACTCTCCAATCTGTGAGGAGAGGAAGAATTGGAGCTTCGCGAACTAGGCCCGCCCTCACCCCGGCCCTCTCCCCAGAGGAGAGGGAGAAGTTCGTTTCGTCCGGTATCTCCACTCGCCTGCTTCTTCGCTTCAGCGGGACGCGACGCAGTCCTCGTCAATCCGGCCTGTGGAGTAGTCGCGTCGTTGCGGGCGATCCCCTCTCCATGGGGGTTAGGGTGAGGGTGGGCTCCACTCACCAAACTTTGAGAGGGAGAAGAAATGGCGCTTCGCGAACCCGGCCCGCCCTCACCCCGGCCCTCTCCCCCAGGGAGAGGGAGAAGTTCGTTTCGTCCGGCCACTCCACCCACACCTTTCTCCGTTTCAGCGTGGCGTGGCGTCGGCCCAATTGCGAAGCGCGAGGTGACGTTGGGAACATTCCGCGTTCCGCGTTCCGCACTCCGCATTTCCTCCTCCGCCTCGTCACCTCGGCGGCTACGGATTGGTGGCGCCAAGTCTTCTTCGACCAGCGCAGAGCGGATGAAGATCGCCGTGGCGTCTTCGGCATTGATGTTTCCGTAGGCGACGCTACGGCGGAACACCTCCAGACCGTGGAACGTGGTGATCTCCTCCACGAGCACGCGCCCGGCGGCAGCGCTCCAGTGCGGATGCTGGTGCTTCACCTGGCAGAGGTGCGGCGCGAGCTGGACGATCCAGTGCGGATCTATGCCGGCGACCGTCCGTGCGAAGAGTTGCGTGGTCTCGACCATTTCGCCGGCGACCAGCCACTGCGGTTGGTTCGACTTGGGCTTCGGCGCGGTATTTTTCTCCGGCTTGGCGAAGCGGTTCTTCGCCGGCCGTTCGCCGCGTTCGAAGAGCGCCGAGCCGGGGAAGATCATCACCTGCCGGTTGCCACCGGCCTTGTATTGGTTGCGCTCCTCGCGCGTCGAGATGTGGCCCAGCAGGCCGGCAAGGATGGAACGGTGGATGGCCTGATAGAACTGCTCGTCGGTGACTCCGTGGGCGGCTTGCCCCGGAGGCCGCTGCGGGTTGCGGGGCAACCCGCCCACAGTTGCCGACCGTCCCTCCCCGTCCTGGAATACGCCGAGGTTTTCGAGCGCACCTTCGAGCTGCGAAAACAGGTCCTGCCATTCGCGCATCCGCAGGTAGGACAGGAAGTGCTGCTTGCAGAATTTCCGGCGGGCTCCCTGCGTGCGGAGCGCCTCCCACTGGTCGTGGACCGCATTCCAGACGTTGAGGAGGGTGAGGAAGTCCGACTGCGGATGCACGAAGCGCCGATGGGCGGCGTCCGCGGCGTCGCGCTGGTCGAGCGGACGTTCGCGCGGGTCCTGGATGCTGAGCCCGGAGGCAATGATCAGCAGTTCCCGCGTGGCGTGCTCCGACTGTGCCTGGAGCAGCATCCGGCCGAGCGTGGGGTCGATGGGCAGGCGCGCGAGGTCGCGGCCGAGCGGCGTGAGTTCACGCTGTTCGTCGAGTGCGCCGAGTTCTTGCAGCAAACCGTAGCCGGCCTGGATCGCGGCGGGACTGGGCGGCTGCACGAAGGCGAACGCCTCGATCTCCCCGAGCCGGAACGCCTTCATCCGCAGGATGACCTCGGCGAGGTTCGCCCGCTGGATTTCCGGCTGCGTAAACGGCGGGCGCGCCTTGAAGTCCTCCTCGGCATACAGCCGCACGCACACGCCGTCCTGGACGCGGCCGGCGCGGCCCTTCCGCTGGTTGGCGCTGCTTTGGGAAATGGGTTCCACCGGCAGCCGCTTGGTGCGCGTCCGCGGATTGTAGCGGCTCATCCGGACCAGGCCGGCATCGATGACGTAGCGGATGCCGGGGATGGTCAGGGACGTCTCGGCGATGTTGGTCGCGATGACGATCTTGCGGCGCGACGATTGGGCGAAGACGCGCTGCTGGTCGACCGAACTGAGGCGGCCGTAGAGCGGCACTATCTCCGCCTCGCGGCCGAACCGACCCTCCAACTGGTCGCCGGTTTCGCGGATGTCGCGCTCGCCCGGCATGAAGATGAGCACGTCGCCAAAGCTAGACTCGTAAAGGATCGTCTCGGCGGCGCGCACCGCGGCGTCCACGTAGGTAAATTCGCCGGAACCGGAGCGGAGCGAGGCGCGGATGGAGGCGGTGAGCTGGAGCGTTTCGGAGGAGATGGCGCTGCGCGTGGGCAGCCCGCCCTCACCCCGGCCCTCTCCCCCGGGGAGAGGGGGAAGCCCGCTGGAGTCTGACTCGTCCACAAACCCGCCTGACGAGGACTGATCAATGCCGGACTCTATCGAAGCCCTTGAACTGTGGAGTCGTTGGCGGTCGTTATCTTCTCCCTCTCCCTGGGGGAGAGGGCCGGGGTGAGGGCGGGCCAGGTCCGCATTCCCTCCGTAGGCATGGTTCCCACCCGCTTCCCACTCCTCCGAATCCGGCTCGTGATCGTAGGGCGCGTAGATGACATCCACCGGGAACATCCGGCCCGACACCTCGATGATCGGCGCGTTGCCGAAGTGCCGGGAAAACGCCTGTGTGTCGATCGTCGCTGACGTGACAATCAGCTTCAGGTCGGGCCGGCGCGCGAGCAGGCCCTTCAGGTAGCCGAGGAGGAAATCGATGTTCAGCGACCGCTCGTGCGCTTCGTCGAGGATCAGCGCGTTGTAGTCCGACAGCAGCGGGTCGCCCTGGGTTTCGGCGAGCAGGATTCCGTCCGTCATTAGCTTCAGATACGTTTCGGAATTCGAATGGTCGTCGAACCGGATCTTGCAGCCCACCTCGCGGCCCCAGCGGACGTTCAACTCCTCGGCGATGCGCTGGGAAATGGACAGCGCCGCCACCCGCCGCGGCTGGGTGCAGCCGACCTTCGCCTCGATGCCCAGGCCGGCTTCGAGACACATCTTGGGAATCTGCGTGGTCTTGCCCGAGCCGGTTTCGCCCGCGATGACGACGACCTGGTGCGCGCGGATGGCTGCGACGATCTCGTCCTTGCGCGCGGTGATCGGCAAATCCGGCGGATAGCTGACCGGTGGGACGTGCAAGCGGCGCAGCTCCCGCAACTCGGCCGATTGCCGGGCTTGGTTGAGCAGGCGGTCCAGCAAGGCTTCGTGCTGCGCGGTGTGGGCGCGGTCACGCAGCAGCCGGACGAGCCGCGAACCGAGCCGCACCCAGTCGTGCGTCATGGTCCGCGGCAGCAGCGCTTTCAGTTCCTCGACGCGGTCGTCGTTCATGCCGGAGCCGGGGAGTTTGGCGGAAGCGGGGGTTCGGGGGAATGGGGAATGTGGCTTGGACGAATGCGGTATTCGCCGGTATCGCTTTGCACCAACTGCGTCGCTGAAAGTCGCCCGCTCTGATTCAGGAAATCATGATCACACCCGAACCGCTCCCTCCCGAAAACCCTGATGACCTCGGCGGTTGGATGACTTGGGGTTTGCCGGGGGAAGCGACAGTTCAACGCCGCAATCTAGTCCGCCAAAGCCTCAAAGCCGCGTTGATCAGTTTCCCTGACGTCTCCCTCCAAGTGGATGCCGGAGCGAGGGTCATCCTAGTCACGGTCTGGCCGGCCTCGAACCTCCACGGCGACATCATGAACCGGATCCAGCAGGTTCTTGCGCCCCACGCCGGCCCTGACTTGGCAGTCAGACTGTTCGTTTCCGAGGGAACTCCTTGGTGGATCAGAGGCGAATGGACGAGCTAGCGTTCTCAATCGGTCCCCGCTCCTGATCCGTCGCGTCGCCCCGGCGCCTCCACCCACAACAGCCGCAGGTGCGCCGGAAGAAATCTTGCCATGGCCGGCCTTCTGGCTAAGTAAGCGGCGGTAACCGACATGAAAAACCTGCTTCGCCTGACTGCCGCCGCCATATTGGCCGGCTCCGTGTTCGCTCCCGCCGCCTTCGCCGAGTCCAAGGACAAGAAGAAGGACGCCAAGCCGTATCCCCTCGAAGTCTGCCTCGTCTCCGACGAGAAGCTCGGGGCCGATCCCGACATGAAACCCTTCGCTTTCGTGCACGAAGGCCAAGAGGTGAAGCTGTGCTGCAAGTCCTGCAAGAAGGACTTCGACAAGGAACCGAAAAAGTTCGTGGCCAAGCTGGCGGACGAGGTGAAGAAGGCAAAAAAGGACAAGAAGTCCGACAAGTGACCGGCCGATAGTCGTTGCGTAACGGATCCTTGATGAAAACTTCCTGCGTCACCTTCCTGAGCTTGCTGCTCGTGTTGGCGCAGGCGTTTTTCTTCGTGCCAGCCACGGTCTCGGCCCAAACGGCCAGCCAAGGCGCCAAGGTCTCCGCCCGATCCTGCTGCGACGGTCCCGAGGCGCATGAGTGTTCGTGCTGCGTCAACCGCACCGCGAGTCGCCCGGGACAATTCCCCGCGGTTCCGGCCCCGACCACTTCGGGTGTGCTGGCCGCCGGCCCGCTGAACGCGGTGGTGACGCCGCTCTGGGTTTTGCCCGCGCCGCCTGCCTGCCTGCCGGCTTCGGTGCCTGATGCTTCCCTCTCCGCCCCGGCGACCGTTCCGCTCTTCCTGCGGCACGGTGTCCTGCTGATCTGAGTTTCCCCAACATCCCGGAAGACGTGTGCCCGGCGCGGGCGCGCGTCCGCCATTTTCCCGGTGCCGCGCCGTGTGCAAACGCTCCGGTCCTGATGTTGGGTTATGAAATCATTCCTGTTTCCGTGCGGCCTGCTGGCTGCCTGGTTGTCGGTCGCCGGTGAAGCGCCGGCTCCGCCGCCGCTGACGGTCGTCACGTCCGCACTCGTCTCGTCCTATTCCGAGACGCTCCGCACCAATCACCCCGCCCTGCGCGCGGCCCGCTCCCGCGCCGCTGCCGCCGCGTTGGAGGCGCAGGCGGTCCGCCGCTGGGAAGACCCGATGGCAAAGGTCGGCGGCAGGGTCTTCAACCGGGCGTGGATGGACCCGCGCGACCAAGGCGACCTTGTTTACGGCGTGGAGCAGCGGCTGCCGATCATGGGCAAGGAAAGGGCCGCCCGCCAACTCGCAGACGCCGAAGCCGCGCTTTCGACCGAGGAAGCCGGAGCGAGGTTCCAGGAACTGCGCCGGGATCTGGCCAAGGCGCTGTTCGCCGCCGCCCTGGCGGAGGAGACGATTCACCTCGGCGAAGAGGATCTGGCCTGGGCCGACACCACGGTGAGCGCCGCCGAAGCGCGCTACGGCTCCGGCATGGGTTCACAGTTTGAGGTGTTGCGCCTGCAATCGGAGCGGGCACGGCGGCGGGCGCGGCTCGCGAACGAACGCAGCCAACTGGACTCGGCCCACGGCTCGGTCAACCGGCTGCTCGGTCAGGATCCGCTCGCCGGCCTGCCACCGTTCAAGCTGCCCGACCTGGCACCTCCCGTGGACTTCTCGACCAATCTGGTCCGCCTTGCGCTGGCCTACGAACCGCGACTCAGGGTGGTCGGACGGATGCAGCAGTCCGCGAAGGCGGCCACCGAAGTTTCCCGCCGCGCCGGCCGGCCCGAGGTGAACCTGGGCGTCGATGTCCTCAACTACAGCGGCAACGGCGGCTTCCGCGAGGCGATGTTTACCGTCAGCCTCAACCTCCCGTGGTTCAACCGCGCCAACTACCGGCGGGAGCAGCAGCGCGACCGGGAACGACTCGGCGCCGTCGTCCATGAACAGACCGACATGGCCCTCGCGGTCCAGACCGAGATTCACCATCTCACCGTGGAAATCGCCTCCGCCCATCGCGAGGCCGTCGCGCTGCGTGACGAGGTGCTGCCCCGCGCCGAACAGTCCCTCGCCGCCGCGCAGGGGGCGTGGGCCAACGGTCGAGGCATGATGAACGACGTGCTGGAGGCCCGCCGGATGTTGCTGGAGTCGCGGCTGATGTTCGCGCAGGCCGTGGCGATGCAGTGGTCGGCCATGAGCGAACTCGTCCTCTGCTGCGGCCTGGGCGACCTCGAAGCGCTCCAGATGCTTCCCAAGCTCCCGGCCGCTGCCGGTTCCGCAAAACCCAATCCCTGACCCCTGCTCCCGATGAAAAGATCTTTCGCCCTGTTGCTCGTCCTCGCCGCCGCCGCCGTGGGCTGGTTTGCGCGCGGCGTGCGCGTTTCACCCGCCGCCCCAGGCCCGTCGGCCGGCACCTCCGCCTTCGAGCGGCGCATCAAGTTCTACCAGTCGTCGATGCATCCGTGGATCAAGTCGGACAAACCCGGCAAATGCACGATCTGCGGCATGGACCTTGTGCCGGTGTTCGAGGGCGACCGCGGCCTGGAGGCCGAGGCCGGCCTGGTCACGCTCAGTTCCAATCAGCTCACCGTCATCCAGGTTGCGACGAGTCCGGTGAAGCGCCAGCCGCTCACGCGCACGTTGCACGTCGCCGGTTCGATTGATGACAACGACCAGCGCCATCGGTTGCTGACGGCCTACGTCGATGGGCGGGTGGACCGCCTGTTCGTCAACCACCTCGGGGCCGAAGTCGTCGCCGGGCAACCCCTCGCGGCGATTTACAGCCCGATGCTGCTGAGCGCGGTGCGCGAATACCTGGCCGCCCACAGCACCGTTGGCTCCGGGTTGGGTGAAATCGCCGCGCTGCGGCTCCGGCAACTGGGACTCACGGACCTGCAGATCACCGCGTTGCCGCGCTCGTATTCACCGACCAACCTGACCGTCGATCTCGTGGCCCCGATGACCGGCACCGTGGTGGCCAAGTCCATCTACGAGGGCCAATACGTGAAGGAAGGCGAGAAACTCTTCGAACTCGCCGACTTCAGCACGATGTGGTTCCTGTTCGACGCCTACGAGCGCGACCTGGCCTGGCTCCAGACCGGACAGTCCGTCGAAATCGCCGCGCCTTCCCTGCCCGGACGGGTCTTCACCAACGCGGTCACGTTCATCGACCCAAACCTGCGTGAGGACACCCGCAGCGCGAAGGTGCGCGTCGAGCTGCCGAATCCCCTGGTGGAAGAGGCGGGGTCATCGCGTCGCCTGATCCGCCACCGCGTTTATGCCGACGGGCGAGTCCGGGTCACGACCCCACCTGTGCTCGTGGTGCCCCGCTCCGCGGTGTTGTCTCCGGGCAGCCAGGCGGTGGTCTATGTCGAGCGCAGCAATGGCGCCTATGAACAGCGGCCGGTGGTCCTGGGCCGGGCCGGTGATGACGTCTGGGAAATCATCGCCGGACTGGCGGAAGGCGAGCCGGTCGTGACCAGCGGCAACCTGCTGCTGGATTCCCAGGCGCAGCTCAATGCCAACATCAACCCCGCTCCCCGCGCGCCGGGAGGTGGCACCAACGCAGCGTCCGCACCACTGCCGGCGCTGAAGGCGGCTCACCTGGCGGCGCTCCGCGACTTCCTCAAGCTCGCGGACAGGCTGCGCGACGCGCTCGCGGCGGATGATCTGGCCGGCTTCAATACGCTGGCGCCGCAACTGCACGGCGCGCAGCCGAAGCTCGCCGCGGCCCTGCAGGATTCCCCTGCCTGGAATGCCGCGGCGGGGAAGCTGCAGTCCGTCAGCCACCTCGACGCGGCGCCAGATCTGGAAGCTGCGCGGAAGCAGTTTCACGCCTTCAGCGTCGAAGCCGTCTTGCTCGCCAAGCAGGCCCGGACGGCCGACCCAAGCTTTACGACGTTGAAGATCTATCAGTGCCCCATGACGAAGCGGGCCTTCGCGGGTGCGCCGGCGAAGGCCGAGTGGCTGCAGTTCGAAGGCCCGGTGCGGAACCCCTACTTCGGCCGCGAGATGTTGGATTGCGGAACGGAGGTGAAGCCGTGATCTCACGCCTCATCGGGTGGTCGCTGAAGAACCGGTTCCTGGTTCTCTGCGGTTCGCTGCTGCTCGTCGCCTGGGGCGTGAAGGCCATCTACCGCACGCCGGTGGATGCGATTCCCGACCTCAGTGAAAACCAGGTCATCGTGTTCGCCGACTGGATGGGCCGCTCGCCGCAGGAGGTCGAGGATCAGGTCACCTATCCGCTGTCCGTAAACCTCCAGGGACTCGCCGGGGTCAAGACCGTGCGGGCGACCTCGATGTTCGGCTTCTCGCTGGTCACGGTCATCTTCGAGGATCGGGTGGACAACTACTTCGCCCGTTCGCGCGTGTTGGAGCGGCTCAACCTGCTCACCAGCCAGATGCCCGCCGGCGTGGTCCCGCAGCTCGGCCCCGACGCCACCGGGCTTGGCTGGATCTACCAATACTACCTCGACGTGGATCCGGCCAAGGCGCCGAACGGCCAGGGCTACGACCTCGGTGAACTGCGCGCGTTGCAGGACTTCTTCCTGCGCTACCAGCTCCAGGGGGTGAGCGGGGTCGCCGAAGTCGGATCCGTGGGCGGCTTCGTGCGCCAATATCAGATCGAGGTCAGCTCCACCCGGATGCGTTCGCTCGGCGTTTCGCTGCAGGACGTGATGATGGCGGTGGGCGCCAACAACCTGAACGTCGGCGGCAAGACAATCGAGGAGAACGGCATGGAGTTCGTCGTGCGCGGCGTTGGCCTCGTGAAACAGGCGGCCGATCTCGAAGGCATCGTGCTGATGGAAAGGGCCGGCACGCCCATCTACCTGCGCGATGTCGCCCACGTCGAGATCGGCGGTGACTTTCGCCGCGGCGCGCTCGATGTGGACGGCCGCGAAGTGGTCGGCGGCATCGTGGTCATGCGCACCGGGGAGAACGCCATGGAGGTGATCCGGCGCGTCAAGGATAAGCTCGGCCAGATCAGCGCGAGCCTGCCGCCCGGCGTCACGGTCCGGCCCTTCTATGACCGCAGCGACCTGATCACGCGCACCATCGGCACGCTGAAACACGCGCTCGTCGAGGAGGTGATCCTCGTCACGCTGGCGCACATCATCTTCCTCTTTCATTTCCGGAGCATCCTGATCGTCACGATCCCGCTGCCCGCCTCGATCCTGATCTCCTTCATCCTCATGGAGCAGTTCGGCATCAGCTCGAACATCATGTCGCTCTCCGGCATCGCCATCGCGATCGGCGTGCTCGTGGACGCCGGCATCGTGATGACTGAAAACGTCATCCGCCATTGCGAAGAGGCGGAGAAGGCGAAAGTAATCAGTAGGTCAGTATCCAGTAATCAGTCGGAGAACAGCGGCGCTGCTCGACTGAATACTGACTCACTGATTACTGATCACTCCCCCAGGCTCACCGCCGCCGAGACCTATGACTGCACGCTCGCGGCGGCGAAGCAGGTCGGCCGGCCGATCTTCTTTGCGATGGCGATCATCATCCTCGCCTTCATCCCCGTGTTCGTGCTCGGCGGCCAGGAAGGGAAGCTGTTCCACCCGCTCGCCTTCGCAAAGACGTTCGCCTGCGTGGGCGCGACTTTGCTCGCCGTGACGCTCGTGCCGGTGCTCTGTTCGCTGCTCGTGCGGGGCCCCTTCCACGCCGAGGAGGACAACTGGGTGATGAAGGTCCTGCTGCGGCTTTACGAGCCCGCGCTCAACTGGTCGCTCAGCCACCGCGCCTTCGTCCTCGGACTTGCGGCGGCCATCCTCGCAGCCTCGCAGGTCGTCGCGTGGGGTCTGCCGAAACCGTGGTTGGACCGCCTCGCACCCCGTTACCCCGCACTCGCCAACTCCCTCAACGGACTCGGCAAGGAGTTTATGCCCACGCTCAACGAGGGTTCGCTGCTCTTCATGCCCGTGCTTCTGCCGGCCACCTCGCTCACCGAAGTGAAACGCATCATGTCGTGGCAGGACCGCGTCATTGCCGCCGTGCCCGAAGTCGCCAGCGTCGGCGGCAAGCTGGGGCGGTCCGAAACCGCCACCGACCCCGCGCCGGTCGAGATGATCGAAACCACGATCATGCTGAAGCCCGAGTTCATCACGTCCAACCGTTCCGTGCTCGGGCTCTTCCAAATTCCGTGGACCGTCCGCAACCCCGGGTGGCGCGACGGCATGACCCGCCAGAAACTGGTCGCCGAACTCACGGAGAAGCTCACCGCCGTGCCCGGCTACGTGCCGGGATTTCTCCAGCCCATCGAGAACCGGATCCTGATGATCTCGACCGGCATCCGCGCGCAGCTCGGCGTGAAGATTCTCGGCGACAACCTCGACGCGCTTCAGGCGAAGGCGTTCGAGGTGCAGCGCGTGGTCGAATCCGTGCCCGGAGCCGTCGGCGTCGCCTCCAGCCGGGTGCAGGGCAAACCCTATCTCGAGATCGAAGTGGACCGGCCTGCCGCCGCCCGGTTCGGCCTCAGCGTCCAGACGGTGCTCGACGCGGTGGAGGTCGGCCTCGGCGGCAAGAACGTGACCACCACCATCGAAGGCCGGCAACGTTTCCCGATCCAGGTCCGGTTCCAGCGCAGCGAACGCGAAGATCTTGAACGGCTCGGCGATGTGCTCGTCGCGAGTCCGTCGGGAAAGCAGATTCCGCTCGGTCAGGTCGCGAAGATCCGCCGCACCACCGGCCCGAATGAGATCGGCAGTGAGAACGGGCGGTTGCGCGTTTTCGTGCAGGCCAACGTGCAGGACCGCGATCTCGGCGGCTTCGTCGAGGAGGTGAAGCGCCGGGTTGAACGGGAGATCGTTCCCGCGCTGCCGCCCGGCATGACCGTGGAATACAGCGGCCAGTTCGAGGACCTCATCCGGGCCGAGCGCACGCTGAAGCTCATCGTGCCGGTGTCGCTCTTCATCATCTTCCTGCTGCTCTACATCGTCTACCACTCCGCCAAGGAAGCGGCCCACGTCATCTTGGCCGTGCCCTTTGCGCTGAGCGGGTCCGTGTTCCTCCAGGCAGCGCTGGGCTACAACTTCAGCGTGGCCGTCTGGATCGGCTACATCACGCTCTTCGGAATCGCAATCCAGACCGGCGTGGTGATGGTCGTCTATCTGGAGGAAGCCATCGCGAAGAAGCAGGCCGACCGCGGCGCCGCCTTTGACGCAAGGGACCTGCTCGACGCCATCAAGGCCGGCGCCCGGCTGCGCCTGCGGCCCAAGTTCATGACGGTGGGGACAACCATCGCCAGCCTGCTGCCCATCATGTGGAGCACGCAGACCGGGGCCGAGGTGATGAAACCCATCGCCACCCCGGTGATCGGCGGGAGCATCAGCTCGCTGATCCACATCCTCATCGTGACCCCGGTGATCGTGATGTGGCTGCGGGAACGGGAACTGCGCCAAATCAAGAGCGCCGAACCTCCAACCGGCGGCCAACCCGTGCCGATTGCCTAAGCCGGAACGATGCCGTTGAAAAAAGCGCGGACGGTCACGTCCGCGAGTCTGTGCCGGAAGAAGTGCCCATCGCAGAACACTTTCGTAGGGGCACGGTTCAGGGCGCTCAATCGGCCCCTGCTCAGACGCCATCCCGATACGGCTCTCGCCACTCGCGGACGAAGACCGTCCGCGCTCCGACTGCATCGTTCCGGCTAAGCGAAAACCTTCACCCGCTGCCTCGAGTTTCGGGAAACTCCTCGGGGCAACGAGCGGACAACTTCTGCTTTGTGGGCGGGACCAAGTTCCCTACGGTCCCGCCCCAGAATGTTCGACCGCGACAACCTCGACTCCCTCTGCGAACGCGCGATCACCGGTCTGGTGCTTGTGACCTTGGCGGTGGCCGCCATCCTCTTCGGCGGCGCGCGGAACTCCGAGTTTGCCCTGGTTGCGGGAATGATCGGGGCCTCGGTGTTGCTCTGGCTGGTCCGTTTCTGGGTCAATCCCTCGCACCGCTTCCTGCTGCATCCGGCGGTCTGGCCCGTCCTGGGTTTCATCGGCTACGCGGCCTGGCGGGCGAACCACTCGGAGATTCCCTATCTGGCCCGGCAGGAACTCCTGCTGGTCGTGGTGGCAGGCGTCGCCTTCCTGCTGGCCCTGCACAATCTCCACGGCCAGGACACGACCCTTTGGGCGGTTCATTTTCTGGCGGCCCTGGGCTGCGTCATTGCCGGCTACGCCATCATTCAGGCCCTTGGCCAGTCGCAACGGGTGCTCTGGCTGGTGCAGCCGGCGGCTTATTTCAAACGCGCCGGCGGCACGTTTGTTAATCCCAACCACCTCGCCGCGTTTCTCGGACTGCTCGCTCCGCTGTCAGTGAGCCAGTTCCTGCTCGGCCGCGGCAAGGCGGTCATCAAGATACTCCACGGTTACGCCGCCCTGATGATGCTGGGCGGCATCGCGGTGACCATGTCCCGCGGAGGCTGGCTCGCGGTCGCGGCCGGCTTGGGCGGCCTCCTGGTCTGGATCGGCTTCCGTCGGCGGGAGCTCCGGCTGCCCATCGCGATTCTCGCCGTGTTCGTGGCGGTAGGCGTGTGGTTTTTTTACCGCACTTCGGAAAAGGCCCGGGCCCGCGTCACCAACGTGAGCGCGGCGGACAACATCGACGCCGGGACCGGGCGGAGCTGGCTGTGGAAGCCAGCGCTGAAAATGTGGGCCGATCACCGCTGGCAAGGCGTGGGCCCGAGCCAATTCGACGCCCGATTTCCGCAATACCGGTCACCCGAGGTGCAGGTGAATCCGGGCTGGGTGCACAACGAATACCTCAACCTGTTGACCGACTACGGGCTCGCGGGAGCATTGCTCGCGGCAACCGCCATCGGCGCCTTTGGCTGGAGCGTGGTGCGGTCAGTGAAGTATGTCGAAAGGGGCGGCAGCGACCTTGGCAATCGCGGCAGCAACCGGACCGCGTTCTTTGTCGCCGCCATTGCCGGCCTAGGCACGCTCTCGGTCCATTGCCTCGTCGATTTCAATCTCCACATCCCCGCCATCGCCCTTGCCGGTGCAGTCGTCAGTGGCCTGCTCGCGTCGAACATCCGGTTCGCCACGGAACGCTTCTGGCTCAGCCCGCGTCTGCCGGGTCGCCTCGTGATCAGCGCCGCCGGAATCGGCACCCTGGTCTGGCTTGGCCCGCTCGCCAGCCAGTTGGGGCGCGAAGGGGTGATCCTGAACCGGTCGGCCGCCGCCACCGCCATCACCCCGGAACTGCTCGCCAACCTGGAGGCTGCCGCGCAGTTGGCGCCGGACAACCCGCGCACGGCCTTTGAATTGGGCGAAAACTATCGCCGCCTGAGTTTCGCCGGTGACGACGACTGGCGGAAACACGCCGACCTGGCGATCCGTTGGCTGGAGCTGGCGACGAAACTCAACCCGTATGACGCCCGGGCGCACCTGCGGCTGGCCCAGGCCTTCAACTGGATCGGAGACCGGAAACGCGCCGAAACGGAGTTTGAAGCCGCCCTGCGGCTCGGCCCCAACGACGTCTCGATTGCCAACGGCGTGGCGTGGTTTTTCCTGAACAACGGCCGGGCCGCCGAGGCCAAACCCCTCCTCGAAGCGTCGCTCAAATGGAAATGGTGGGACAACTGGGCGGCCAAAGAGTATCTCCAAAAAGCCGAACAGGCGCTTAAGACGCCCTGAATGGAACCCCTCGCCGTGCCCGGTGACCGCCGTTTGAAATGAACACGACCGCCATCATCTCCTCCGGTCTCGGCTGGGTGCGTCGAGGAAATGAGGCGTGGGCGCAGGGGTTGGCGGAAGCGCTGCACGCGGCCGGAACGCCAGTGACACTTTTTGGAGGTGGGCCGCTGTCACCGCAATGTCCCTACCAGCGGGGAACCACCGTCCGCCGCGATCACCCGCTCTGGCGACGTTGCTTGAGCTGGGGCCGGCGTTACGGTTTGGAGCAGTCGCTCTTTGCGAGCTCGCTTGCCCGCCAACTGCGGCCATCCGGCCACGACATCGCGCATACGGGCGACCCGCAGATTGCCTCGGGGCTTCATCGGCGGCGCCCGACCCACGGCGCAACGGTCATCTACAAGGACGGCCTGCTGCTGGGTCCTGATTGGAACCGGAACTTCGAGTGGGTCCAGGTGCTCGCACCTCACTACCTCGAAGCGGGAACGGCGTGCGGCCTGGACACACGCCGCTGGCGCATGATCCCCCACTTCATCGAGCCGGACCGCTTCGTGACGTCCCGCCCGCGCGGAGAACTCCGGCGGGAACTGCTCGGCCGCGACCTTCCGCCGGATGCCATCCTCGTGCTCGCCGCCGGCGCCTTGGCGGCCCAAAGCAACAAGCGCCTCGACTGGGTGGCCCGCGAAGTCGCGCCCGTGCCGTCGGCCCACCTGCTCGTCGTGGGCCAGGCCGACCGGTCCGACGAAGCCGCCTTCGAAGCGGCAGTCCGTCCAATGCTCGGTGACCGGCTGCAGGTGCGGACCAACCTCGACCCGGCCGTCATGCCGAAGTTTTTTCAGGCCGCCGACGTGTTTGCCCACGGCGCCCTGCGCGAACCGTTCGGCCTTGTGCTCATCGAAGCGTTGGCCGCGGGACTGCCCGTGCTCGGTCATATCTTTCCGGTCACCCGCTGGATCATCGGTGACGGCGGGGAAAGCCTCGACATGGAGGAACCCGGAGCGCTGACCACGACCTTGAAACGACTCGCGAATTCGCCGACCGAACGGGCAGCCCTTGGAGCCCGGGCCCGGGCCCGGGCCGTGGCGAAATTCAGTCCGGAGGTGATCTTGCCGCGCTACGCGGAGCTGTATACCGACATCCGCCGTGAACGGGAGGCCGCAACGCGCTGAGGCATGAACGTCGCCTTCCTCAACGAGAACACGCTGGGCCACACGAGCTACCTGCCACGCTTTGCCGAAGCGCTCTCAGCTAGGCCGGAACTGGGAGTCAAACCCCACGTCATCGACGTCTTGCCGCTGCCCGCAGATCTCCGCCGGCTCGGTGACACGTCGGTTCGCGGACTGCGCAAGGTGGGGCTCGATTTCCACACCACCCGCTGGCGGGTCGCCATCAGCCGGCACGCCCGCAGGCAGTTGGACTCCTTACGGCAGCGGGTGACGATCCATGCGATCGTGGTGAACACCCAGAGCGCCGGGCTCGAACTCGGCCCGCTCCTCCGCGAAATCCCCACTCTGGTCGCCCTCGACGCCACCTTTCGGCAACTCGCCGACTCCCCCTGGTTTGGACTCAACCGGCCGTGCCGCTGGCTGCAGCCCCTGACCTTGCACACTTTGCTGCGCCGGGAGCGGGAGCTATTCGACGGGGCCGCACGAATGCTGCCGTGGTCCGAAGTGGCCGCGGACTCGCTCCGGCAGGACTACGGCATCCGTTCTGACCGGATCGTCCTGCTGCCGCCCTCGCTGGCGGTCCTGCCGGCCCGGCCAAAGCGAATGTCAGCCGACTTGCCCCAATTGCTGTTTCTGGGGGGCGATTTCGTCCGAAAAGGCGGACCGCTGCTGCTGGAAGTGTTCCGGCGCGAACTGGCTGGCCGAGCCCGGCTGCACGTCGTCACCCAGTCGGAAGTGCCGGCGGAACCTGGAGTCGAGGTTCACCGCGGCGTCAAAGCAGGCTGTCCTCCGTGGCTGGCCCGATGGCACGAGGCAGACGTGTTCGTCTTTCCGTCCACGCTCGAAACCTTCGGCATCGTGCTGCTGGAAGCGCTGGCGTTTGAGGTGCCGGTCGTCACTTCGGCCGCGGGCGCCGCCCGGTCCATTTTGGCGGGCGGAACTTTCGGCCGGCTGGTTGAACCGCTCAACGCCCACAACCTTTCCGCCGCGATCAAGGCAACCTTGGATGATCCGGCGGCGGCTCGCGCCAAGTCGGTCGCGGGCCGGGCGTCGTTCCTGGAACGCTTTGAACTGGGCCAAAATACGGCCCGGCTCGCCGAACTGCTTCACGCGGTCGCGCGTCGCAACGGCTGATTCAGGCGCCGTCCTGTCCCAGTTCGACGTTCCAATAGGCAAGGTCGAGGAAGTGCTTCCAGGAATCGTGAATGGTCACCCCGAGCGTCACGTGGACGAACGGCCGCCATTTGGGGCGCTTGGGTTTGCGGACGAGGCGCAGGCCGACCTCGGCGGGGCTATGATTCGCCTTCCGGGTGTTACAAGGGATGCACGAGCAGACGATGTTCTCCCAACTGGTTGGCCCACCCCGGTCCCGCGGAATGACGTGGTCGAGGTTCAGATCCCGCCGGTCGAACACCTTGCCGCAGTATTGGCAGGTATTCTTGTCGCGCTCGAAGATGTTGTGGCGGGTGAACTTGACCTCCTTTTTCGGCAGGCGGTCGAAGACGGCGAGCAAGATGACCCGGGGCACCCGGATCCGGAAGGAAATGGTCCCGACCGTGTCGTCGCCGTGCGCCGCCGTGGACAGGTCGCGCCATTGCCGGAAGTCGTAGGTCTTGAAATCGCCGTCGTCGTCGCCGAAGACAACCTGCGCGTGGCCTTCGAAGAGCAGCGTGAGCGCGCGACGCACCGAACAGACGTTGACCGCCTGCCAGAGGCGGTTGAGCACCAGCACCTGATGTTGAAGAGCGAACGCCATAGCGCAATCTTTGGTAATCGCTCGCGCGAAGTAGCCGAGCCCGCGGGCGAAGTCAACGCCGCCGGGACGCCCCCTGAGTGCCCCCGCGCCGAAACTCCTGTTGCTCGCCGGGGCTCCGGCCTTTGATGAAGATCAAATCAATCGGGGCCGGGAGCGTCAGCTTTGCCCCATGGAACACATGCCAACCATTGCCCCCAACGCCGGAACGGAACGTTGCCTGTTCGACTGGCGTTGCCTGACGGCCGAGCCTTTCCGCGTCTTCTTTCCCCTCGGCATCCTGCTAGGCGTGGGTGGAGTGCTGCTGTGGCCGCTCCATTTTCTGGGCGTGCTGCCGTCCTATCCGGGAGTGGCCCACGCGCGCCTGATGGCGCACGGCTTTTTTGGCAGCTTCGTGTTTGGGTTTCTGGGCACCGCGCTGCCCCGGATGCTCGGCGCCCGGCCTCTGCCGCATTCGCTCGTCGTCGGCCTCGTGCTGGCGCAACTCGCCGCGATGGCGCTGCAGTTCACGGGCACCACGGTCGCGGCCGACGCCGTTCTTTTGGTCGCGCTGTTGGTCTTCGTTGGCTCATTGGCCATTCGCCTCTTCAGGCGTTCCGATCTCCCGCCTCCGGGCTTTGTCCTCGCCGCGTTGGGGTTGCTCTGTTTGACGGCGGGTTTGATCACCGGGCTTCTGCCATTGGATCCCGAGACCGATGCGAACTGGGTCGTCCTGCAATCGCGCCTCTTGTATCAGGGCTTCCTGATCCTCCCGGTGCTCGGCGTCGGCGGGTTCATCTTCCCCGGCCTCCTGGGTTCTCCCAACCGGCATGACTTTCCGGAAACACGGCGCCCGACTCCCGGTTGGCTGAGGGAAGCCGCCTGGGCGGGCCTCGCGGGGACCGCCATCATCGCGAGCTTCGTTCTCGAAGTGTGGGGCGGCATCCGTCTCGGGCATGGGCTGCGTTTCGCGGCCGCAGGTCTCTACCTGTTCCGGCAAATCCCGCTCTACCGGTCCGATGGAAGGCGTTCGACCATCGCCCACAGTCTCCGGGCCGGGCTGTTGCTCATCCTTGCCGGCTTGCTCGCCATCACCCTGCTGCCGACCGGGCGCGTGGCGTTGCTCCACCTGACGCTCGCCAGCGGATTGGTGATCGTCACCTTCGTGGTGGCCACCCGGGTGGTCTTCGGCCACAGCGGGCAGGGTCAACGCCTGCACGCCCGCAACGTCTGGCTGGTCGTCGCCCTCAGCCTCCTGTTCACCGCCACCCTGACCCGGATCACCGGCGACTTCGTGCCGAAAGTCCTGCCCACCCACTACAGCTATGGCGCCCTGATGTGGGCCGCCGGCGCGATCCTTTGGGCCTGGAAGGTCCTGCCCGCCGTCCTCGTGCGCGATTCCGACGCGTAGCCCCCGGACCGTTGGCAAGGCGCTCCATCGCACCCGTCGCAGGTGGTCCGCGCATTTCGCCTTTGACGGCGAACGCCCGGTCGACGTTGGCTTTGCGTCACCTCACATGAACCTCGCCAAATTCTCACCGGCCCAACGGGAAGCGGTCCTCGATCTCGCGCTGCTGGCCATGTATGCCGACGGCCATCTGGCCGCCGCCGAAGATCAGCGGGTGCAGTTGCTGCTGACCGCGCTGGGGTGCGCCTCGGAGTCTGAATCCCAGCGGGAATATGACGGCGCCGTCGGCCGGATGAGCCGCCATTCGGGTTCTGTGGCCAGCGCCACCGCCCACGCGGCGGAACTGGCGAAGTCCTTCGTCACTTCGGCCGAACGCCGGGAAGTCCTCACCGTGCTCGACCGGCTGGTGGAAAGTGACCGGCACATCGCGGCGGCCGAAACCGACCTGCTCGCCGCGATCAAGGAGGCGCTCGGGGGGTGACCACCGGAGGCCGAACGCCTCCCTCCAGGAAGACCGCCACGAGCCACGCCGCGGGCGAACGTGCCGAATTACCGACGTTGGCAACCGCAGAGGGTTGGCCTGGTTCGGGGCACTTCGGCAAGTGTGACCCACCCTGATTTTCCAGGTTCAGGCCGTTTACTTCAGCAACCCGACTTGCTTCAGCGTCGCGGCCACCAGTTCACGCGACTTCGCAGTGACGGGCACCAGCGGCAGGCGAAGTTCCTCCGCAATGCCCGCCAGCATGGCCAGGGCGGCCTTCACCGGTGCGGGGTTCGACTCGACGAAGAGATTCTTGAAGAGCGGATAGAACTGCGTGTGCAGCTTCTGCGCCTTCACGAGGTCGCCACCGGCATAGGCGTTGACCATCGCGCTGACCTGCTTGGGCGCCACGTTGGATGCCACGCTGACCACGCCCACGGCGCCAACCGACATGAACGGCAGCGTCAACGAGTCGTCACCGCTCAGGATCGTGAACTTCGCCGGCAACGCCGCACGCAACTGGCTCACCCGGTCACAGGAACCGCCGGCCTCCTTGATCGACACGATGGTGGGGCAGTCCTTGGCGAGGCGCGCAACGGTCTCGACGGCGATCTCAATGCCACAGCGGCCGGGAATGCTGTAGAGCATCAGCGGCAGCTTGGTGGCGGCGGCCACGGCCTTGAAGTGCTGGTAAACGCCTTCCTGCGTGGGCTTGTTGTAATACGGCGCGACCTGCAACGAGCCGTCCGCTCCGACGGCCGCCGCGCGTTCGGTGAGGTAGATCGCCTCGCGGGTGGAATTGGCCCCGGTGCCGGCCAGGACCTTCACCTTGCCCGCCGCGGCCTTCACCGCGATTTCGACGACGCGGATGTGTTCGTCGTAGTCGAGCGTGGGGGATTCGCCGGTGGTGCCGACGGGGATGATGCCATCCACGCCGCCCTTCACCTGGGCTTTCACGAGGCGTTCGAGGGCGGGTTCGTCCACCTGTCCGTTGCGGAACGGGGTTACGATCGCGGTGTAGGTGCCGGTAAACATACGGAACGGGAGCGGAGCGTCGGAACTGGCCCGTGCTTTGGAAAGGGGTTTTTCACCCTGAACGGATCCGGCCAGAACGGGCGCGGCGACGGCGTTGCTGCGGGCGTCCTTTCTCCCCTCGCCCTCCGCGCGGGCCGTTGGTATCCCTGCCGGGCAAATGACGAAGCTCATCATCAACGGGGCCAAGGGGCGCATGGGTCAGACGCTGATCAGTTGCGCCGCCCGGATTCCTGAGGTCCAGGTCGTCGGCGCCACCGACGTGGGCGACAACCTCGCCGGCTCGATCGCCCAGTGTGACGCGGTCATCGATTTCACGCTCCACCATGCGACGCCCGACGTCGCGACGCTCTGTGCCCGGCACGGCAAGGCCCTGGTCATCGGCACCACCGGCCACAACGACGCCGAGAAGGCGGTCATCCGCACCGCCGCCGCCCAGATTCCGATGGTTTGGGCCACGAACTTCTCGACCGGCGTTAACACGCTGTTCTGGCTCACGCACAAGGCCGCGGAAATCCTCGGCCCCTCCTTCGACCTTGAGGTCGTCGAAATGCATCACCGGCTGAAGAAAGATGCTCCCAGCGGGACGGCGACTACGCTGCTCGAAATCCTCGCCGACGTGCGGAAGCTACAGTTGGAGGAAGCCCTGCGCCACGGCCGCAAGGGCATCACCGGCGAGCGCACGGACACCGAGATCGGCATCCACGCGCTGCGCGGCGGCGATGTGGTGGGCGATCATACGGTCATCTTCGCGGCGAACGGCGAGCGGGTGGAGCTGACCCACAAGGCCAGCAGCCGCGAAACGTTTGCCAACGGTGCGCTCCGGGCTGCCCAGTGGGTGGTCGGCCGTGCTCCAGGCATCTACGACATGCAGGACGTGTTGGGATTAAAATGATGTCTGACTTCGCTCCCATCCGAGTCGACTACGTCGAAAACGAGGAGCTGTTCCTCGAGGCCTACGACCGGTTGCCGCCCGGCGTTCGCACCAACCCGGGGGCACGATTCGGCACCGTGCTGCTGGCCGTGCTCGGCGCCGGGCTCATGTGGTATCGCTCGGTGGCGGATCAGCGCGCGGACGATCCGCTCTGGTGGCTGGCCCTGGTGGTCGTGCCGGTGCTCTTCGGTCTGATCTGGTTCTGGTCGTTCAGCCCCCGGGCACAGCGGCGCGGTTTCATCCGCGGCCTGAGCCGGCACTTCGAGGGTGCATCCCGCATGGGCACCGCGACGTTCAACGGGGACGGTTTCGTCACGGCGCGCGACGACGGCCGCAGCAAGGAGCACGCCTGGGACACCGTGCCGCGGGTCATCATCCGCCCAGACGGCTGCTTCATCTTCATCGACATGACGACCTCGTTTTGGTTCCCCAAACGGGTGTTCAATCCGCCTTCCAACTTCCAACGGTTGGAGGAACTGCTCGCCCGGCGGGTGCCCGTGATCGAACGCGTCGCGACATGAGCACCGGCCCGGTGATCGTCGCGCTGGGTGCCAACCTGGGTGAGCCCGGGCGGCAGCTCCTTTCGGCGATGGACCGCTTGGATTCCCTGGGCGCGGGCCCGGTCCGGCGCTCCTCGCTCTGGGAGACGACGCCGGTCGATTGCCCGCCCGGTTCACCCCGGTTTGCCAACGCGGTGGTGGTGTTCCCTCCCACCCAGGCCGAACTGCCGGCGACCCTGTTGGCGAAACTGCAGGCGATCGAACGGGAGTTCGGCCGGCAGGCCAAGCGGAGCCACAACGAGTCCCGACCGCTGGATCTGGACCTGATCGCCTGGGGCGACGCCGTTCTCAATCGGCCGGACCTCATCCTGCCGCATCCGCGGGCGCACGAACGCGAGTTTGTGCTGCGCCCCCTCGCCGAAGTGGCCCCGAAATTCGTCTTCCCGGGACACCAGCGCAGCGTCAGCGAACTGCTCGCGGCGCTGAAGCCCGATCCGCAGTTCCGCCGGCTGCCTCAGCAGTCCATGTCGCGCGTCCAATAGAGGATCCGGGTGCAGTTGATGCAGGTGACGAGCCCCGTCTGGGCCTTGGCCTGCACGATGGTCTGCTTCTGCAGTTGCATGTGGCAGCCGCCGCAGTTGCCGCCCTTCATGCCGACCACGACGTTGTCGCCCTTCCGCCCCAGCAGGTGCTCGTAAACGGCGAGGGCCGACTCTTCGACCTGGTCAGCCAGACCGGCCCGTTCCTCCGAGGCGACCTCAAATTCCTGCTTCAGGTTGGCTTCGCGCGTGGCGAGATCGGCAAGCTGCTTGTCCGATTCCGCCTTCTGCGCCGCCGCGGTCTTGGCCGCCGAATCGATCTCCTTGGCGATCGCCTCCGCCTTTTCCATCAACCCGATCTCGCTGTCTTCGAGGGCGTGGATCTCGCCCTTGGTGGTCTCGATCTGGTGGTTGAACGCCTTGTATTGGTCGTTGCTCTTGGTGGCGCCCTGCTGGGTCTCGAGCTTGCGGATGAATTCCTCCTTCGACTGGACTTCCAGCTCGAGCTTCTTGCGGTCGCTCTCGATCTGCCGACCCTTCAGCTTCACGGCCTCGAAGACCGCCTGGGTCTGCGCGGCCTTGTCTTGGAGCCGTTTTCGTTGGAGCGGCGCATCGGCCAGCTCGGCTTTCAGGCGCAGCAGCCGGCGGTCGCGGTCTTGCAGGATCAGCAACTGCTCGATGACGGGAAGCATGGTGGCGGGACGCTATCGGCGGCGCGGGGCGTCGGTCAACGGCGCGGCACGGGAAGTTCCGGCCCCAGGGTCGCACCACGCAGGGTTGCACCGTTGCCGGACCACCGTAACGTCCCGCCATGCATCTGATCCGGCAGCAGACGGCCCGAGCCGCACTTATGGCGTTGGTCCTCGCCCTGGCCAACCCCCTCTCGGCCAAGGAAGAAGCGGGTTCGGCGCGCGCGATTGCCCGCCAGCTCAACGAGGCCTTCGTCGAGATCGCCGCCGAGGTCGCCCCCTCCGTCGTCGTCATCAGCGTGGTGCAGAAGGTCGACGAGGAAAGCGCCACGGGCCACCCGCTGATGGAGATGTTCCCGGAGGAACTGCGCGAGCAGATGGAGCGATACTTCGACCAACGCAAGAATGACGCCCCCAAGGACCCAAGACGCGGTCGCCCACCGGCCCCAACGGGCAACGGTTCCGGGGTCATCATCCGGGATGACGGCTACATCCTGACCAACCAGCACGTCGTCGAGGACGCCGAACAGATCAAGGTCAAGCTCAGCGATGGCCGCGAGTTCAAGGCCGAGCTGACCGGTCTGGATGCGAGGTCGGACATTGCGGTCATCAAGCTGATTGAGCCTCCGAAAGATCTCAAAGCCGCCAAGCTGGCCGATTCCGGCGCCGTGCGGGTCGGGGAATTTGCCATCGCCGTGGGCGCGCCGTTTGAGCTGGAACGCAGCTTCACGTTCGGGCACGTCAGCGCCAAGGGCCGCAACAATGTCATGCCCTTCTCCATGCGCGGAAATTCCATGGAGCAGGACTTCATCCAGACGGACGCCAACATCAACCCCGGCAATTCCGGCGGCCCGCTGGTCAACCTCGACGGCGAGGTCATCGGGATCAATTCCCTGATCCGCGGTCTGGGCACGGGCATTGGCTTCGCCATTCCGTCGAACTTGGCCAGGGAAATCAGCGCCGAGCTGATCACCCACGGCCGCTTCACCCGCGCCTGGCTTGGTATCAGCATCGGCAACCTGCGTGACAATCAGGACTACGCCGAGATGCTCAAGGATCTGAAGGAGGGCGTGGTCGTGAACGGCCGCGTGCCTGAGGGTCCGGCGGCCAAGTCAGACCTCAAGGACGGCGATGTCATCACCGCCGTGGACGGCAAGGCGGTGAAGGAATCGGCGGAACTGCGGGCTCTTGTCAGCCGGAAGAAACCCGGCGAAGTCGTCACGCTCGACGTCCATCGGCTGGGCAAGAGCCTGAAGATCAGGGTGCGTCCCGAGCCGTTTCCGGAGGAAGGCCCGCTCGTCGCGTCGGCCCGTCCCCGCCGCGCGCCGGCCGAAGCCGAAACGCTGCTGTTGGGTCTGAAGGTGAAGCCGCTGACCAAGGAGACTGCGAAGAAGTTTGGCGCCGAGGTCCGGCCCGGCGTGATCGTCATCGAAGTGGAACCCGACAGTCCCGCCGCCGAGCGGGGCTTGCGACCCGGCGACATCATCACCGAGATCAACCACGAGACCGTCACTTCACCGTCGGAATTCCGCGAAGCCGTCAAACAGGGCGATGTGAGGAACGGAGTCCTGCTGAACTTCGTCCGCGATGGCCAGGGCAGCTTCCGGGTGCTGAAAGAGAAGTCCGAGTAGGCCCAGATTGCGGCTCGAAGCGGGTCGCCGGAGGAGTGGCGCCGCCGGGGCAATTTGAGGGCAGCAAAAGGAATTCGTTCTCAGCTGGCCCCATACCATTTCCCGAAGACATCCGGCCTAGACCGTGGGCGGGTTGCCCCGCAACCCGCAGCGGTTTCCGGGGGAAACCGCCCACAGTTGTTACCGA
>JAYUSF010000368.1:0-9567 GCA_043755815.1 Verrucomicrobiota bacterium
TTCCCGGACCAGTCGATTTTTCCAGATATCGAGCTAGAAAAGGTCAAACGGCAGCAGGGAATGGATGTGACAATTGTTACGTCTGCCAAGAACGACAAAGAAGCATTGTTGTTATTGAAGGAAATGGGACTTCCCTTCAGCAAGTAACTAAGAAGAAAATCATATGGCAAAAAAATCTTGGCTTGAAAGAAACCTGAAGAGAACTGCTGTTGTCAAAAAATTTGCTGCTAAGCGGGCGGAACTAAAGGCGAAGGGTAATTATATTGGGTTGGCAAAGCTTCCGAAAGATGCCAGTCCTACACGTCTTATAAATCGTTGCAGACTCAGCGGCCGCAGGCGTGGGTTTATCAGAAAATATGGAATTTCACGACTTACTTTCCGGGAGGCGGCCATGTTCGGGTTAATCCCAGGCGTCATAAAGTCTAGCTGGTAACATTGTTATGCATGACCCGATCTCTGATCTGCTAACTCAAATCCGAAATGCCGGAAACGCGAAACTGCCGGTGATTTTGATCCAACATTCTAAACTGAAAGAAGCTGTCGCTCAGGTGCTTTCGAAAGAAGGTTACGTTGCGAATGTTTCTGTTGAGGGGACGATTAAGAAAGTATTACGTATCACTCTCAGGTATCATGAAAATCGAAGCGCAGTAACCAATTTAAAACAAATAAGTCGACCGGGACTTAGGCGATATGTCGGCTCGAAATCAATTCCTAGGGTTCTCGGGGGTTTGGGAATAGCCATTCTATCGACACCGAAGGGTGTTCTGACCGGGACCGAAGCGAGAAAAGACAACGCCGGCGGCGAATTGTTGTGCTATGTCTGGTAGGAGAAAATACAATGTCACGCGTAGGTAAACAACCGATTAATGTCCCTAGTGGGATAGAACTGAAAATTAGTGGCACTCTGGTTTCCGCCAAAGGCCCAAAGGGCTCTCTGGACGTAAAGTTGCCTCCTTTAACAAAGGTTACTTTAGATGGTTCAGTGATTCGGGTCGAACGGCTAGATGAGAGTTCGACCGGTCGGGCGATGCATGGTTTGGCAAGATCGATTGTCAATAACCTTGTTGAGGGGGTCAGCAAGGGTTATCAGAAACGACTCGAGATTCAAGGTGTAGGTTTCAAGGCTAGCGTCCAAGGGAACTCGGTTAATCTAATGCTTGGCTTCAGCCACCCAATTCTCTACGCACTTCCAGTTGGAGTTCAGGTGGTGGTTGAAGATAACACAAAACTGACCATTGCAGGTGCCAGTAAGGAAGCGGTTGGTAGGGTTGCTGCGGAAATAAGAAGCTACTATCCGCCGGAACCCTACAAAGGTAAGGGAGTCAGATACGCCGGTGAAAAGGTTGTCCGGAAAGAAGGAAAAACGGTTCAGTAACCTGAATCTGTCATTGCTATCAACCGATATGAATATTGAAAAAAAACGCCGGCTGGCAATTCGGCGACACAATAATGTCAGAGCAAAAGTTTCTGGCAGCGCAAACCGACCTAGGATGAGCGTAAAGTTCACAAATCAGAATATCTTTGTTCAGTTCATTGACGACTCTACGGGTCGGACATTGGCCTCTGTCGGAACTTTAGACAAGCGGCTTGAACTAGCAAAACGAGGGTCGAATGTGGCGTGCGCGAGGATTGTCGGTCAAAAGGCCGGTGAGATGGCTGTCAGCGCGGGAATTGAATACATTGTATTTGATCGGGGCGGACGGAAATATCACGGGAAAGTTGCTGCGCTAGCTGATGCGGCTCGTCTGTCGGGTTTGAAATTCTAAATTAAGGATCTTTGTGTCTGAAGATAATGAGGCTAAAAATAAGGTGGCTGCAGTCACAGTCGCACCTATGATTCCTCAGGGAGTTCAGGGTTCCGATCGACCCGCAACGCGAGGAAATCGCCCTGATAGGTCGTTCCGACCAGGGGGGCGTCGTCGGGATTTCCGGGAACAGGATGATAAGAATGATAGTTTAGTTGAGAAGACTGTTTTCATCAATCGGTCTTCTAAGGTGGTTAAAGGGGGACGAAGGTTTAGTTTTAGCGCATTGATAGTAGTTGGTGACAAGGGTGGCCGGGTAGGTTTGGGCTTGGGGAAAGGACATGAAGTTAGCGATGCAATTCGCAAGGGTGGTGACAACGCTAGGGGAAAAATGTCCAAGATCCCGATATCCAAAAACACTATACCCCATCAAGTTATTTCAGAGTTTGACGGAGCCTGCATTCTTTTAAAACCTGCAAGTCCCGGGACGGGTTTGATTTGCGGTAAAACCGTCAGGTCTGTTGTGGAATCTGCTGGAATAAAGGACATACTTTCGAAATCACTTGGATCTAAGAACCCGGCCAATGTCGCGAAAGCAACTCTTAAAGCTTTGCTGAGCTTGCGGAGTCGTGAGCGAATATTTGAGGTTAGGGGCCTCTCAACAAAAGCACGATAATTTCGATAATATGGAGTTGCATAACTTAAAAACAAATCTCGGCTCCAAACACCGGAGGAAGCGTCTAGGATGTGGAGAATCGAGTGGACATGGGAAAACCTCCGGCCGAGGGGGAAAAGGGCAGTCGGCTCGTTCGGGCAGTTCGATTCGCATCGGGTTTGAAGGCGGTCAAATGCCTCTGATAAGAAGGATTCCCAAGAGAGGATTCAATAACCGTCGATTTCAAACCAAGGTTCAAATCGTTAATCTTAAGGCGTTAGAGATATTTGATAACGATTCAACAGTTGACCAGATAGCTTTAATTAACAGGCGAATAATAAAAGCGGGTAAATCCGAGGTCAAATTATTGAGTAAAGGGAATTTTACCAAAAAACTTCTTATTAAGGTCCAAGCATCGAGTGAACAGGCGCGAAATATTGTCGAAGCTCTTGGTGGTCGCATTGAATTGGTTCCGTGATCGGCATTGACACTTAAAATGTTCTCCCAATTGTTTGGAACAATGTCGGTATGTTTAAAGATTCCGGAACTGAGATCTAGGATTCTTTTTACGGTGGGAATCCTTTTCATATGTCGCTTGATTTCGATGACCCCGATTCCGGGGTTGGATGGTGCGTTGCTCGCCGAGTATTTTGCTAGGATTCAATCTCAAAATGGAGATGGCGGTTCAATCTTTTCTCTTTATAGTCTGTTTACGGGCGGAGCTCTGGAACAGTGCGCAATCGGTTCTTTGGGCATAATGCCCTATATCAGCGCGACCATCATACTTCAATTGCTTTCCGCGGTCATCCCAAGGATAAATAAATTGTCGCGAGAGGAGGGCGGAAGATCGAAAATCGTTGCTTACGGACGCTACATAACGGTTCTTCTCTGCGTTGGGCAGGGCTTTGCGCTGGCGATTGGATGGGAGAATCCAGAGAAGACATTTTCGGGATTTTTTGGAAGAATCGTTCTGGAAGACAACCTTTGGATTTACCGTTTACAAACCGTCACAATTCTAACTGCCGCAACACTGCTCCTCATGTGGCTTGGGGAGCAGATAACGGAAAGAGGAATTGGAAATGGAATCTCACTGGTAATAACGATCGGGATTTTGGCACGTTTACCAAGCGCCATGAAATCACTCTCGGCATTGTTTTCGACGCCGGGCAGTGTCAACTGGCTGCATGGGGCACTTCTTTTACTGTTGATGTTTGCGGTGGTTGCCGGGGTGGTTTTGCTTACTCAGGGGCAGCGCAGGGTTCCCGTGCAGTATGCTCAGCGTGCTGTTGGCAAAAAGGTATTTTCTGGCACTTCGTCGTTTCTCCCACTGCGAATCAATTACGCTGGGGTCATGCCGGTAATTTTCGCTCAGGCGATCTTGATGTTCCCGGGACTGCTTTTCGAAAAACTGTCTTCTTCATATCCTAATTACCAGTTTCTTACCACGCTTGCTCGGTTTGCACATGTCGGTAGCTGGTTTTATGTCATGGTCGAGGGATTATTTATCGTATTTTTCTCATACTTTTGGGTTGCCACTCAATTTAACGAGCTACAAGTGGCGGATGATTTAAAAAAATATGGGGGCTACATTCCGGGAGTTCGCCCAGGGATCGCAACAAGTGATTTCCTCCACCGTTCAATGGGGAGAATTACATTTGCCGGAGCAATCTCACTGGTTGCTATCGCCATTCTTCCCACTGTATTGACCAAATCTCTGGGCATCGATTATTCGGTCGCACAATTTTTCGGAGGAACTTCAATGCTGATCACCGTTGGAGTTCTTCTAGATACGATGAGGCAGATTGAGTCGTTTCTTCTTATGAGAAACTACGACGGATTCCTTAAGAAAGCGAGAGTCAAAGGGCGATGAACTGGCGTCATCCGAATCTTAGAATGAGGCAACCTAAAAACTTGGCCAAGACTGACTTAGAGATTCATAAGATGAGAGAAGCTGGTCGAGCTGCTGCGAGGACACTGGGTTTAATAGAAAAGTATGTTCGGCCAGGGATTACGACACTTTCTCTTGATAACGCTGTAGGAGAGATTCTTGCGTCGTTGGGGGCAGAGAGTGCTTTTTTAGGATACAGGGGATTCCCAAGACAGTGCTGCATTTCAATTAACGAGCAGGTGTTACATGGGATTGGCGGGCAAAGGGTTTTGCAATACGGTGACGTTGTAAAAATTGACGTTGGCATTCAAAAAGGTGGTTTTATTGGTGATGTTGCGAAATCATTTGTCGTCGGAGGAGTTTCGCCGGAAATCCAGAAACTTCTCGACATAACCGAAAGTGCGTTGCATTCTGGAATTTCGCAGGTTCGGGATGGTTGTAGGATAAGTGACATATCGAAAGCGATCCAATCCTGTGTTGAACGGTCGGGATATAGCGTTGTAAGGGAGTTCGTTGGCCATGGGGTTGGTCGAAACTTGCATGAAGAACCGCAGATCCCAAATTTCTTTTCGAATGCCGCGTCTTGCTCCCTTGTTAGGGGCATGACCATAGCGATAGAGCCGATGGTAAACGCAGGTCAAGCGGCTGTTGAGGTGTTGAAGGATGGTTGGACTGTAGTCACCCGCGATAGAAAAATGTCTGCCCATTTTGAACATACGGTATTAGTCACCGAAACGGGTGCAGAGATCCTGACTCAGGAAGGCGATTTTACTATTTGAAATCAGAAAAATATGAAAGTTAGAGCATCAATTAAAAAGTTGTGCGAAAATTGTAAAATTGTCAAAAGAGTCGGAGTTCTGAGAGTAATCTGCTCCAATTCACGACATAAACAAAGACAAGGTTAAACGATATGCCACGCATTTTAGGTGTAGATATTCCAAGCCACAAGCGTATCGGAATTTCTCTTCGTTACATATTTGGAATTGGTCCGGTCAACGCACTCCAGATATTGGAGAAAGCCGAAATTGATCAGACAATTAGGTCAAAGGATCTTACTGAGCAGCAGATCTCTCAAATAGTCAATGCGGTCCAAGATGGTGGCTATGTTGTCGAAGGCGACCTGAGGAGAGAAATTGGGATAAATCTAAAGCGATTGCAGTCAATTAAATCTTACCGCGGCAATCGGCACCAGAGGGGATTACCTGTCCGGGGCCAGCGGACCCAAACTAACTCCCGAACTCGGAAGGGGCCTAGAAAGACCGTTGGGGTTCAACGCAGTCAAAATGCAAAATCGGCAACAAAGTGACGTTGGTATGGAATTTTAGGGAGAATTATGGCTGATCAAAATAGCAGGCAAATCAACGAAAAAGATCCGAAGATTGCCAACGGTTCGACTGAAACGAATGTTGGCTCTGGCGGGCCCCAAATCTTGGGCGCAACGGCGGCGCCATCCGCCGCGGAGTTGTTAGGCGACGATCCTAAAGCGATTAAGATTGTAAAGGTCAAAGGGGCAAAAAATATATCCAGTGGCGTTGTCTATGTCGTTGCAACGTTTAATAACACTCTGGTAACAATCACTGACTTGGCTGGAAACACTTTGGGGTGGAGTTCCGCGGGGCGGGTTGGGTTTAAGGGTTCTCGAAAGAGCACCGCATTTGCGGCCCAGCAAGCGGCTCAGGATGCTGCGAGGCAAGCCATGGCCCACGGTATGCGGGATGTCGAGGTTCATGTAAACGGGCCGGGATCGGGGCGTGAGTCCGCGATAAGGGCGTTACAAGCTATTGGACTAGAGCTTTCCGTCATTCGTGACGTTACGCCGATTCCTCACAACGGTTGCCGTCCTCGGAAAAAACGTAGAGTTTAAGGCGAATATTTTATGGCACGATATACTGGACCTCGAGTTCGCATAAGCAGGCGATTTGGAATTCCGATTTTCGGGAGTTCTAAATATTTGGAACGAAGAAACTACCCGCCGGGAGTCCACGGTCCCAAGAGCCGTCGAAAAGTAAGTGAGTATTCGGTCGGGCTACAAGAAAAACAAAAGCTACGTTTTTTCTACGGACTTCAAGAGCGGCAATTCCGGAATGTCTATTTAAAGGCATTAAGAGGTCGTGGCGTAACTGGGGAAAAAATGCTACAGATCCTTGAGACCCGCTTAGACAGCGTCGTCTTTACTTCGGGCATTGCGCCGACAAGGGCGGCAGCTAGGCAGTTAGTTTGTCATGGCCACATTTTAGTGGACGGCAAAAAGGTGGACATTGCGAGCTACGTCGTCCGTCCTAATGCCTTGATTGAGGTAAAACAGGTCGCGAGTTCTCGGCAACTTGCAAATAAAGGGGTAGAACTTTCTGCCGGTCGACACGTTCCGGATTGGATTGTTGTCGATAAAGATTTACTCAAGGTCAAATTGTTGAGAACACCTAGTCGTGAGGAGATCGCACCGATTGCTAATGACCAAGCGGTTGTTGAGTTCTATTCACGTTAGACATGTTTCACCATTCTGTTTGAAATTAGACAGAATCGATGTAAAACATCGTAAAATTTTAAATACTCTTAGATTAGGAGAAGAAAATGCCAGTTCGATTAGGTCGGTTTGAATTACCAAAGCGGTTAAGTAAGGACGAAGCCACAGCCAGCCCCGTTTACGGGAGGTTTGTCGCTGAACCTTTTGAAACCGGTTACGGGCACACGATTGGGAATTCATTGCGGAGAGTTCTTCTAAGTTCTCTGGAAGGTGCGGCTATCACTTCCATCAAAATCGATGGAGCGATGCATGAGTTTTCCGCCATTGAAGGTGTGGTCGAAGACGTCACTGATATTGTTCTTAATCTTAAGAAGATCCGATTTAGGATCATGAACCGCGAACCCCAATCACTATTGCTTTCGGTGAACAAGGAGGGTTTGGTGGTGGCGAGTGATTTTCAACTTAATCAAAATGTTGAAATTGTGAATCCCAAGCAGGTCATTTGCACGCTCGACAAAAAGCGACGGTTCGAGATGGAGGTTGAGGTAAAGGTGGGCAGGGGATTCTGCCCTGGAGATGAGAACAAGAAGCAAGACCAAGCAATCGGAACGATCGCCATCGATTCGATCTTCTCACCCGTCTCTAGAGTTAGGTATGCGGTTGAGTCGGCGCGAGTGGGTCAACGCACGGATTACGATAAGCTGGTTCTTGAAATCTGGACTGACGGTCGGTTGACTCCTGATGATGCTTTATTACAATCATCAGCGATTTTGCAGCATCATTTGGATGTCTTCGTCGGATATGATAAGAATGCGATCGAGTTTGAAGTTGAACAAAAGCCCGTTGATGATGAGAAGGCCAAGTTGCGAAAGCTTCTCAACATGTCAGTTAATGAAATTGAGCTAAGCGTCCGTGCGGCAAATTGTTTGAATAATGCTAACATTACTACGGTTGGACAGCTTGCGATGAAGACGGAACAGGAAATGCTGAAATACCGCAATTTTGGTAAGAAATCCTTGAACGAAATTAAGGAAAAATTGTCATCACTTGGGCTTTCTTTGGGAATGAATCTTGATTCCTCTTTGTTGGAAGCGCAGGCCGAGATGAAGAAAAACTGACGCGCAACCATGAGGCATCTTAAACGCAATAATAAACTGGGAAGAAAGTCGGAGCATCGGAATGCTCTCATCGCAAATCTGGCTTGTAGTCTAATTAAGCATTCAAGAGTTACGACAACTATTGCCAAAGCAAAGGCGTTGAGGCCGGTCGCCGAAAAGCTTGTAACTTTGGGTAAGCTTGGGAATGCGGCTGTTACTGCTGCGGGCAAAGCTGAGACGCCTGGGCCTGTTTCAAAGGATGCTGCGGGTAGAAACGTCCACTACCGAAGGCTTGCTGCGGCGAAATTGAGGCAGCAGGCTAGGAGTTTTTTCAAAGGTTCAAAAGCGAAGCCTGGTAAGATTTTGCGTGAGGAGTGGAAATCGAGTGAGGATGTCGTTCATATTCTTTTCGATCGAATTGCTCCTGTCTTTGCGGATAGGACTGGTGGTTACACGAGAATAGTTCGGGTTGGATCGCGAAAAGGGGACGTTGCTGATATGGCAATTATCGAATGGGTTAGCTCTGTTTCGTCTGTTTGACAATTGACGAAAATGTGGAGTTTGTTGAGTATTCGACTGTTCGAGTTGATTCAAGCACTCCGGGAACAGTTTTGCTTGGATTCGGCCCGAAGATGTGAGGTTTGTGGGTAAGAACCCTTCTTAAAGTTAATGATGTCCAACTGAAGAGACCAAACCTCGGAATCTGAGGCGTATGGGGCCATCTGGCTAGAAGTCGTGGCGCCTTCCTCGATATTTAGTGGTCGGGAACTGGCCGACAGTTGGACATAATCCATCCGAACATCCGCTTCACGGCGCTGCGGAGTCACTTTGAAGGGTTCATCCAGGAAGTTGGTTTCTGGAACTAGGCTTTCATAAGCTGGCCGTGTGAAAGCGGGCTTCTTAGCGAAGGTGTTTGGCGTCGAGTCGGGGTATGAGGCGGTGGATATCGAGACGGGTGAGGACGTGCTAAAAGTGTTTCTCACGGTTAAGCCGGAGCGACTGGTCTCCCCGCACTGCGGCGGATGGGAGGTGTTCCGCAAGGGCAAACGGCGGAGGGAACTTCAGTTGGCGCCCTTCGGGCTGCGGCCGATATCCCTAGCGGCCGAGGTGCCCAAGCTCCACTGTCCGGGATGTGCGGCCACCTTCGAAGTGGCCCCCTTTTGCCCCGGCCTACGGTCGGCTCACCTATCGACTGGTATCGTTCACGCAGCCGCTCGCCCAGGTGATGTGCCCGGCGGACGTGGCCCGTTTCACCGGCTTGGGCTGGGACACGGTAAAGGAACTGGTCCAGAAGCGCCTGGAGGCGGATTTCGGCCGGCCGGACCTGCGCGGGCTGCGTTATCTGTCCATCGACGAGATCTACGTGGGCAAGGCGCGGGAGTTCTACACCGTGGTCATCAATCTGGAGGACGGCCGGGTCGTGTGGGTGGCCCGGGGCAAGGGGGCCGCCGCGCTGGCGCAGTTCTGGCCACTGCTGCGGCAGGCCGGAGCGATGATCCGGGCCGTCTGCTGCGACCTGTCGGCCGCCTACTGTAAGCGGAGTGCGAAGCACCTCTGTTCGGCGATAGCGTAGAAGTCATAGGCTATGCGGTATGACATCGATGTAGTGTAAGCGTCCTGCCCAGCCCCCGTTGCGAGCATAGATGTGATAATGCAAAACTATGACCTCTATGCCGCGAGGGTGCGGGGAACGGGACGGGATCTGGCCCAGTTGGCGG
>JAYUSF010000369.1:0-9548 GCA_043755815.1 Verrucomicrobiota bacterium
CGTCTGGAGGACTTCTGGAAATACCGACTCAATCAGCACGCTGCTCGCAACGACACCCTGTCGCTCGCGGCATAAAGGAAGAATTTGGTCTCACACCCGGCGCCGCTGAGGGCAGGAGTTTGAATTTGCCATTGGAGACGAGTGGCGCAGCTTGGCGACGGTCAACCTCAACCTCCAAGCCCAAGCCTTATGCGTCGCCGATTCCCGTTCCGTCGCCTGCTGGCGGCACTCGCAGTTCCGCTGGTCACTGCCTGGGTAGGCTACGCCCAGCCGGCACTCCAGCTTGATCCGTTGCCGGACGGCCAGGTGCGTTTGCGCTGGAGCAGCGAACCCGGCGGCTATGTGCTGGAATCCGCGACCGACCTTTCGGCCCCTGACTTCGCCGCCCTGGCGCAGACGCCGGTGGCGGCCGGAGGCGAATGGACGGTCACGCTGGCCGCGGCTCCGGTGACCCGATTCTTCCGCCTGCGCCAGATCGGTGAAGTGCGGGCGGTCAAAGTCGCCGACTCGTCACCGGCGGCCGGAGAAAGCGGCGTGGCGGTGACGCGGGAGACGGTGATCCGTTTCGATGGCGTGCTGGCGGAGGACACGGTGCTCACGGCCAACAGCCTGTTTGCCGAAGCGGCGGGCCGTCGCCTGCTCGCGCGCACGGAACTCGCCACGGATCGCCGGGCGGTCAGCCTGTTTTTCCTGGAGCCGTTGCCGGGCGCAGCCCAGGTGACGGTCACCCTGGATGGGACCGGCCTGCACGACGCGGCGGGCTTTGAACTGGACGCCGACGGGGACACGGTCCCGGGCGGAACGCTCGCGCTGCGGTTCGACACCATGAACAATGTGGCCGTGGGCGAAACCGCGGTGATCGGGCACGTCTTCGCCGCCGAGAAAAATCCCGATGGCAGCAACCGGCCCCTCGCCGGCGTCACGGTGTCGGTGGATGGCAAGGAGGAAGACCTGCGGGCGGTAACCCGAGCCGACGGTTCCTTCCTCCTGCAGCCGGCCCCGGCGGGCCGATTCTTCGTGCATGTGGACGGTCGCACCGCGCCGGGAAGCCAGTGGCCCAGCGGCGCCTATTACCCGTTTGTCGGCAAGGCGTGGGAAGCGGTGCCGGGCAAGACCAACAACCTCGCCGGCGGTAACGGCGTCATCTACCTGCCGTTCATCCAGTCCGACGCGTTGCAACCGGTCAGCGCGGTCGTGGAGACTCGCATCACGTTCGCGCCCTCGGTGCTGGCGGCCAATCCGGCCCTGGCTGGCGTGGAGATCATGGTGCCGGCCAACGCGCTGTTCGCGGACAACGGAGCGCGGGGAGGCCGGGTGGGCATCGCGCCCGTGCCGGCGGACCGCCTGCCGGAACCTTTGCCCGCGGGGTTGGTCTTCCCGTTGGTCATCACCATCCAGACCGACGGCCCCAGCAACTTTGACCGCCCGGTGCCGGTGAAGTTCCCCAACTTGCCGGACCCGGTGACGGGCGAGAAACTACCGCCCGGCGCCAAGACCGCGCTGTGGAGCTTCAACCACGACACCGGCCGCTGGGAGATTCAAGGGCCGATGACCATCACGCCCGATGGAAAGTTTGCGGTGACCGATCCCGGCGTGGGTGTGCTCCAGCCCGGCTGGCACGGCAACAACCCCGGCAGCGGCGGCGGCGGGCCGGGCGGGCCAGGACCGGGGCCGGGACCGGACGGACGCTGCCGCACCGGGGACTGCGATGATCCGCCCAAGGACCGCCCCATCGGCGACTGCTTTCAGCAGAGCGTCAAGGTGGCCAAAGGCGCGATCAGCTTCGGCAAAGACCTGCTGGCGCTGCCGGAGAACAGCGCACCCTTCAACCTTAAGAAATGCGGGCTGGGCTTGTTGGAAGGGGCCGGCAACGCGACCGCCGACTGCGCCGCGTTCGACGAGTTCGACGGCGACGCCTGCGCGGACACCTTCGCCGAGGAAGGCGTGGGCACCATGCTCGGCTGCCTGCCCTATGTGGGCGGGGTGGCCAAGCTAGGTTGGGACGCCTACCTGCTCCACGGCGACTACACCGAAGCGGCAGCGACCTGCAAAGCGGCCGGCGGCAACCGCGGCGGCGCGGCGCCCGCGGGCCTGCCCCGGCCACAGGATGCCGGCGCCTCGGCGGCCTTGACCGCGGCGTTGGGCACGGGCGTCACCGAACTCACCCGCCAGTTCGCCCTCTCCGAAGCCGCGGGCAACTACCTCGCCGCGGTGCTCGACGGGACCCGGTGGGGCGGCATCGCCGCGCCCGAGCATGCGGCGGCGTGGTTCCCCTTCTTCGGGCTCGCCACCGCGGCCGTGGCCGAGGACGGGGACGCCGGCATCGCCGTCTCCCCCGCAGAACGGGCCGCGCTACTGGCCGCTCCGCGCCCCAACGGCGCGGAGGCCGCGGAGGTGGACGCGCTGTTGACCCACTTGGCCGCCGCCGCGGGCGGCACCCGGCTGACCGATGCCGCGTATCGCGGACGGCTCGCGGCGGCGGCGACGCAGTTCGGGGCGGCGATGGCCGCCCGCAAAGCCGACGGCTGGGCCTTCCCGCTCGACGGCTTGAAGCGGGCGCTGCTGGCGAGCACGCAGGCACAGCAAGCAACGTTGGAGGCGTTCCTCGCGACCGCCTCGGCAGGCGGAGGTGGCGGCAGCGGAGGAGGAAGCGGAGGAGGAAGCGGCGGTGGTGCTGCCGGAGGAGCGAGCCCAGGACCGATGCCGATCCCGCGGGCGGAACGCCTCTGGTTGATCGCGAATCTGGAGACCGGCTTCCAGCAGCGGGGCCGGCTCAACTCGGCGGGCCGCTTCGATCCGCTCATCCTTTCGCCGGAGAATTTCCATGTGGTCTTCTACGCCGAACCGGAGCGCGGCCGGATCGGCGCGGCCTACTTCGTGTCGGCCCGCGCCGGTCAATCCACGACCATCCCGACCGCGATGATGATCGAGGACGACTTCCCGGATGCCGACGGCGACCAGCTCTCGGATCTGGCGGAGGGCATCTTGGGCACCGCGCCAGGCTCGGCTGATTCCGATGGCGACGGCATCCCCGACGGGGCCGAGCTCACCAACCGCAGCAACCCGCTTGATGGTTCGGTGCTCGTGACCGGCGTGGTCGCCTCGGTGGACACCCCCGGCTCCGCGCTCGACGTGGCGGTCAGCGGGGACTTCGCGGTCGTGGCGGATGGCTCGACGGGCTTCAGCGTGCTGAATATCAGCGATCCCTTCACCCCGGTGCGCGTGTCGCAACTGCTCTTGGCCGCATCTCCCAAGGCGGTCGCGGTGGACGGCAGCCGCGCGCTGCTGGCAGCCGGCACGCGCTTCTATGTGGCGGACTTCTCGGTCCCGGCTGCGCCGGTGGTCGTCGCGGACGTGGCGCTGGCCAACGCCAACCGTGTGGCCGTCGCCGGGCGCACGGGCTTCGTCACCTCCGGCGCAAAACTGCACGCGGTGGATTTGGCCGATGGCCGCACGCTCGGAGAAGCCACGCTGCCCTCGGGCATCGGCGATCTGGCCGTGACGCGCGACCTCGTGCTCGCGCTGACGTCGGCCGAGCTGCGCGTGTTCCGCATCAGCCAGCTCCTGCCCGGCGACACCGTGGAGCTGCTGCCGCTCGGTGCGCTCGCGATCGCCGGGAGCGCCGCGCCGCTGGAGGACGGGCGACGGCTCTTCGCCGCGGGCAACCGAGCCTATGCCGGCTATTTCCAGGGCTACTCCATCGTCGACCTCACCGATCTGGGCGCACCCCGGTTGCTCGCTAAAGAGCCGGTGACCCAGGCCGCCATCCATGACCTCGCCACGGACGGTGCGGGGCAGTTGGTCACCGTGACCAGCTTCTCGGGTGCGAGCACTTTGGCCGTCTCGCTCTACGACGTGCGCGATGAGAGCGACGTGACGAAGTTCCTGGCCTCGTGGAACACGCCGGGCGAGGCGCGGGCCTTGACGCTCCACCGCGGGCTCGCCTTCGTGGCCGACACCGCCGGCGGCCTGCAGACGCTGAACTTCCGCGCGGCCGACACGGGCACGAACGCGCCGTCGATCAAGCTGGAGGCGTTGCTGCCACTGCCGGGGATCTCCGAATCCGGGGGCAATCTCCGCTTGATCGCGGACACCACCGACGACGTGCTCGTGCGCGACGTGGAGTTCTACGTGGACGGCGCACTGGTGGCGACGGATGGGAACCTGCCCTTCGAGTGGCACGGCAGCGCCCCGGCCCTCACCGCCGTGAAGACGAACTTCACTGTCCGCGCCAAAGCCACCGATACCGGCGGCAACGCGCGCTGGAGCGACGAATTGGTCGTCGCGTTGCAGGACACGACGCCGTTGCGCATCGTCGGCCGAGAACCTGCGCCCGGGCCGATTTCCCCCATCACGGCCATCACCCAAGTGCGCGTGCAGTTCGACGAACCGCTCGACGTGACCACCGTCTCGCCCGCCACTCTTATCTTGGCCGGAGCCGGTCCGAACCAAATCCGCGGCGATGCCGACGATGTGCCGGTGGCGGGGACGCTCCAGATTGAAGCGGGTGCCAGTTCGCTCAGGCTGACGTTGGCTGCACCGATCGGGGTCGGCCGCTATCGGGCCACCTTGGCGGGCGACGTCGCGGACCTGAACCGGATCGTGTTGGGGGCACCGGTGACGTGGGACTTCGAGGTGTTGCCGCCCAAGGCCAAACCGGTCTGGCCGGAGCCGGGCAGCGTGAAGGCGGAGGACGGCGTGGTCGAGGCCCGCGGGCAGTTCGACGTGCCGATGGACGTAACCACGTTGACGGCCGCGAACGTGCAGGTCCTCGGCGCCGGTCCCGACGGCGTGCCGGGCAACGCCGATGACGTGGCCGTGACGCCGACGGGGGTGGACTACGATCCGGCGAACCGGATCGTGCGCTGGCATCGTGCGGCCCCCCTGACGATAGACCGCTATACGGTCCGGCTCCGGCGGGACATCGCCAGCAGCGCGGGCAACCGGCTTACCAACGACTTCACCTGGGGCTTCGACGTGCGGGGGCCGTTGCTCTGGACGCGCCTCACGGACGGCCTCTGGACCACCGCCACCAACTGGAGCACGCGCAAGGTGCCCGACCGCGATTTCGTGGTGATCGACCGGCCCGGGGAGCTGACCGTGACGGGGACTTCGCTGAACCTCTCGCTCGGTTGGCTGCGTTCCGCCGAATCGCTCGTGCTGGGCAGCTCCACGTTGCGGCTCGGCGACGATTCGTTCGTGCGCGGCGCGCTGACGCTCACCAGCAGCACGCTGGTCGCGAGCAACCGCTTCGAGGTGGGAGGCCCGCTGGTGCTCGACAACAGCACCTTGACCGCGCGCAACCCGCTCACGCTTGCCGGGCCGCTGACCTTGCGCCGGCGGAGCACGTTGGATGGCGTCGCTGAGGTCGCCGGTCCGTTGGTCGTCGAGGGCACCGGCACGAAGACGCTGCGGAAGGCGCTGCAGCTCGCCGGCCCGCTCACTTTCCGGGAAGGCCCCCTCTCGCTCGTCGAGAGCACGCTGACCTTGGCCGCGGGCGCGGAGCTGGCCTTCGCGCCGGTCAACGCCGCCGATGCCCAACGCGACGCCATCAGCGACGGCGGCGCCGCGACCAGGAGCACGCTGCGGAACTTCGGCGCGATCCGGCACCAGGGCGGTGCGCGGGCGCTGAACTTCTCCGGCATCAACCTGGACAACCACGGCTTGATCGAGGTCACCAACGGCTCGCTGGCGACCCAAGGCGGCCGGTTCGACCAAGGCCCGGCCGGCCGCATCCGCACGACCGCCCCGGTGCTCTTCAACGGCACGGATGGCGATTGGGCGGGCGAGCTCTCGTTCCTCGGCGGCCTCACCACGAGGACCGCGGACGTCACCCTTCGTGCCCCGCTCGACGTCGGCGAAGCCGGGCTGACTTTCGTCGATGGCAACCTGACCGTGCAGGCTCCCCTCACGCTGCGGCAGCCGGTGATTTCCGCGACCGTGGGCCTGCATCTCTTCGAGACGCTGGACCTCGACGGGGCACCCGATCTCTCTGTGATGGTCGATGGTCCCGGACTGCTGCGGACGCGCGGGCGGGTGTCCTTCAACGTGCTCCAGTTGGACGGCGCGGTGCGCTGGGAGAACTCTGGGACCTTGGTCGTGACGAACCGAAGGGTGGACCTGCGCGGCACCGCCGTGTTCCACAACACGCCGGCCGGCACGGTGGACCTCCGCGGGCGGTTGGCCGGCCTGTCCGGCTACAACGCCACGTCACGCACCCTGAACGAAGGCCTCATCCGGGCCGGCGGCACGGGCGACCTCGCGAAGGACTTCGAGGACCTGCTCCTCAACGGCGCGTTGGAGAACCCCGGCCGCATCGACATCGAGACCGGGCGGCTCAAGCTTGAAGGCGTCACCCGGCACAGCGGAACCGTGTCGGTGGCGGCGGGGGCCGTGCTGGGGTTGAGCTATCAGTCAAGCGTCGGCGGGACGCACCGCTTCTTACCGGCCTCCACGGTGACGGGCGCCGGGGCCGTGGAAATCGGGACCTCAACCCTCGCGGCCGTCGAGGTCGAGGGCGCTTGGCAACCGGGACTGACACGGTTGGCGGGCGGTGCCTTGAGTTTCCCCGGAAACCGCCAACTCGACCGGCTGGAGCTGGCCGGCGGCGAGCTTCGGCCCGGCGGCGTGCTCGAAGTGACGGAGTGGCTCGATTGCCAAGGCGTCTCGTTGGCCGGGCCGGGCGTGCTGCGGTTGACCGGCCGCTTCTACAGGCCCACGAACTCATTCCCGCATCTCCTGCCGGGCGCGCGGTTCGAGCTCGCCTCCATCGTCGAGGTGGACGTGGTGTCGAGTCCGGTTTGGGAGCCGGGTAGTCTCGTTCGCATCCTGCCCGGTGCGGAGCTGAAGGTGCATCGGAGTGGCACCTTCGGCGCGGGCAATATCTTCACCCAGACCGGCGCTTTCTTGAACGAAGGGCGGCTGACCAAGAGCCCCACCCTCGGTGCTCTGCGCTTCTTGTTGCCGGTGACCAACGCGGGCGTGATCACGGTCCAGAGCAATCTCTTCCGCAGCGAACGGAGGTTCATCCAAACTGCCGGGCAATTCCGTCTTGAAGGCGGCAGGCTGTATGTGGACGGCGGCAACGGAGGGAGCAACGGCAACGACAGCGGTTACGGTTTCGAGTTGGACGGCGGCGAATTCGTCGGCAACGGGGTGATCGAGGCACCTTCGTCCACGCTCCGGCCGTTCACGAACAACGCGGTGCTCCGTCCCGGCCTGCCGATCGGTCGGTTGACCTTCAACTACGTGAACTACGCGCAGACCACGAACGGCGTGCTGGAGATCGAACTCGGCGGGCTGACGCCGGGCACGGAGTTTGACCAGCTCCAGTGCGGCTCGGGCTCCCGCGTGAAGGCCTTGGCCGGCACGCTCGACGTGAAGCTCGTCAACGGCTTCGTGCCCGCGATCGGCGACCGCTTCCTCGTGATCAGCAGCAGCTCGTTGCCCAGCGCCAGCGCCGGCAACCGGTTCACAACCGTGAAACTGCCCGCGCTCCCCGCAGGCCGCCGGTGGTTCGTGAACTACGGCGGCAGCCTCGGCAGCCCCACCGGCGGGATCGAGCTGCAGGTTCTGAGTGGCCCCTAGGTCGCGGTTTACTCAAGGTCGGTGAACGCCTCGGCCGGGTCACGCCGGCAGGGCGAAGAATGGGCGGGAGAATGGCAATTGCCGGGCAGCCTGAACGGTTGGGCCGCCTGAAGCTGCCCGCGAAGGAGCCAAGGGCGCCCCATGGACTCGACAAACTCGCGGCTCAATTTCTCGCAGGGTTTCTGGCGACTGGCGGATCCCAAGATCTCCCTGGCGTCGGCCGCCTCGATGTTCCTCGGCGCCGCCGTTGCCGCGGCCCACGTTCCTGTCCACTGGGGTTGGCTTGCGGTCACGGTGGCCGGCATCTTCGCGCTGGAAGTGGCCAAGAATGCGTCCGGCGAAATCTTCGACTTTGACTCGGGCACGGATTTGCGGGTGGAACCGGCGGACCGCAGCCCGTTCTCCGGCGGCAAACGCGTGTTGGTGGACGGACTGTTGACGCGTGGCGAAACGTGGGCCATAGCGCTCGGCGGCTACGTCCTCGGTGCGGCGGCCGGCTTCTGGATCGTGCTCGCGCGTGAGCCGCGCGTGGTCTGGATCGGCCTCGTCGGCTTGGCCTGCGCCTACTTCTACCACGCGCCGCCGTTCAAGCTGTCCTACCGCGGTGGGGAACGCCACCGGCGCGTAGGCGTTGGGGTCGGATTCGGGCGGGGTGCCCACCTGGTAGTTCACACCCACGCAGCCGGTGAGCAGGGCCAGGACTGAGAGCTGGACGGTGAGGGTTTTCATGGGATGGGGCCTTCAGTTGCGGCGGCCGGGGATTTTGCCCAGCTGGCGGCCGGATGTTCTTCCACCTGCTGGCGGTGTTCGCCCAGTGGGAACGCGAGGAGATCGTGGAACGGGTCAACGCGGCGGTCATCACCCGCGCCAAACTCGGCAAGTCGATCAACGGCCGCTGTCCCTACGGTTACCACTGGGTAGACAAGACGCTCGTGCCCCACCCCGACGAGGCCCCCATCCGGGCCAAGGCTTACGAGCTGTTCCGGCAGCACCGCCGGAAGGGCACCATCGCCAAGCTCTTGAACGCCTCAGGTTACCGCACCCGCGAGGGCCGGCCGTGGCGGGACATGAGCGTCTTTCGCATCCTCAGGGAGCCCTCGGCCAAGGGCATTTATTACTTCAACCGCGCCAAGAAGCACGGCGACTGGAAGGCGACCGCCAAGCCGGAGTCCGAATGGGGCCAGGTGGTCTGCGAACCGATCATCCCCGAGGCGCTGTGGAACGAGGCCAACCAGATCCAGGAGGAGCAGGGCCAGGTCAACCGCTTCCCCGGCCGGCTTCCCGCCCACACCTTCAGCAAGCTCGCGTGGCGCGCCTGCGGCGGAAAGATGTATGTCCGCCGCGACACCCCGAAATATCTCTGCCGGAAGTGCAACAACAAGATCCCCATCGCCGACCTGGAGGCAATCTGGCAGGAGGAGCTGCAGGTGTTCTTCACCGCGCCCGAGAAAATCGCCGCGCACCTGCTGCAGGCCAGCCAGACCCTGGTCGAAAAGGAGAAGCTCCTGGCCAGCCACACGCAGGCGATCCAGCAGGTCCGGGATGAGATGAACCGGACCCACAAGCTTTACCTGGAGGGCAACATCACGGGGCAGGGCTTTGGGGAGTTTTACAAACCGGCCGAAGAACGGCTGAACCAGCTCCAAAAGGGAACTGCCCAAGCTTCAGGGCGAGGTCGATTACCTCAAGGTGAACACCCTCTCGGCGGATGCCGTCATCGCCGAAGCTCGCTAGCTCTATGGCCGCTGGCCTACCCTACCGAACGATGAGAAGCGGAAAATCGCCGAGAGCCTCTGCCAACGCATCCAGATCGGCCGCTGTGAAATCGAGTTAACCCTAACGTATCTGCCTACTTCTGAAGAACAGTGCAAAAACCAACAGCAGTCGAGAGGGCCGGGGTGAGGGCGAGCATGTTCCAGATTCGAATGTGCACGAGTTTTTGGGCTGGGCTTGGTCTGGTG
>JAYUSF010000370.1:0-9519 GCA_043755815.1 Verrucomicrobiota bacterium
CACATCCGCAGTTGGGCAGTCCGCCTGCTCGCCGATTTCATCAGCGCCGATCTCCAGCGCGAAACTTTCGGCGGCAATCCAATCGCCGGGGCGCCTGCCCGAGCCCGCGTCGTGGCGGCAGGCGCGCTGCAGGATCGGGCCGAAGGAGACGCCTCGGCACTGGTGCGGCTGTATCTTGCGGCGGCCCTGCAAAAGCTGCCGCTCAACCTCCGCGAAGAATTGGCCCTCGCGCTGTTGGTCCGCGAGGAAGACGCTCGCGACCATAACCTGCCGCTGCTGCTCTGGACCGGCCTTGAGCCTCTGCTTTCAGTGAACCCGAAGGCGGCAATCCAGCTGGCCAAGGCCGCGACTTCACCGCAACTCCGGCAATTCATGGCCCGGCGGCTGGCGGAGGATCTGGAGACCAAGCCGGAACCGGTTGCCACCCTCCTGGCCGCGGCGTCGAAGTGGCCCGCTGCCTTCCAGGGTGACCTCGTGCGGGGTCTGAGCGACGGGCTGCGAGGCTGGCGCAAAGCCCCGCCCCCGTCGTCTTGGAACGACTTCACGGCGGCCGCACGGCTGCTGCCCGACGCCGCCGTGCAGGAACAGCTTCGCAGTTTGAACCTGCTCTTCGGCGACGGCCGCGCGTTGGATGACCTCAAACAAATCCTCGCCGACGGAAAGGCCGATGCATCCGCCCGCCGCAACGCCCTGAAGACCCTGCTCGCCGGCCGCGCCGACGGCCTGGGGCCGATGTTGCGAAAAGCCGCGGACGATGGCGCACTACGACCCGCCGCGCTCGTGGGACTCCTGCAACTGGGCGAACCCGACGCGCCCGGCTTCGCGTTGGGGCGTTATCAATGGCTCGGGCTGGAAGAACGTCCGGCCGTCCTCGGTGCGCTGGTCACGCGTCCTGCCGCCGCAAAGACGTTGCTCGATGCCCTTGCTGATGGCCGCGTGGCCCGCGCAGACCTCACCGCATTTCACGCCCGCCAGATTGCCGGGCTCGGCGATCCCGCGCTGACGAAGCGGCTGGGCGAAGTATGGGGCACGGTGAAGTCCGCCGGGGGAGACCACGCGGCGGAGGCGGCGAAGCTGCGCACGCAGCATACGCCGGAGAAACTTTCGTCGGCGAACCTGCCGAACGGTCGGCGAGTCTTCCTTCAGGTCTGTGCTCCGTGCCATCAACTCTACGGCGAAGGCGGCAACGTTGGCCCCGACCTCACCGGCTCTGGTCGGGCGAACTTGGATTACCTCCTGGAAAACACACTCGCCCCCAGTGCCGTTGTCCCGGTGGATTACCGGATGACCGTCGCAACACTGAAGGACGGGAGTGTCCTCAACGGCGTGGTGCGCGAGCAGACCGCCCGCACGATCACGCTGCAAAGCCAGACGGAACGCCGCACCATCGAACGCAGTGACCTCCAGTCGTTGGAACAATCCGACCAGTCCATGATGCCGGAAGGGTTGCTCGCCGCCCTGCCGCCCGATGATACCCGCGACCTGCTCGCCTACCTGATGCACCCGCGGCAGGTGCCGCTGGCGAAATGAGGCGGTGCTGGAAGCGGCGCCGCCCACCGCCTACGAGGCGCGACCGGTTTGTTTTTCCGGTCTTTAGTGGACCAATCTTGCGGTCGACGGGAGTTCCGGTCTGGCATGGCCGAGTGGCGGATGCGCGGTTTGGGCCGGCATCTGTGAATTCCCATGAATTGGTGCTAACCATTAGTTGCCCTGACCCGCAACAGCAGGTGTGTGAACGGCAAAGGAGTGTGAGCCTTGGGGCGGTGCCCCGGCCACGGTCCGCCCGCTTTGTTTGGGCCAATGCAGGCAGCCGCCAACCTGACTGACGTCGTGTGCGTCAACCGTTCGGAGTCCTCGAAAGGGACTGCGGCGGCCTGCTTTCATTGTGGCACGGCCTGCCTTCGCTCCGACTACGGCAAGGGGGACAGGGCGTTTTGCTGCCACGGTTGCCGGACGGTTTACGAACTGCTCGCCGAGAACGGACTGGGGCAGTTTTACGAGCTGGGCGAGCTGGCCGGCCGGCGCATGGAAAAACCCGCCGACGCGGGCAAATACCGGTTTCTGGATGAACCCGCAGTGCGGGCGCGCCTGGTGGACTTCGATGACGGCAAGACAACCCGGGTCACGTTGCACCTGCCGGCCATCCATTGTGTGGCTTGTGTCTGGTTGCTCGAGAATCTGTTCCGGTTGAAGCCGGGCATCGGTCAGTCCCGGGTCAATTTCGCCCGGCAGGAAGCCGTCGTCACCTTCGACCCGAAGCAACTGGCGCTGAGCGAAATCGCGGCGCTGCTCGAAGCCATCGGCTACGAGCCCAACCTCAAGCTGGCGGACCTTGACGGGAAGCGCGCCAGCCCGGTGTCGCGCCGCCTCTGGTTGCAACTCGGGGTCGCCGGTTTCGTCTTCGGCAATACGATGCTGTTCAGCCTGCCGGCCTACTTCGGCCTCGACAGCGTGAGCGGACCGACGTTCCGCGTGCTGGTGGCGTGGCTGAGCCTCGGGCTTTCGGTGCCGGTGGTCATTTACAGCGCGGCGGATTTCTTCCGTGGCAGTTGGGTGAGCTTTTGCCAGCGCCGGATGACCATCGAGGTGCCGATTGCGGTGGGCATTGCCGTCATCTTTCTCCAGAGCGCGGTCGAGGTGATCAGCGGCCGGGGTGAAGGTTACTTCGATTCCTTGGCCGGCCTGACGTTTTTCCTGCTGTGCGGCCGGGTGTTCCAGCAGAAGACCTACGACCGGCTGGCCTTCGACCGCGACTACCGCTCGTTTTTCCCGCTCTCGGTCCTGCGGATTCGCAATCGCGCAACGTCCGCGGGCGAGGCCCGCCCTCACCCCAGCCCTCTCCCCCGGGGAGAGGGAGCCGCCCGCATCTCCGATCTCACTCCACAAGCCGGCCTGACGAGGACTGCGTCGCTCCCGGCTGGATCGAAGACTTTGGTGAATGAAGTCCCCGGCCGCAGTGACATTCTCCCTCTCCCCGAGGGAGAGCCGGGCGCAGTTCAAAACCGCCGCGCAGATCATCCCTCAGAGCCAGTTCCGCATTCGAGAGAGAGCCTCCTTACGTCGGCTGCTACGGAGCAGATTGAGGAACGCGTTTCGCTCGGCCAGATCGGCATCGGGGATCGCCTGGTGATCCGGCATGGCGAACTGATCCCCGCCGATGCCCGGGTGTTGGGCGGCGAGGCGCTGATCGACTACAGCTTTGTCACCGGTGAGTCCGAGCCCGTGGCGAAGGCCAACGGTGAACTGCTTTACGCCGGCGGCCGGCAGACCGGCGGCGCGCTGGAAGTCGTCACGGTGAAGCCGGTTTCGCAGAGCTACCTCACCTCGCTGTGGAACCAGGACGCCTTCCGCAAGCAGAAGGACGACACCTTCAACACGCTCACAAACCGCTACAGCCAGCGGTTTACTTGGATCATCCTCGGGATCGCGCTCGCGGCGGCGACGTTTTGGGCCCTCGTGGAACCGGCCCGGGCGCTCCGGTCGTTCACCGGCGTGCTGATTGTGGCCTGCCCCTGTGCCTTGGCCTTGGCGGCGCCGTTCACGCTGGGAGCCGCCTTGCGGGCCTTGGCGCGCCGGAATGTCTTCGTCCGGAACACCGACGTCCTGGAGGCCTTGGCCCGGATCAACACCGTGGTCTTCGACAAGACCGGCACCCTCACCGCCGCCCACGGCGGTGAAATTGTCTTCACAGGGCAGGGACTCTCGCCCGCCGACGCGGCGGCGATTGCCGTGGTGGCGCGCCAATCCACCCACCCGCTCTCCCGTCGGCTGGCGGACTGGCTGGCTCCCGGGGCGGTGACTTCCCCCCCGCTCGCGAAGTTTCGCGAAGTGACCGGAGGCGGGGTCGAGGCTCTCGTGGACGGAAGACGGGTGGCGCTGGGTTCGCGGAGTTGGTTGGAAGCAGCGGGAGTGACCTTTCCGGCGGCCATTGGCACTTCGGGCAGCACCGTGTGGGCGGCCTTCGACGGGAGCTTCCGCGGAGTCTTTTCGCTGGGCAGCGCCCTGCGCCCGGAGACGGACCGGTTGCTCAAGGGCCTCGCGGAGCGGCATGAGATCGCCCTGTTGAGCGGCGACAATGAGCGGGATCGCGCGCGGTTTACGGCGCTTTTCGGACCGAAAGCCCATCTCCGGTTCAACCAGAGCCCGCTGAAAAAACTGGGCTTCATCCGCGACCTGCAACAGTCGGGCCGGTCCGTGATGATGGTCGGGGACGGACTGAACGACGCCGGCGCGCTGCGCCAGAGCGACGTCGGGGTGGCGGTTGTGGAGAACATCGGCGCCTTCTCGCCGGCCAGTGATGTCATCATGGACGCCACCTTGGTGCCCCGGACCGCAGAACTCCTCCGGTTCGCACGGCAGGCGACCCTGGTGGTGCGACTCAGTTTCCTGGTTTCGACGCTCTACAATTTGGTGGGCCTGGCGATCGCGGCGAGCGGCAATCTGTCGCCCGTGGTCTGCGCCATCCTGATGCCGGTGAGTTCGGTGACCGTGGTGGCGTTTGCCGTCGGATTGACCCGATGGCTCGGACTTCGCGCCGGACTGGAGGCCGCAACCGCGGCGCATTCGCCGCCAAAGAACGGGGAGCCGGCATGATCGTCATTTTATTACTCATCCCCCTGAGCGTGATGCTCGCCGGCGGTTTCCTCTGGGCATTTTTTTGGGCGGTCCGGTCCGGGCAATACGAGGACACCACGACGCCGCCGATGCGGATGCTGACGGATGAGGGCTGCCGGCCCCCGGCGGTCAAACCAGTTTCAACCAACGAACCACAGCAATGAGATGAAGATCGAAACATTCAAATACGACAACCGGATCGTGCGTGCCTTCGCGATCGCCACGGTCATCTGGGCCCTCGTCGGCTTCCTGGCCGGCCTGCTCGCGGCCGTCCAGCTCTTCTGGCCGGAGGCCAACCTGAACTTCCAATACATCACGTTCGGCCGCCTGCGCCCGCTGCACACCAACGCGGTGATCTTCGCGTTCATCGGCAACGGCATGTTCACCGGCATCTACTATTCGCTGCAGCGGCTGTGCAAGGCGCGCATGTTCAGCGACGGCCTGAGCTGGCTCAATTTCTGGGGTTGGAACGCCATCATCGTGGCGGCGGCCATCACGCTTCCGCTGGGCCTGACGACCAGCAAGGAATACGCGGAGCTCGAGTGGCCCATTGATCTCGCGATCGCGGTGGTCTGGGTGGCGTTCACGATCAACCTGCTCGGCACGATCATCAAACGCCGCGAGAAACACATCTACGTCGCGATCTGGTTCTACATTGCGACCGCAATCACCGTCGCGGTGCTGCACATCGGCAATTCGCTGGCGGTCCCCGCCGGCCTCTTCAAGAGCTATCCGATCTACGCCGGCGTGCAGGACGCGCTGATGCAGTGGTGGTATGGGCACAACGCGGTCGCGTTCTTCCTCACCACGCCCTACCTCGGGCTGATGTATTACTTCCTGCCCAAGGCGGCGAATCGCCCGGTGTTCAGCTACCGGCTTTCGATCATCCACTTCTGGGCGCTGATCTTCATCTACATCTGGGCCGGACCGCACCATCTCCTTTACACGGCGCTGCCGGACTGGGCGCAGTCGCTGGGCATGGTGTTCTCCGTGATGCTCGTGGCTCCGAGTTGGGGCGGCATGTTGAACGGCCTGCTCACGCTCCGCGGGGCCTGGGACAAGGTGCGCCAGGAACCGATGCTGAAGTTCATGGTGGTCGCCCTGACGGCCTACGGCATGGCCACGCTGGAAGGGCCGCTGCTGGCCATCAAGAGCGTCAATTCGCTGTCCCACTACACCGACTGGACGGTCGCCCACGTCCACACCGGCGCGCTCGGCTGGAACGGTTTCTTCACCTTCTCGATGCTCTACTGGCTGTTCCCGAAACTGTGGAACACCAGGCTGTATTCCGTGAAGCTCGCCAACTGGCACTTCTGGCTGGGGCTCATGGGCATCATGTTCTACGCGATCCCGATGTATTGGGCCGGCATCACCCAGGGTCTGATGTGGAAGGAATTCACGCCGGACGGATTCCTGCGCTATCCCAACTTCCTCGAAACGGTCCTCCAGCTCGTGCCGATGTATCAGCTGCGGGCGATCGGCGGTTCGCTCTACATCGTCGGTGCCTGCATCGGGGCCTACAACCTCTACCGCACGGCGAAGGGCGGGAAGTTCGAGCCCGACACGGAAGCCCAGGCCGCCCCGTTGTCGGAGGATACCCATCCGGTCGGAACCGGCCACCGCTGGCTCGAGGCCAAGCCGATGCTCCTGACCGCGCTTTCGGCCGTGGCGATTCTCATCGGTGGCGCCGTCGAGGTGATCCCGATGTATCTCATCAAGGAAAACGTCCCGACGATCTCGGCGGTCAAGCCCTACACGGCGCTGGAGGTGCTCGGTCGGGACCTCTACATCCGCGAAGGCTGCGTGGGCTGCCATTCGCAGATGATCCGGCCGTTCCGCTCGGAGACGGAGCGCTACGGCGAATACTCCAAGGCTGGCGAGTTCGTTTACGATCACCCGTTCCTCTGGGGCTCGAAACGCACCGGCCCGGACCTGCACCGCGAAGGCGGCCGGTATCCCGATGCCTGGCATTACAACCACATGGAGAATCCCCGCTCCACCTCCCCGGGCTCGATCATGCCGCCGTATCCCTGGCTCCTGACCCAGAACCTCGACACCAACTCCCTGCCGGCCCGCATCGCGGCGCTGCGCAAGGTCGGGGTGCCGTATCCCGCGGGCTTTGAAAACGGCCCCGCCCAGCAGGAACTGCAGGCGCAGGCGCGCAAGATCGTCGCCAACCTGCAGCTCGGCATGATCAGCAATGCCCCGCCCAGCTCGGAGATCATCGGGCTGATCGCCTACCTTCAGCGGCTCGGCACGGACATCAAGTCGGCTCCGCCCCAGGCGGAGGTCACCCCCGCACCCGGCCCCGTGGTCGCCATCCCCAACCGCTAAACTGCCATGATCAAAAACGTCCTCACCGACATCGGCGGAATTGAACTCTATGGCATCGTTTCGGTGCTCCTGTTCTTCCTCGTGTTTTCCGGCGTGGTGCTGTTCGCGCTGCTGAAGAAGGGGCCCTTCCTCAACTACATGGGTGCTCTGCCCCTGTCGGACGGCTCTGAAACCAGTTCAAAGAAGCAAGGAAACTCCCGCCATGAATGATCCCAAAGGAACCAAGGATCCGCTGCTGCTCGACCATGAGGCCGACGGCATCAAGGAACTCGACAACAACCTGCCCGCCTGGTGGGTGTGGCTGTTCTACCTCACCGTCATCTTCAGCGTGCTCTATCTCGGGTATTATCATGTGCTCGCGAAAGGCGACCTGCAGAAGGCCGAATACGACAGGGAGATGGCCGCCGGCAACGCCCTCAAGGGCGCGGCGCTCGCCAAGTTCGAAACCGCCATGGCCGCCGTCGAGCCCAGCAAGGATCAGGGGGTTGTTGCCCAGGGGCAGCAGCTGTTTGTCACCTACTGCGCCCCCTGCCATCGCGCTGACGGCGGCGGCCTGGTGGGCCCAAACCTGTGCGACGACTACTGGATTCACGGGCCCAAATTCACGGACCACGTGAAGGTCATCTGGAACGGCGTGCCCGACAAAGGCATGCTCGCGTGGAAGGAGCAGGGCTTCAAACCGTCCGACATCCTCGCGGTGGCGAGCTATATCCAGACCCTCCGTGGCAGCAACCCGCCCAACCCGAAGATGCGCGAGGACCTCGCGCCCAAGAACACCGAGGTTTACGAGTGATCGCCTGGGGCGAAACTTCCCGGTGAAGGAACTCCGATGATGGATCCCGTGCTCCCTGAGCCCAAGTCCGCGCCACCGCCTGAGCCGGCCCCGCAGGTTCGCTCTGTGGACTGGCAGGACTTCCGCGAACATCTGGCCACGGCCGACAAGGACGGGAACCGCACGTGGGTCTACGCCAAGCAGCCGTCCGGCCCGTGGTATCGGCGCCGGACAGTCTTTGCCTGGCTGCTCATCGGCATCATGTTCGCCGGTCCGTTCATCCGCATCGGCGGTAACCCGCTGCTCATGATCAACATCCTGGAACGGAAGTTCTCCATTCTGGGACGCATTTTCTGGCCTGAGGACACCATCATCTTCGCGGTCGCCATGCTGACCTTCTTCGGCGGCATCATGATCTTCACCACCGCCTTCGGCCGCCTCTGGTGCGGTTGGGCCTGCCCGCAGACCGTGATGATGGAAATGGTCTTCCGGAAGCTCGACTACCTGATCGAGGGCGACGCCCAGGCCCAGCGAGCCCTGGACGCCGCCCCGTGGACCGGCCGCAAGGTGGCCAAAAAGCTCTTCAAGCACGGCATTTTCTTCGCCCTCTCGTTCATCATCGGGAACACGCTGCTCAGCTACATCATCGGCCTGGACCAGTTGATCCACATCATCGTGGACAACCCCATGAACCACCTGGCCGGGCTCGGGTTCATGGTCGCCTTCACGCTGCTGTTCTACGGGATCTTTGCCCGCTTCCGGGAACAGGCCTGCACCTTCATCTGTCCCTATGGCCGGTTCCAGTCGGCGCTGCTGGACGAGAACTCCATGATCGTCGCCTACGACCACAAGCGTGGCGAGAAGCGGGCGCCGTGGAAAAGGGAACAGGTGATTGCACTGCGTCGCGACGAGGGTCACGGCGATTGCGTGAACTGCCACCAGTGTGTCGCCGTATGCCCGACCGGCATCGACATCCGCAACGGTCTCCAGATGGAGTGCGTGAACTGCACCGCCTGCATCGACGCCTGCGACACGGTGATGGAGAAGATCGGCCGCCCGAAGGGCCTGATCCGTTACGGGTCCCTGAACGGCATCGAGAAGGGCCAACCCCTGCGCTTCACCGCCCGCATGAAGCTCTACGTGACGATGCTCACGGGCCTCATCGCCCTCTTCCTCGTGTTGGTGTTTACCCGCGCCGAAGTCGAAACCCTCTTCCTGCGCGCGCCCGGAACCCTTTTCCAGGCCGCACCGGACGGACGCATCAGCAACCTCTACACCGCCAAGGTCGTGAACAAAACCAACCGTGACCTCCCGCTCCAGTTCCGTCTGTTGAACACCGGTGGTAAGGTGGTTGTGCTGGGCGCGGCCAACTTCGTCGCGCCCAAGGAGAAGGTCACCCAGACCTCCATTCTCATCGAACTCGGTCCGGCTGACCGCAAGGGACCCACCACCAAGCTTGAGGTCGGCGTTTATTCCGGCGACAAGCTGCTTGAAACCGTAAAGACCGCCTTCATCGGGCCCCGCTAAACCGTCTCTGCCATGACCGATTCCTCCGCCAAACCGGCCTTCAATCCCTGGCCCTATGCCCTGATCGCCTTCTTCGCGGTGTTCATCTCGTGCGTCGTCGGATTCGGCATCTTCGCGGTCCGCCAAAAGGTGGATCTCGTCGGCGCCGACTATTATGAACAGGAAGTCCGCTTCCAGAAGCAGATCGACAGCGCCGCGCGCACCCAGGCCCTCGGCCAACCCGTCGCCATCACCTACGCACTCGCCGCAAACCAGATCACGCTCGCCCTGCC
>JAYUSF010000371.1:0-9462 GCA_043755815.1 Verrucomicrobiota bacterium
CGTCGTCGAGCGGGATGACTTGAAAACCCGTCTTGGCGAGAGCCTCGTCCACCGCTTGATTGATATTCGTGTCGGTGCCGGTGAGAGTGAGACGTCCGATCCGAATTCCTTGTGCGGAAGGTTTGGCGGCAACGGCCGCGGCATAGAGGGCGGCGAACCCGTTCTGAAGAAGATCCATTCCTTGCACGGTGCGGGCGATGTCCTTCCCCAGCGGCCCGACCGTATCGAGGTGCTCAGGTTCGATCGGGAATACGCCATCAAGGGGAACCAAACCATGCGTCGTTTTCAACCCGACGACGCCGCACCAAGCGGCGGGCACGCGGATTGAGCCGGCTGTATCCGTCCCAAAAGCTACGTCAGCCATTCCACTCGCCACGGCCACCGCCGAGCCGCAACTCGAACCGCCTGGGAGTAGCTTGTTCGTTTTGCTGAGCGGACTTGCGGGCGTTCCGAAATATTCGTTGAAGCCGGAGGGAGCGACCGCAAATTCGCTCAAATTCGCTTTGCCAATGAACTGGACATTGCGCTGCCGCGCGATCGCCAGGCACGAAGCATCCTTCTCCGCGGGTGCGCCAGCCCTGTCCAGACGCTTCGAGCCAGCCGTCGTCACCACGCCCTTCATGTCGATGTTGTCTTTCACGGCCAGCCTCAACTGGTTGGTGTTCTCTGCGGGTGGCCAGTAGGCGATAAAGGCTCGATTTCCGGAGAGGCGCGGGTGAACGCTCGGCAAGAGCGAGCAACCGCTCAAGAGAGCGATCGACGCCAGACCGAGCAGAAACGATCTGCTAACAAAACAGCCGAATGTTTTCATACAGAACTAGGCAATCAAGTTTGACGCGAGACAAAGCCAAGACCCAAGGTTTGGGTTCATCGTCAGGTTTTACGGCGGACTGGCTTCGACGGGGGTGGGTTCCTCGGAACGGACGGGGGTAATTTTCGCGGGTTGGACTTCGTCCAAGTAGCTGACAAAGCCGGTTTGAGAATCGGCACGCACCAAGCCGTTCTTGCGCATTACGAGGCCGACAACATCCCCGTTTTAGCCTGCCGAGATTAACATACCACGCGCTCTTTTGCGAATAGCCGGTTTCCGAATTGGCGAAAACGGCCCGTGCCCGATCTGCGGGCACGATTGCTTCCATCCGGGTTCCGTCACTCATGTTTTGGCAGATGGGTGTGGCGGTCTTACAACTCGCCGGCGGTCGTCGGAAGCCAAGCCGCCAAGGCAATTGCAATTACTATGACTGCACCCATTGGGTTCTTCTTGTTCACGGTCTTCATGTTTTCTGTTTTTGTTTGGTTTGTAATTGGCGACCGGCCGAAAGCGTGTTTGTGAAAAGCGGTTTCACCGCGAATTGAACGGATGCCAGCCAAGAAATCTGCACCGGCGCGGGCCTCCTCGCTATGGGGTGAAACCCCCATATCGTGGATTGGATCGCGCCCAATCGAGCAACGCGGCGATGGCGTTGTAGAGGATGTATTCGAGGCGCGGCCCCCACTACTCCCGCCAGATGCCCTTGAACGCACCGACGATGCCAGACGCGACTACACGCCACCCCGCAGCCCGTTAACCGCACGCGCGCGCAAGGACTTCAGCGACCGTCACCGGGAGCAGTTCAACGGCAAGGGCAGTTCGCAACGATCGTTCAGCCTCGTAGAGAAACTGCGCGAGGTGGAGGCAGTAATGACCACAGCGCTCCAAACGCACCAGTCGCTCCGGCAGCTCACGGGAGATGACGAGGTGTATGGGGCCGTCACGGGCAGCTGCGGGACCAAGGTCTGCTTCCAGGTGGGCGGTGACGACGCCCGCAAGATGGCGGATGAGTTTGGCGGCTTCGTGGCGGCCGACCTGATGAACCTGCCCAAGCTTCACGCCCTGGCGCGGGTCGGTTCGCGGGATGCGTCCTTCAATCTGGAGACGTTCTTCCTGCCCGACCCGGAACGGCCGGCGGACGAAGCCGCGGCCAATCTGCGGGAACGCACCCGGCGCCGCTACGCCACCCCGAAAGCGGACATCCGGAAGGAGCTGGAAGCGTTGCGGGAGTTCCTGCCGAAACGGACGTCGGTGGACCCGTTCAACACCCTGGCGGCGAAAGCAAAGCAGGAGCGGAAGGCGAGGGAAGCGGCGACCGAGGTGGCGGCTACGGATGACGCCACGCCGGCTGAGGACGCTCCCACCGCTCCTTCGGTGAAACCCGAAAGCCAGGCCGATGCCTCTGCCGGAGCCCCCGCGCCGGAACCACCCGAAACGCTCGAACTGAAATCAGGAAAGGCGGAGGCGACGAAGAACGCGATCATCCAGGCGGCGGGCGCCTGGGGTTATTCCCACCGCACCGAACAGGGCATCCTGGGCGAACCGCGGCGGGTGGACCTCGTCCTGACGAAAGCGGATCTCGTCGGGGCCTGTGAAATCTCCGCGACCACCTCCGCCCCGCACGAGGTGAGCAACGTCATGAAATGCCTCCGGGAGGGATTTGCCCGGATCATCCACGTCGCGCCGGCGCCACCTCGCGGCACTCGTCGCGGCCCAGTGTTCACCAGACGACTTGCGGCGGATCGAGTTTCTGACAGTCCGCCAGACCATTGCCCGGCTGGGGGAACTGGCCATGGCGCTGCCGAGCGACGCCGCCCAGGCCACGACGGGCAAGACGGTCTTCGGTCCGGTCGAGCCATTGTCCGCGGAAGACCGGGAGGCGGCCAAGGACGCCGTCTGGTCCAGGATCGCCGAGAACATGGCGCGGGATCGGAAGGACAAACTGCCGCCGAACTAGGCTGATGGCGACGGGTTCAACGAGATCGGCGTGCGAGATCGCGCGGTTCAGGAAGGGGCGGGCGAACAGAGCCGCCTTCCTGCCGGGGTTGCAAAAGAATGCCGCAGCCGCGTGGCAAGCCCACCGCCTGTCGGACAACCATTCCGGGTGCCGGCCGCAGCCGACTCCGGCAGACAGGCGATAGCAGCGGGGTTGCTGCAGCGCTGTGGTGACGATTCAGGTGATTCGTCCGACAGAGACAGCCAAAGCGGAAAAAACCAAATTGTGCAAACGTCATGGACCATTGGCGCTATCAATGGCAAATAAGGCTCGTGAACCGAAGAATCCCAGTCCAGGCATTGCTCGGGATGCTTTGTCTTTGCGCTTCGGTTTGGACGGGGCATTCCGGCTCGCCGACCAACGGGGCCAAAGGCGAGGTTTGGTGGTCGATAAAGCGAGTCGTCCGACCCACGTTACCGGCCGGCCCCGAAACCAATCCGATTGATCGTTTCATCAGTGCAGAGATCAAACTGCGAAAGCTCGAGGCGGTTGGCCCGGCCGACAAACTCACCCTGCTGCGACGCGTTCACCTCGACCTGACCGGCATTCCGCCAACGCCGGCGGAGCAGGAGGCATTTCTGGCGGACGATTCGGCGGACGCCTACGAGAAGGTGGTTGACCGGCTCCTGGCGGATGAACAGCACGCCGTCCGCTATGCGCGGCATTGGTTGGACGTGCTGCGTTACGCGGACGCGGACGAACGCATGCCGGCTGCGCCGGGAATCCACCTGTGGCGCGATTGGGTGGTCGGCGCACTGCACGATGACGTGCCCTACGACCAGTTCGTGCAGCTCCAGTTGACGGGACGCCGCGCCAGCGAGCGCACGGAAATGTCGGCCACGGGCTACCGCTCCCGCAAGGAGCCGCGGCCGGGCGATCAGTTTGCCCTCGGTTTCCTGGCGCGGGGCGCGGGTGATGATCCGCAGGAGCTGGCGATCAATGCCGTGGACACCGTTTCGACCGCGTTCATGGGCATGACGGTGGGTTGCGCGAAGTGCCATGACCACATGTATGACCCCATCTCGGAGCGGAATTACTACGAGATGAAGGCCCTGTTCGACCCGCTGGTCCTGCGCAAAATCACGCTGGCGAGCGCGGCCGACCTGCTGGCCAACGGCAAGGCGATGGCCGAAGCGCAGAAGAAGCGAGCCCCCCTGGAGAAGGCCGTCGGCGATTTTGCCGCGCCTTACAGGGCGAAGCTCCACGAGGAGCGCGTGTTGATGCTGCCCGCCGACGTGCAGGCGGTCATTCGCAAGCCTGAGAGGCGACGGACGGTCGCCGAGCAAAAGATCGCGGATGACTATTTTCCGATCCTGCGCATCGACGGGGACAAGCTGACCGAAGCGATGCCGGAGGAGGCGCGGAAGAAGTATCAGGAACTGCAACGGCAATTGAACGAAGCAGGTGCGGCCAAGGCCTCGTCCTTGCCGGTGTTCCACACCGTGGAGGTGGATCGGGTGCGCGAACTGGAGCAGAGCTACATCCTGACGAGCGGCGACCCGTTGCGGCCGGAGAAAGAGCACGAAGTGAAGCCCGGCTGGCCGTTTGCGCAGGCGGAGCCGGATTTCCGCGAGGGCCGGATCGAGGCGTTCGCCGACTGGCTGACCGCACCCGAAAACCCGCTGTTCGCCCGCGTGGCGGTGAACCGGCTCTGGCAATGGCATTTCGGTGAAGGGCTTCAGAAGAGCACGAGCGACTTCGGCGAGTCCGGCGGCGCCCCGACGCAGCCGGCCCTGCTGGACTGGCTGGCCTCGGAGTTCGTGCGGCTCGGGTTCAGCATGAAGCAGATGCACCGGCTGCTGGTGACGTCCGACGCCTACAAGCGGGAGTCGGTGGCCGGGGCCGAGTTTGCCGAAAGCGAAGGGATCGACCCTGGTAACACCGCGCTCTGGCATTTCCGCCTGCAACGCCTGGAGGCCGAGCCCATCTGGGATTCCATGCACGCGGCGGTGGGCGACTTGGACCTGAAGGTGGGCGGTCCGTCCTTCGATCCGACATCCGGAGGTGGAGGAAGACGTCGCCGCAGCGAATCGTCCGACGGCGAGAACGTGAAATTGAAACGGCGGGGCGTTTACATGGTGCGGGGCTATTCCGCCAGCCGCGAGGTCACGCCGAATTTCCTGCAGGCGTTTGACGTGGACGACGGCCGGGCGCCGTGTCCGCTGCGCGCCCAAACGGTCACCGCTCCGCAGGCACTGTTCCTGATGAACAGCTCCGACGTCGACAACGCCTGCGCCGAACTGGCCGCGCGCCTGCGAAAGGAGACCGGCGGGAACCTGCCGTCCGCGGTCGATCTCGCCTACCGGGTGGTGCTCTCCCGCCCGCCTTCCACGACGGAAAAGACGGACGCGCTGGCCTACCTGGAGAACGATGGCGCGCGCCTGAACCGTCTGTCCTGGCTGCTCTTCAACTTGGACGAATTCATTTATGTCAGGTAGCCCGAAGCCTTCGGCCATCTATCCCTGCGGGCGCCTGGCCCGCCGGGACTTCATTCACCAGATCGGCGGCGGATTTTTGGGGCTCGCGCTGGGCGGCGTTTGGGCGGAGGCGGGCGAACTCAAGGACGGGATCATCGGGCCGCACCATGCGGCGAAGGCCAAGTCCGTCATCTTTCTCTTCATGTGCGGCGGGGTCAGCCACATCGACACCTTCGATCCCAAGGACAATAAGTGGGCCGGGAAGCTCATCGATGCGATTGGCTTCGGCGACAACCTGGCGGAGATGAAACGTCCGGTCATTCCCAGCCTCCGCACCTTCACGCGTTACGGCAGGTCGGGCATTCCGGTCTCGGACTGGTTTCCCCACATCGGTGGCGTGATTGACGACATTGCAGTCGTGCGCTCGATGTGGTGCCACGAGGGGAACCACTTTCCGGCGGTGGTCGAAACGCAGACGGGCCATCGCGGCCGGGCCTTTGATAATCCGGCTTTTGGCAGTTGGATTTCGTATGCCTTGGGCAGCGCCAACCGGAACCTGCCGACGTTCGTGAATCTCGGGCGGCCTTCCTCGCCGGTGCAGCTGACCGGCGGTTACCTCGGTGCGTCCGTCGCCGCGACTCCGTTCCAGGCGGGCGAAACGCCCATTCCGAATCTCTATCCGCCCAAAGGCGGTTCCGTCGCCGAACGCGAGCGGCAAATGCAGCTCCTGCACACGATGAACCGGGAGTTCCGTGAACGTTACGCGATCAATTCGGACATCCAGGCCCGGGCCAAAGCCTACGAACTGGCCGCGCGCATGCAGCTCTTCGCACCGGAGGCGGTCGATTTTTCCGGCGAACCCGACCATGTGAAAACCCTCTACGGCCTTGGCGAAAAGGAGACGGAGGAATTCGGCAAACAACTGCTGCTGGCGCGGCGTCTGACTGAAAGGGGAGTGCGCTTTATCCAGATTTGCCACGCGGGCGGCGGCAACGGCGCCTGGGATTCCCATGGCGACATGAAGACGCACGGGCCGCTCTGCCGCGCCACGGACAAGCCCATTGCCGGGTTGATCAAGGATCTGAAACAGCGCGGGATGCTGGACCAGACCCTGGTGGTCTGGACGAGCGAGTTCGGCCGGACCCCTTGGTCCCAGAATACCACCGGTCGCGATCATAATCCGAAGGGTTACACCTCCTGGCTGGCCGGCGGCGGCATCCGGGGCGGCACCGTCCATGGCGGCACGGACGAAGTGGGTTACAAGGCGGTGGATTCACCTCACTATTACAGCGACCTGCACGCCACGATCCTGCATCAGCTCGGCCTCAACCATAAGAAGATGGAAGTGCATACCCTGGCCCGGACCATGAAACTGGTCGAAGACGGCCGGCCGATCCGGGAAATCATCGCCTGAAGGTTGGGTGGAGGGGTGCCAATCCCGGAAGGCAAGACGGTCTTCGGCCCGGATCCGGAGAATCCCGGCCGGCCGCCATGGATTCGGCCGGGGCCACGATCGCGGGCCACATGACCCGCGACCGGAAGAGGAATCCGCCGCCGGGCTGAGCGCCCGAGGAATCCCTCGGCGGGCTTGGTTGCCGGGAGGGAGGCGCTCCCTGACGGGCCGGGTTGGCGCGTTCCAGTCCCCCGACCGAATCCGTTCCGCAGGCCCGGTTTTCAACGGCTCAAAATGACCCCGTTGAACCGCTGAACCGCCCCTCGCTGGCGACCCACCGTCCGTCCCGCGCGGGTTGCGATCAACCCAGCTTGACCTCATACAGTAATACAGGATGCTGTAAAACATGAAAGCCACCTTCGACATTCCGGACGACCTCTACCGGCGGGTCAAAGCCCGCAGTGCCATGGAGGGACGCCCGCTCCGTTCGGTCGCGGTCGAACTGCTCCAAAGCTGGCTGGAGGCCCCGGCGTCAACGCCGGTTCCGGTTACGCCGGTGCCCGCGGAAAAGGATGCGCCCTGGCTGGCCATAACGCGGCGGGTGCTCCGCCCAGGGATGCGCCACGATCTGGAATCCATCCGCGGTTCCGTCGCCGCCGCCTGGGCGGCCGGGGCTGCGGAAAAAGCTCCGGCCAACCGCCCGGGCAAACGCCCATGATTGCCGGCAGCACCAGCCTCGACACGTCCGTCGTCATCCGGCTGCTCATGGGCCAGCCGCCGGACCAATACCGGCAGGCAACCGATTTTCTCCAGGAACAGGTCGCGGCGCGGCGGGTCGTCCATGAGGGCGACCTGGTTCTGGCGGAGGCCTACTCTGCCCTGCAGGGCTTTTATCAGCTGCCCAAGCCGGACGCGCTCAGGGCAATGGCCCTGTTTGCGCGCCACAGCGGAGTCACGGTCCCGCCGGTCGCGCAGGAGGTGCTGGAACTCCCGAAGCTGGCCACCGCCAAGCCCGGCTTTGTCGACCGCCTGATCCACGGCACCAACCAGACGGCCGGCCACACCCTCGTCACCTTTGAGAGGGCCGCGGCCAAGCTGCCCGCCACCTTCGTCCTGCCGGCCGCCTAAGCCGGCCCTCCCTGGGTGGCCGGTAAATGGAACGCCGCGGGTGACGCCCTCCAACTGGCGCGGGTTGGAGGGCCGGCAAACAGGTTATGCCGCAGCGTCGAAAAGCAAAGGGCGGGGGTGTTTCCGGCGCAGCGCGAGGTCAGGTAGGCGGCCAGTCCATCGGGTTAGGGGCCAGTCGTTTGGCGGGCAACCTGATCCCCGTTGGCGGCGGAGTCCGGGCGACCTCAACCGACCTCAACGATCCGGTGCGGTTCCCCTCTCCGAATCCGGGTCGTGACAAGATGGCGGGTCGCGAAACCGCTGCAAAAACTCCGGCCCAAACCGGGGCGTTTTTCTCCTCTCCCAGGTGTGTTCGATCCCGTCGCGGGCAGTGCCAGCCTGCCGAGTCCAGTCCAGGGCTGTTTGCCGAAGTTACGGGGCAAGAACGGTTTCATTGTTTCGATTTCTTCCCGGGTTTGCGCAAGTCGTCGAGTGTCGCGCAAAGGTCCGTGAGGTCACTCACTTGGGTAGCACCAATCTTTCCCAAGGCGTCGCGGTAGGCTGGCATGGCTCGTCCCCCGACGAGGATCGCGACTTCTGGCGGCAGGGACTCGCGCAGGCGTGCCAATTCCGACTCCAGCCGTGAATCATCTTCAGGATAGACCAGACTCAGGGCTACGGCTCGAGCTCGCTTCTGACGGGCCGCACCCGCGATTTCTGCAGCCGGCAGGCTCGCGCCGAGATAGGTGACCTGCCACCCAAGGTTGGCTGCGGCCGCGCCGACGAGCAGCGCACCAAGTTCGTGAATCTGTCCCGCCGGGGTCGTTACCAGCAGCACAGGCGCATTTTCCGTTCCGCCGAATGGCTTGGCGGCCTGGCTCAGAAACACCCGAATGACCGCAGTGGCGAAATGTTCATGGGCGGCGGTGATGCTGCCGTCGCGCCACAACTCACCGATGGTTTGCGCGAGCGGGGCGATAAGCCGTTGCAGCAAACCATGTGCGCCTAGTTCTGTCTCGGCGCGTTTCAGCGTGCCGTCCAGTGCGCGTCCGTCGAGTGATTTCACGGCCGCGACGCATTCGCTCAGAAAGGTCGGTGTGCCGGGAGCCGAAGTCCGCGTGCGCGCGGTTTGTCGTTCGGTGCCGTGCGACTCCCTGGCCAGCCCGCGGAGTTGATCGGTCGGCAGCTTCGCGACGTGGCCGATGCTATGTCCAGCCTGCGTGATGTCGCGGAGGAGGCTCAGTCGTTCGATCTGCTCTTCGGAGTAAAGGCGGCGGTTGGTCCCGGTGCGCTCGGGCTCCACCGCGCCGTAGCGTTTCTCCCAAATACGGATGACAGGCGCGCTTAATCCCGTGCGTCGGGCTACTACTTTGATTGCTTGGTGTGCTTCAGCCATTAAATTAAACAAATTTTCCACAATCCGGCGACATGTTGCAAGTGCTGGTTTCCATCAAGTGGACTTTTTAGCCAGAAAATTCCAATCATTAACGCATTTTGCCTTAAACAGTCAGTGGAGGTGCAGTTAAACTATTTTTAGACAATGAATTGACAGTTCAACAGATTTTAGACATATTCTCTACAAGTTCAAGGCTGCTTAACAGCACAATGAACCTGAAAACAAAACGTAAACATCGGAAATCAGGGATTGCTCAATAGGTATTGATTACGTTTTTTTGAGCAGGTAGAGGAGGATGCTGGCGGCGAGGTTGGCCAGCTTTTTGGTGTAGCAATGGGTCTT
>JAYUSF010000372.1:0-9442 GCA_043755815.1 Verrucomicrobiota bacterium
CGGAGATCCTTTCCTCCGCGACTGAAACGGTCTTGCTGCTCGTCAGGCAACTGAGAAACCCAAAGCTGGATCTGGTCAAGGAACAGAACGACAAGCTGCAGTATCTCGAAGGGGCCGCCGACAACCTGATGCTGGAGCTACTCCGCGGCCTGTATGCCGGTGACCATGACGCCGTTCGCGTGATTGCGCTCAAAGACCTTTACGAACTGCTCGAAAAAGTGATCGACCGCTGCCGTGACGCCGGCAACGTCATCTTTCACATCGTGCTGAAGAACTCCTGAGCCCCGGCCATGACGTTGCTGTTCACGGTCATCCTGGTGGCCCTGGTGTTTGAATACATCAACGGCTTCCACGACACGGCCAACTCCATTGCCACGGTCGTTTCGACCAAGGTGCTTACCGCGCGGCAGGCGATCCTCCTGGCCGCCTGCACGAACCTCATCGGCGCGCTGATCGGCCACGCGGTCGCGAAGACCGTGTCTTCCGGGCTGGTGGACTCGCAGTTCGTCACCAATCAGACCATTGTCTGCGCCTTGATCGGCGGCATCGGCTGGAACCTGCTGACGTGGTGGCTTGGGCTGCCGAGCAGTTCCACCCACGCGCTGGTGGGCGGGCTCTGCGGGGCGACCTTTGCCTCGGCGCAGAACAACTGGAAGGCCATTCTCTGGTCCGTGGACAAAGTGGACAAGGCCACCGGCGTGGTGAAGCACGAGGGCGTCCTGCACAAGGTCGTCATCCCGATGTTCACCTCCCCGTTGGTCGGCTTTGCGGTGGGTTTCCTGCTGATGGCCCTGCTCTACGCGCTGCTGCGGAACATGCGGCCGGCCTGGGTGAACGCGGTGTTCGGGAAGCTGCAGTTGGCGAGCGCCAGCTACATGGGTTTCGCGCATGGCCTCGCGGATGCGCAGAAGACCATGGGCATCATCACGCTCGCGCTGGTGACCGCCACGACCGCGGGCACGCTGGAGGGCCTGCCCAAGGCGCTGAGCTTCCTGCGCATGGACAAGTCACGGGTGGCGGAAGTGCAGATCGTCGCCCTGGAAAAGGCCGGCGGAGACCACGTCGAAAACGCCCGCGTGCTCTCGCTGGAGGCGGATAGGCTTAAGACCGGCGAGTTCAAGGTCGCCTTCCACGCGCTGGCCTACCATGCGTTCCTGGATGCGGGCGACGCGGTCGCGGCCGAACGCGAACTGCAAGTGGCCCGCTCCACCCGGCAGGAGTCGCTGGACCATGAAGCCGGCCGCTGGCTCCCCAGGGTGCCGTTGCTCGGTTCCTTGGCGGCCGTGAAGCACACCGACTGGCTCAAGGCGTTGCAGGAGGAAAAGGTCAGTGCGGTCAACGCCGGCAGAGCGCCGCTGCCGATCCTGGCCAAGAAGGTCCAGGCCCTCGCCCCCGAGGTGCCGGCTTGGATCAAGGTCGTCTGTGCGCTGACGATGGCGGCGGGCACCGCGGGCGGCGGTTGGCGGATCATCAAGACGATGGGGCAGAAGATGGTGAAGCTGCAGCCCGTGCATGGCTTCGCCGCCGAGACCACGGCCGCCACCGTGCTGGCCGTCACCGGCCAGCTTGGCATGACGGTTTCAACCACGCACGCGATCACCACCAGCATCATGGGTGTCGGCTGCGCCAAACGGTTTAGCGCCCTGAAGCTGAATGTGGTCGAGCGCATCCTCTGGGCGTGGGTCCTGACCCTCCCGGTGACCGGCCTGATCGCCTATGGGCTCATGCGGCTGGTGAAACTGTTTTAGGCCCGGTGCCAAAGATCCAATTCAGCCGCGGGCGCCGTTCCAGATGAACCGCCACGCGGCTTGCCTCCCGGGCGGCGACCCCGGAGAGTCCGCCTGCCCAATGAGCGAAATCCTCGTCATCGGTCACCGCAATCCGGACACCGACTCCATCTGCGCCGCCATCGCCTACGCCGAGTTCAAGCACCGGACGGGCACCCGCGACGTCGTGGCCGCGCGCTGTGGGGAGGTGAACGAACGCACCCAGTTCGTGCTCCGCACCTTCGGCGTCCCGGCGCCCGTGTTCGTTGCCGACGTCTCGCCGACCGTCCGTGACGTGATGCAGTCCAACGTCATCTCGGTGCCGCCCCGGACGACCGCGGTCGAGGCGCTCGCGACGATGGACGAGCGCAACATCCGCGTGCTCCCGGTCCTCGACGGGAATCGCCGCTGTCTCGGCCTCCTGTCGGTCTTCAAGGCCAGCAAGTTCTTCTTCCCGTCCCCCAACCGCATCTTCGATTCCCGGCGCGTCGTGGCTTCCATCCGCAGCCTCGCCCGCACGCTGAACGCCAAGATGATCTGCGCCTTCGAACCTGATCGCGAAGAGGATCTGGTGCTGATGGTCGGCGCGATGAAGGCCGCCAGCTTCGCCAGCCGGCTCGCGAACTACGCGCCGGAAAAGCTCCTCGTCGTCGTCGGCGACCGCGAGGAGATCCAACGGCTCGCCGCCGATGGCCGGGTGCGGATCATCGTCGTCACGGGCGGCCTCGACATCAGTCAGGAGATTCGAGAACTCGCGAAGCGCAACGAAGTCTCCCTGCTGCTCTGCCCGCACGATTCCGCCACCACCGCGATGCTCTGCCGCGCCGCCATCACGGTGGAACATGTCCTCCGCCAGGACTTCCTGACGTTTCGCGCCGACGAAAAACTGCGCGACGTCCGGGCCGTGGCCGCGGCCTCCAGCTTCCAGGCTTTTCCCGTGCTCGACGACGAAGAGCGCGTGGTCGGCATGCTGTCCAAGTCGGACTTCCTCAAAAAGGTGGAACGTCGCCTGATCCTCGTGGACCACAACGAACTGTCCCAGGCTGTCCACGGTGCCGATCAGGTCGAGATCCTCGAAATCATCGACCACCACCGCATTGGCGCCTTCAGCACCAGCCAGCCGATCCTCTTCCGCAACGAGCCCGTCGGCTCCACCAGCACGATCATCGCCGACTGCTACTTCCGTTGCGGCGTCCCGCTGACGCCGAGCATCGCCGGCCTGCTCCTCGCCGGTCTGGTCAGCGACACGCTCAACCTCACCTCGCCCACCACGACCAAACGCGACGCGGAGATCCTCGCCTGGCTGGAGGAGAAGGCGGGCGTCAATGCCGCGCAGTTCACCGAACAGCTCTTCAGCTCCGGCTCGGTGCTGGTCTCGCAGGCACCCGAACGCGCCATCACCACCGACTGCAAGGAATACCTCGAAGACGGACGCCGCTTCAGCGTGGCGCAGATCGAGGAACTTGGCTTCGACGTGTTCTGGAAGCGGCACGAGGCCGTCCGGGCCGCCCTCGAAGCCTACCGCGCCGCCAACGGTTACGTCTTCTCCGCGCTGTTCGTCACCGACGTCGCGGCGCAATCTTCGCTCCTGCTGGTGGCGGGACCACCCCGCCTCGTGGAGTCGATCAAATACCCCGAGGCGGCTCCCGGCGTGTTCCAACTGGCCGAGATCGTCTCCCGCAAAAAACAGTTGCTGCCCTACCTGACGGACACCCTGCGCCACGTCGCTGCCAGCGGTGGGCTCTAAATGGGTCGGGGCGAAACCTGTCCAGCCAGGTCATTGGCCCCGCCGCAGTTCCTCATGGTAAAGGCGCTCCGCCTCGGTCCGGCTGATTCCGGCTTGAACCAGCAGGTTCACCTGATTGCTCGCAAAGGCCGGCCAGATGGACACGGGCACAAAGCTGACGCTATTGCCCAGCGTCCACACCTCCCGCCCCAGCGGAGCGGTGAGCCGGTTCAGGAAATGACAGTGATCGCCACCCGGGGTTGGGACCTTGTCGAAAAGCACGGCAATTCCGACGTCCATGCCTGCGCTCAAGCCCTGAACGTAGACCCGCCCACAGCGCCGTTCATCCACGTCACCGCCGGAGCGGACCGCTTCGCGAAAAGCATCGTCAGGATATCCAGGGCCACTCAGCGCAGCATAATAGCCACCGACCCAATTGGTCAGAGCCAGCAGGGCGTCTCCGTAACCGTTGGGATGAGTCGGAAGGTTTCCGCCATGTTCCCCGGCCTCATTTTGCAGCGCGATGCCGACCATCGTAATGCAGTGGGCGTGGCTGAAGAACGATTCGTTGAAGATCAGAGGATGCGTCTTCACGTAGACCCCGGCGGCAACGGCCGCCACAACCCCAAAAGCCAGCACCCACCGCCAGCGGCGCCAACGCGGATTTTTCACGTGTTCCTCAGACTGACTCACTTTGATGTTCGTCTCTTTCAGGTTTCGCACGTTGGCGACGGCGGAAATTGGAGGCCGATCCAGCGGTCCGCACAATTCTAGTCAAAGATCCCCGAGTTTAGTTCCCCCGGACTTCGCCAATGGATGCCATGCTTTTCTCTGAGGATTCGTTTTTTCTCCGGCCAGAACGAATGAACGTAGCCAAGGGTTCGTTTGACACCTCGCTCGGCTAGAATCCGATTGGCCTCCTCTCCTGCCTGCCGAACGGCATCGCGGGTCTCCTCATTGACCTCCTGGGCATCCACGACATCCAGCAAGAACGCAGTCCCCTTCTGGAGGTCCGTGTAATAAATCCAAGCCAGTGGTCCATCCACTACTTGGTAACAGCCTGTCTTCGGCTGCTCGTAAGTGTGGAAGACGCTCTTCTTGATCCAACTCACCGGCACGTCGGGATACTCCTTGCGAATCCATGCAACGTGCGGATCAAGCCGGGCCGGACGGAGTGATTTCTCCCGGATGGAAGCGAGCAAATATTCCTTTGTATGCCCGCGCAGACGCTCCTCGAGGTAGATCTTCAGCTTCTGCTGAACATTCTCCGGCACCTTCTCTCGGGCCTTCGCCGTGGACCATTCCAGCCGGCAGATTCCCAAGTGGGGTGCTCCGTCGTCCGAACCCTCCCATGCGCCTTTTCCCGCAGCCGGTGAATTCGCCGAGGAAGTCGAATCTGCCAGACTCAATGTCTCCTTTACCGCCAATCGCGTCTCCAAAAGTCCCAACGGAAGCGCGACCGGATTCGTCACGCCAGCGAGTGCGCACTGAACCTCGAAGCTGTTGATCTCTTTGGTGAGGACCTCTGGCCGGTTGTGTTTGAGAGGAACTGTGAAAATCGACAATGGCACTTCGGTCTCCCAGTTGGCCAATGCCGTCTGCAGTCCTGCCGCCAGCAACCCGAGAAATAGGGTTGCCCATGTCGCCAGTTGGCCCCCGAACCATTTCTGAACGTTGGCAGCCTCGGCATTCACTTGGTGATCGTCTCGTTCAGGTTCAGCAGCACGTTGGCGACGGCGGTGAGTGCGGCCAGTTCCACCCTGTCGGCGGCTTCCGGCACCTTGGATTCGCCGACTTTGAGCAGTTCCTCGGCGGCCTTGGGATCGCTGCGGAAGTTGCCGAACTGCTGGTCGTAGGTCTTCTGGAGCACGGCCAATTCGTCGGCCTGTGGCACCCGGCCAAGCGTCAGGCGGAAGGCGCGCACGAGGCGTTTCTTCAGGTCGGCGGGTTCCTCGCGCAAGACCCGTTGGGCCAAGCCGCGGGCAGCTTCCACGAAGGCCGGATCGTTCATCAGCACGAGCGATTGCAGGGGCGTCTGCGTGCGCTGGCGGAGGAAGGTGCAGACCTCGCGGTTCGGCGCATCGAAGGTGGCGAAGGCCGGGAAGTGCGCCGAACGCCGCCAGAAGACATACATGCCGCGCCGGTAAAGCGCGTCACCATGGTCCTGGACAAACGCGGAATCCGTGCCGTCCCACAGTCCGGCCGGCTGATAGGGCTTCACGCTCGCCCCCCCCACCTTGTCGTTCAGCAGGCCCGAGACGGCGAGGGCGTTGTCGCGGATGAACTCGGCGTCCAGCCGCACGCGCGGACCGCGGGTGAGCAGCCGATTGTAGGGGTCGCGCTCCAGTTGCTCAGGCGTTGCCGCGGCGGATTGCCGGTAGGCCGCGCTGGTGACCATGAGCCGGACGAGCGCCTTGACATCCCAAGGGCCGGCCAACCTGGCGCCCGAGGACTTGGCTTTCGAACCCTGAACTGCGCCGTCACGGAACTGCACTGCCAACCAGTCCAATAACTCCGGATGGCTCGGCCATTCGCCCTGCGAGCCGAGATCGTTCGCCGTCTTCACCAGACCGTTGCCGAAGAACATCGCCCAGTAGCGGTTCACGGTCGTGCGGGCCATCAGCGGGTGCTCCGGCGCAACCAACCAACGGGCCAGCGCAAGGCGGTTCGTCGGTCCGGCCGGCAACGGGGGGAGGAAGGCCGGCGTGCCCGCAGTGACGGGTTCGCCGGGATTCCGGAAATCGCCCCGGACCAGGACGAAAGTATCCCGGCCCGGCTGCATCTCCTCCATGATCATCGTGCTGGGGATCTCGCCGTAGAACGCATCCTTCTTGCGGCGGGCCTCGGCCAGCGCGGCCTCGGAGCGCAGGTAATCCACGGCGTAGTATTCCTTGTAGAACCGGGCCAGGTCACCGCGCTCCTCTTCGCCACGGTGACCGCGTGACTTGGTGATCACAGGCATGAAGCCCTCCAGCGTCAGCAGCCGGGCGTCCTCGGCGGACAGGGCGAGACCGTAGAAGCGCAGGTCATCGACCAACCCGTTCAGGAACGCCTCGCCATTCCGCGAGCCGACGCGAACCGGTTCCGTCGTCGCGAAGGAATCCTTAAGCTGATCCTTCTCGGCCTCCACGTCGCGGGCGCGCCCATTGACGAACAGCTTCACGCCGCCCGCCTTGCCCGAGCCGTCGTAGGTGACGGCGAAGTGCAGCCACTGCCCGTTGGGGAACTGCTCCTTGGTGCGGACCTTAAGGGCGTTGTCCGGCCACGCGCTGATCAGGTGCACCTGCAACCGGCGGTCGCTGACGAGGAGGTCGAACCCACGGAATCCCGGCGCCTTCTCCATCTTGCTGAGGACCGCGCCGTCACCCGACACCTTGACCCACGCCGCCATGCTGAGGGCATTGGTGCGGTCGAAGGCCATGAGTTGGCCAAAATCCGCGTGCACCTTGCCATCGAACTTCAACGCCTTTCCGAGGCGGGCGTCCGAGAATTCGGGTTGATTCGTGCCAACCAGTTTGCCGCCGTCATCCAAGGTGCCATCAAACGTCAGCCGCTTCAGAAGTCCCTTGTCACTGGGCTTGGTGGGCGGACGTTCGTTGGTGACGCGTTCCCACTTCTCCTGGGTCTCACCAAGCTCGTTGATCCGGTCCTGAAGCGTCTTCTCGGCGTCCTTCAGCCGGAAGTCCGCCTCGACGAACTTCATCGCCTGATCGGCGGTCGGCACCGGCAGGCGCGGCGGCGGGTTGTCGGTGCGGATGCGGTCAAGGCCCTTTTCCGGCACGTTGTGGAAGAAGGCGTAGAGCCGGTAGAACTCCTTCGTCGAAATGGGATCGTATTTGTGGTCGTGGCATTCGGTGCAGCCGACGGTGAGCCCAAGCCAGACGGCGCCGAGCGTGTTCACGCGGTCCACGACGTATTTGTTGAGATACTCGTCGGGATCGGCACCGCCCTCGTCGTTGGTCATGTTGTTGCGGATGAAGCCGGTCGCGATCCGCTGGTCCGCCGAGGGATTCGGCAGAAGGTCGCCGGCCAACTGCTCAACGGTGAAGGCGTCGTAAGGCTGATTGTCGTTGAACGACCGGATGACCCAGTCGCGCCACAGCCACATGAACCGCACGCCGTCGAAGTGATAGCCGCTGGTGTCGGCAAAGCGCGACAGGTCGAGCCAGTTCTGCGCCATGCGTTCACCGTAGTGCCGGGACTGCAACAGGCGGTCCACGACCCGTTCGTAGGCGTCGCGTGAGCGATCCGCGCTGAACGCGTCCACCTCCTCCGGGGTGGGCGGCAGCCCGGTCAAATCCAACGTGACGCGCCGGATCAACGCCGCCCGGTCGGCCTCGGGATTGGGCTTGAAGCCGTCTTTCTCAAGCCGGGCGAAAATGAAGTGGTCCACCTCGTTCTTGGGCCAGCGCCTGTCCTTCACCGGCGGAAGCCCGGGACGCTGCGGAGCGACAAAAGACCAGTGTTCCTGCCATCGGGCGCCCTCCCGGACCCAGCGGACCAGCAGATCAGCCTGGGCCGCGCTCAGCGGCTTGAGATGTTTCGCCGGCGGCATGATTTCCTCGGGGTCCGCCGTAAGGATGCGTTCGACCAGGGTGCTCCGGTTGGTTTCGCCCGCAACGAGCGCGCGTTTGCCGGACTTCAGTTCCCTGAACGCATCGGCCTGCCGGTCCAGGCGCAGGCCGCCCTTGCGCTTGTTCTCGTCCGGCCCGTGACAGGCGTAACAATGGTCCGAAAGGATGGGCCGCACGTCGCGGTTGAAATCAACCGGCGCCGGCGCGGCGAATGAACCAAGGGCCAGGACCCATGACCACGGCGCCAAGCGGAGGGGACGGAAAAGGCGTTCGACCGGGAACATGGCGCGGAGCATCGCCTGCCCCGCTCGCCGCGTTCAAGCCGGCACAATGGAATCGTCGCCCGATTTCAGTTCGGCCGCCGGAGCGTGAAGGTCCCGTTGTCGAACCTGCTTTCGTAAGTAGAGACGAAGTTGGTCGGGTTCACCTGCCCGGCATTCCGGATCAGGAAGAACAGCAGCCGCTTCCGCCCCTCGAAGGCCAGCGAGTCGCCGTCCCGGGTGCCCTTCAGGCGGGTCGTGAAGCTGCCGCTCTGGTTGCCCCAGGTGGCGTGAAAGGTCGCCGCGTAGTTCGTCTCCGATTTTCGCTCCAGGATCGCCCGCAGCGCACCGCCGTGGGTGTTGTTGGTGTTCTGCCAGGTTCCCACCCAGGCACCCAGCGGATCGCTGGCAAGCGAAGGCACGCGGACGGCCGCGGCCCATTTCGTCTCGAAGGAAGTGCAGCCGGCCAACGCCAATGCAGCCCCGACGAGAAGCAGGAGTTTCAAACGTTTCATGATCATACGCCCACGAGTTCCAGGGAGAATTCACCGCTGAAGTTTTCGATCTCGGCGAGGAAGACGCCGCTTTCCGGATTGAACAACCCTTCCGCCACCCGGCCGTTCACTTTCAGCTTCGCGGGTTTCTTGGCCCCCCAGACCACGAGTCGCCACACCGTGACCCGCGACACAAACGCGCCTTCGGCCGGCCCGAAGCCGATCCGCAGCGTCTTTCCGAGCGTCTGGCTCGTGATGCGGCGGCGGGAATGGACCCCGGCTTCGTAGGCCTGGGTGGTGCCGTCGTCTTCATACCAGTTCAGTTCGCCGGCGCCCCCGGGCCAGACGTGCAGGTTGATGAGGTTCATCGCGCCTTCGCCAACGAACTGCTGGGGTTCCGCCAGTGGCAGCAGGGTTCCTGCACGCACATAGAGCGGAATGGTCTCGGCCGGGGCGTCAGCGACGACGTGCTCACCGCCGAGCAGCTTTTCGCCGGTCCAAAAATCAAACCAGACATCCGTCGGCAGGTAGACGCTCCTGGCGCTGGCGCCCTGCCGTAGCACCGGGGCGACAAGCAGGTTGCGCCCGAGCAGGAACTGATCGCCACACGCGACCGCGACGG
>JAYUSF010000373.1:0-9398 GCA_043755815.1 Verrucomicrobiota bacterium
GCGCTTTTCCTTCAAGTCGTGGAGTTGTCCAGCATCGGTCAGCCAGTCGTGGTGAAGCGAAAGCGGGGACATGTCCCCGCAGTCCAAAACCTGACGGTCATCCGGCCGTTCGTGGACGGTGAAGCCGTGTTCCAGGCCGCGGGCGTCGTTCACGAACCATTCGCTCAGCCCTGCGTCCCAGGCGTAGTCGAGGCGGGTTTCGGCGAGGTCCGCCAGCGTGTTTGCGCTGCCGGTGGGCACGGTGTGTTCGCGGCCGGGAAAACCGTAAGCGGTGAGTTCCAGGCCCCATTGCCAGTCGGCGCCGTCGGGCTGAACGAGGAAGCCCTGTCCGTCGAAACGCGTGCGCCAGCGCTGCCCGGGATTGCGTGCCTGATGGCCGCCCGCCGTCGCGGCGATGCGATGCCGGCCCGCATCGTAGGCCGCGCGAAGGCCGGACCATTCCGCATCGTCCAGGCCGGTGGGCGGTAGGGCGGCGGCGTGGGTAAAGAGCGACGACGCGCTGGCCCAGAGCAGGGCGCCACAGCGGAGGAGTTTCCGGACGAGATTCATGGCGGGGTGACTACCCGAAGAAAACGCCAAGACACCCCCGTGTGTCAAAGCTCGGCTGAACGCGCCAAGCTCCCGATTTGAAAGGGGAAGGCGGGAAACAGGCAGGAATGCTCCTGTTCCCGCCCGCTGGCCTTTAAGATTCCGCCCCGGCCCTGAACACCCACAGCGCTGCCGGCGGGACGCCGGCAGCACTCTTCGAGACTCGGCCGCCAAATCGGCGGCGGGATGGAGAGGCCCTGCGCCCGGATTGGGCGCCCACGAAGGAAGTGACCCCGGCTATTCGCGGCGATACTCGTCCAGCCGCGGTGATTCGTTGCGCTCCTTGTCCAGGTTCGAGGTCAGAAACAACGTGGTGCCCGAAACCCGGAAGGCGGCGTGAAACTCCTCGTCGATGCTCTGGGTTTCACTCTCGGATTGGCCGCCCTTGATGTTCTTCAGGAGGAGCACCTTGATGTTGCCGGCCGACTGGACCTGCGCCTCGCCTTCGGCATAGAGCCGCAGCGTCCCGTCCGCAGCCTGCAGGCGGAAGGTAAACTTCTTCTCCTTGAAAGACACCTTCTGGACGACCTCCTGGCCGTCAGCGGTTTTGCGTTTCATCGACCATTTGCCGGCGAGGTCGGAATAGTCGTCCGCGAGCGCCAGGGAGCTGCTGGTCAGGACCAACAGGGCGGCGGCAAGGGTGGATTTGAGCGAAGAGATCATAGGAATACGGGATTAGGCGGAATCGCCGGGTAACGGTAGCGAACTGGTCCGGCGACGCACAAGCGGAGACCGTGAACTCGCGCAACCGCGGCCAGAGGTTCAGGCATTCCGGCGCATTCCCCCTTTCACCCGACACCCAGCCAGGGCGGAAATCCGTCCCCTGAAGTGCCCGCAAGCACCCCGGCGCGACGAGCGGTTACCACCTCAAGTGAGGTTGCCAACCTCCCGGTCAATTGAATGGGGGAATGGGGGCTCTGCCCAGACCCGTTCTTCCAGACCGGTTCGAGGGCGTGTCGAGCCGTGACCTTGGGATGGCGTTGAATCACTTCCGGATTCTCCCGCTGGCGGGTCGCTGGCAGCGTTGGGGCATGGCTTGGTTGATCCGAATGAGACGACTTTTGAAACAGCCGACCCTGGTCAGGCAGATGTGCTGCCATCGCGCTTGGGCCGCGCTGTTGTTTTGGCTGGGCGCCAGTGGTGGTGCAACTGCCCAGGAGCCGTTGGCCCTGGTCGCCAATGTGGACCGTTCGGGCCGCGTCGTGTGCAACAGCGCCGGTCCGATCGGCACCGTCCAGAGCTTGGAACAGAGCCCGGACCTGCTGACATGGCGGGAATTCGCGCGGACCCATGGACGCTTCGTGGACCTGCCGCTGAGCATCCTGGCCCCGATTGACCGGGCCTTTTTCCGCGCGAGCGCCCGGCCAAAAACAGCGGAAGACGACTGGAAGAACCAGCTCCTGCTGCCGGACGATCCATTCCTTTCGGGAGCCGGGGTGGAAGGCGCGGCCGGGACCCGTTGGGTGAAGTTCACCCTGCGGCTCGACCAACCCGGCCGGGTCTATTTCCAGGACGGTGCCCGCTACCTTTTCCATTACCCGTTCGCGGTGAAGCGGCTCGCCGGCTTCGAGAACCTCACGCCGGACGCCTTTGACGAGATCTCGCTGCGGACCATCGGCCAACAGTTGGTGCTGGGTGCGGTGGTGCTGCCGGCCGACCCGGCGGTCCCGGAGGTCGGGGTGCAGCTCGTGGGCCGGGAACCGTTTCCCGTCCAGCAGGTGGCGGCGTGGCTGGACCAAGTCCGCTCGGCGATCGCGTTGCCGGCCGGGTGGACGGTCTTCTATCTCCCGACGTTCGAGCAGGGCATCCTGTCCCCGGAAGACGCGCAGTTTCTTGCGGGCCGCGGTTTCCCCGTCAGCACGCCGGCCCGCTGGGTGCAAGGCGACGAGGTCTATAGCGTTGGCTGGGCGTATGGCCGGCTGAGGTTTGTCCCGGGCGGAGAGATCGCCGCGGCCTATGGCACGGGCAAGCTGCGGCACTCCGACATCCTGCTCACCGATTCGGTGCCGGCGGAGATCCCCTTGGTGGCCGGCACCATCGCTTTGGATCCAGCGACGCCCAATTCCCATGTCGCCATCTTGTCGCAGTCGTTCGGAGTGCCGTTTGTGGCCGTGGCCGGCGCAGGGCGGCAGCAGCAACTGCGCGACTGGGAGGGACAAGAGTTGATCCTGCTCGCCGAAAAGACCGCCGCCGGCAGCACGGTGAAGACCCTCAACGTGCAGGGGTTGCTGACCGATTCACAGAGGGAGAAGCTGGTCCAGGCGAAGCAGGTGCCGGCCCTGCAGATCACGCCGTTCGCCCTCAAGGGAACCATCAGCCTTCCGGTCCGGGACCTGACCCCGCAGGACATCCGCTTCGTCGGCGGCAAGGCGGCGAACTTCGGCGTCCTGATGCGCGCCATCCCGGACAGCGCCCCGGCCGACGTCCTCGCCTTCACCTTCGACCTGTGGAGCGCCTTCCTCGACCAAGTCCGGCCGGACGACCGGACCCTGCGGGCGGTGATCCGCGACCGGTTGGGCGCGCACACGTTTCCGCCGGACGCAGCCAAGGTGACGCAGGACCTCGCGGAGATCCGCGCGCTGATCCGGGACGGCTGCGATTTCACTCCGGCGCAGAAGGCGGCGATTCTCGGCTCGCTCAGTCCTTTCGGCACGGAAGTGAAGCTCCGCTTCCGCAGCTCCACCAACGTGGAGGACAGCGAGCAGTTCTCCGGCGCAGGCCTGTATGACAGCTACAGCGGCTGCCCGGCGGACGACCTTGACGGCGACACCACCGGACCGAGCCGCTGCGATCCCGACGAGACCGGCGAGCGCGGCGTGTTCCGGGCGTTGCGCCGGGTTTACGCGAGCTTCTACAACGACAACGCCTTCATCGAACGGCTGCGTCATCGGGTGGACGAAAACGCGGTCGGAATGGCCGTGCTGGTCCATCCCTCATTCCCCGACGAGATCGAGCTCGCCAACGGCGTGGCGACGCTGCGCGTCACCCGGGCCGAACAGCCGACGCTCGCGACGTATGCCGGTGAATTCGTGACCCAGCTCGGTGCCGCATCCGTGTCCAATCCGGCAGGGAACGCCCGGCCAGAAGTTGTCAGTGTCACACAGGCTGCGGGCGGCCAGCCGGAATTCAAAGTGGAACGGCGCTCGGGGCTGGTCCCGTTGGGCGGCACGGTGCTCCGGTGGCCGGACGAGTATCCGCAGTTGTTCCACCTGACGGAAGCCGCGTCCCGCGAATATGCCCGCGCCCGACCGGAGCGCGATTCCTTCGTGCTCGACCTCGAATACAAGAAGATCGCGCCGGGGCGGTTGGTCGTGAAACAGATCCGCGAAGTTCCCGCCGCGTCGGCCGCAACGAACCCGCCGCCCTTTGTCCTCAACGACGCCGGCCGCTTCGTGGTTTTCCAACACCACGGCAAGGACCTCTATGCGAACCATCGGCTCAAGTCGGTCTGGCAGTTCCAGGCGCTGACTTTTGCCGGCGAGCCGAAGACCAACGGCTTCGACCACTTCGTCGAGGTCGCGTATCACGACGGCGCGGTCCTCCGCACCCATTCCGGGCGGATCAGCTCGTTCCCCAACGCGTCCATCGTCGTTTCCGGCAAGACGCTGGAATACCGCTGGACATGGCCGGACGGTTCCTTGCGGGGCAACTACCGACTGACCGCCACGTTTGAGCAGACCCTCAACCCCAGCCAACCGGCCCCGTTGAGCGCCGCGACGCTGGTCGAATTGGCCGCCAACTACGCGGTGCCGCAGGTCGCCTTCAATTTCGATGGCGCGCCTCTGGTCGTAACCTCCGAAAAGACGCGCTTGGTGCCCTTGGAGAAGATCATCGAAGGGCAGTTGGCCAGGAGCCTGTCTGCCCGCCACGGAGCCATCACCATCACAGGCGACTACACCCTGGCCTTCCTCAAGTTTGGCGTCGCGGGCATCGGGATCTTCGATGGCAAAAGCTTTCCGCTCGTGGCGTGGAAGCCCACGACGGTCACCGGCTTGACCAGCCGACCGCTCCGGCTCGTCGGCAATTTTTCCCGCAGCTACGATTCGATCCGGCACAACTTTTCGGAGACCTTCCTGTTCGAGCCGGGCCTCGAAGCCGGCCTTGATCCGGACCTGCTCGCCGAACTGAGGGTGGCAAACATTAAGGCCATCCGCGTCCTGACTTCGGAGTTCGCTTTCCCCGGAAGTGCCTCCCAAACGCAGGTCCGATTCTGGGGTTTCGACGGCCGACTTCGGTCGCCGAACTGACGCGTAGCGGCGACCGGGAAACGAAAGGTGAATTGAAGGTCGGAGCATCGGCAGGCACCCTGCGAAAAAATCGCTCTGTCATGCCAACTCCCGCCCAACTCATCCAGCTCCACCCCGGCGAAGGCCCGGCTTATTCCGCGGTCGGCGACGTTTACCGCATCCTCGCCACCGGCGAACAGACCGGCGGCGTTTACACCTTGGCCGAGGCGCGCGTCCTGCCGGGCGGCGGACCGCCGCCGCACATCCATCACCGGGAAGACGAGTCCTTCTTCATCCTCGAGGGCGAGGTCACCTTTCAGCTCGGTGACCGGCGCGTCGTCGCCCCGGCCGGCTCCTTCATCCAGGGACCGCGGGGAATTCCCCACGCCTTCAAAAACGAGGGCCAGGCGCCGGCCCGCATGCTCATCCAGGTCACGCCGGCGGGTTTCGAGCGGTTCCTTGCTGAATTCGCGACGCCCGTGCCGTCGTTCGCCTCGCCGCCGGCACCCGTCACGCCGGCGGACATCGGGAAGCTGCTCACGGTCGCACCCAAGTTCGGCATCGAGCTCTTGCCGCCACCGCACTAGCCCGCTGAACGTGCTGACCCGAACCCAACCAATGAACCCACGCCGTCAGGCGGTCGGATCCGTCTGGCCCTGGCTGCTGGCGGCGTTGCTGGCGACCGGCTGCGCCCGGAGCCGAGCCACCCGGGAAATGCGCCAGTTCCAGGGCACGATCATCTCCCAACCGCTCACCGAACCGGTGCTGGCCCGCGCCCGTCCGGGCGTCGTCGCCGTCGAGGCGTTGGATGCGCAGGGCCGGCTCGTTGCCTTTGGCACCGGCTTCTACCTGGGCCCGGAACAGGTGGTGACCTGCCTCCACGTCATCGAAGCGGGCACCCAACTCCAGACGATCTCCTCTGACGGAATCCGCCACGACGTCGCGGGGATCTTTGGACAGGACCTGCTGCTCGACACGGCGGTGCTCTGGGTAACCAATCCGCCTCCCACCGGTGACGGTTTGCGCCTCCGCGAACGGCCGGCCGAAATCGGGGAGACGGCTTACGTGCTGGCCGCGCCCAAGCAGCTTCCCGTGACCGCTTCCAAAGGTTCGGTCACCGCCCTGCTGGATTTGGGCAGCGACTTCCTGAACCAGGCGTTGGCCCTCTCGGTGCCCGCCGTGCCGGGCTTCAGCGGCGGCCCCGTGCTCGACGCGGCAGGCGCGGTCATCGGCGTGCTGTCGCAGGTCTCCCGCTCCGAAGCGGGCCGCTCCAGCGTTGCCATCCCGGTCACGGAACTCCGCGGCCTGACCGAAGGCATGCCGGAAGCGTTTTCCATCTGGCGGCAAAAACATCCGCCGCTGGATCCACGGGCCGAAGCCGCCGTCTCCGCCGGAGAAAGGGCCGGCCCCGGGCATGAAGCCGAGGCGCTGGCCCATTTCAACCGCGCGCTGACGATCGCGCCAAACTGCACGCGGGCATGGGTCCGCAAGGGCCACCTGCTGTTCCGCCAGCAACGCTACCGCGAATCGGCCGAAGCCTTCCGCCAAGGACTGGCGCTGGAACCCGGGCTGCTTACCGCGCGCCTGTTTCTTTCCATGTGCCTCGGGTTGAACAACCAGATGCCCGAGGCCTTGGCGGAGGCCAACCTCGTGGTCGAGCAACGCCCCCGGTCCGCGCTCGGCCAGATGTGGCTCGGGGCCGTGCGGTTGGGGACTGCGGACCCGCTTGGGGCCGTGGCCAGCGTCCGGGTCGCCATCGGGTTGGACCCCGGCCAACCGATGGCGCGAAACAACTTGGGCCAGATTTGGAATTCGCTTGGCTGTCCGGAAGCGGCGGAGCGGAGGTTCCGCGAAGTGGTCGGCCAGCGGCCGAACTTTGGGCCGGGCTGGTCCAATCTGGGCCATGTGCTGCTGGAATCGGGCCGCGCAGCCGAGGCGACCGAGGCCTTCAACCGCGCCCTGGCCGCACCGCCGCATCGCGAACAGGCAGGCGCCGCCTACGGACTCTTCAACCTCGCCGTCCTCATGGGTGACCCGAAGCTCGCCCGCACCCGCTTTGAGGACTTCATCGCCCGGGAGCGGGCCGCGCAGGCGCAGGCGGGCGACCCCCACCGCATCCTGCCGCTGCTGTCCAAGATCAGTTCCCAAGCTTGGAATTCCCCTTCGACGCCACCTCAACTGCTCGGCCTGTTCCAGCGAACCCAGCGCCCCACCCTGACGCGGCTGGTCGCTGAGCAGCAGGTGAAATCCCAACCGGACGATCCCGACCGGTGGACGCTTCTGGCGGAACTGTGCAACCGCACCGGCCGCTTCGAACGGGCCCGCGAGGCCGCCCAACGGGTCATCGCGATGAAACACGACCACGGCCCGGCCCACCTCGCGTTGGGCGTGGCTCATTGCGGGCTGGGTGAGCTCAACGAAGCCCGGCCGGCGCTGATCAAGGCCTCCGTCTTCCTGCCGCGGCAAGCCGACGTTCAGCTCACCCTCGCCTGTGTCGAAGCCCGCGCGGGCAATCCGGCCAAGGCGGCTGAATTCGTCCAGGAGGCGAAGCGCCTTCGGCCGGGCATCCCGGCCCGATACGAGGCCCACCCCGAATCCTTCATCCTCGACGCCCAAGCCATTCGCGCCGCTGCCGCCGCGGATTAAATGTCCACCGTCCCGGTGCGGGCCGATTTCGGATTCCGCCCGATTGCTTCGGTTGCAAGACCGCCGACCTTCAGGCCATGGAACTTGACCTCGTCGGGGCGCACGCGCACCGCGCCTATCCGATCCTCGCCTCGCTCGTTACCCCGCGGCCCATCGCCTGGGTCACCACGCTCGGACCCGACGGCGTGGTCAACGCCGCACCGTTCAGCTTCTTCAACGTGCTCGGGGCCGAACCGCCCATCGTCGGTTTCTGCCCCGGCGACCGGGACGACGGCACGCCCAAGGACACTGCCCGGAACATCCGGCAGAACCACGAGTTCGTCGTCAACCTCGTGGACGAAGCCGTCGCCGAAGCCATGAACCGCACCGCCGCCTCCCTGCCCTACGGCGTCAGCGAACTCGCCGGACTGGGCCTGACCACGCTCCCGTCCAGCGTCGTGAAGCCACCGCGCATCGCCGAGGCCCCGGCCAGCCTCGAATGTCAGGAATGGGGCACGCTCCAGATCGGCGACAACCGCCTCATCATCGGCCTCGTGAAGCGCGTCCATGTGCGCGACGAGCTGATTGATCCCGGGACGCTGCGCATCCTCGGCGACCGCCTGAAGACCGTCGGCCGCCTGGCCGCCCCGCACTGGTATTGCCGCACGACGGACCGCTTCGAGATGGTCCGGCCGGAGTAACCGGTTGGCCCAACCCGCCTCACGGGGCTGCGGGCACCAACCGGTAGAAGCGGGCTGGACCGTCCGCCTGTTCGTCGGTGACTTCGGCGTTGCCCGCCTCCAGCAATCCTTCGGCGGCCGTTTCCCAATCCGCCAAGTTGGAGGAACGTTGCAGCACCACGGCCAGTCCGGCGGGACCGGTGAGCCGCAACCGGAATCCGGCCGGCGAAAAGCCCAACGGAGCGAGCGCAAGCGAAGCCACCACCGTGGGTTTCGCGGTGCCGAAGGCCTCGATCCGGTAGTTGACCACCGACCCGGCATTGCCGGCGGCTGCGTCCCGGATGCGCAACTTCCAGTCGCCCTGGGAGTCTTCCCCCCAGTGGAACACCGAACCAAACCGATGGGCCAGGTTGGCGTTGGGATCGGCGTGCGTTGCGAACAGGTGGCTGACGGTTCCGGCCGGGGAGACGAGGTCGATGGCCAGCTCACCCCGCGACGGATGGTTCAGTTCAATTTCAACCACGACATGCTCCACCCTCAGCCGTTGGGTCAGGGTTACGGTGCGTTCAAAAACCCCGCTGCCATCCGGAATCGGCGGCACGTCGTCGGTCAGTTTTGCGGCAGAATCGCTTTTCCTGGCCCCGAGGTTTTTCCAGCCCCTGGCCAGTTGCACGGCCGCGGCGGCGTCAATCCGGCCCGCCCCGAACTCGTGGTTGAAATGGAATCCCGCACCGTTGGTCAACCAACCCTGATTGGCCGGATCCGTCTTGGCCGCGGAACGGATCAGGAGCTCCTGCACGTCGCGCCAGCCGAGGCCCGGATTCGCCTGGAACATCAGGGCCACGACCCCCGAGACCAGCGGCGCGGCGGACGACGTGCCGTTGAAGGTGCCGGTATAGGCGACATCCGCGATGTCGGCCTCAACCTCGGACCGGTTGTAGCCCCGGTCGCCCAGCAGGTCGGTGGTGAACGTTCCGGGGGAACGGACGGCATCGTTGCCCGACGGCGCGGAAACGATCAGGCACGCGCCCGGTTCACTGTAGTCGGCCCGCGTGCCCAGATCGGTCAGGGCCCCAACCGCGATCGTTCCCGGCAGATTGGCGTAGCCGTCGTTGTTGGCGTTGTCATTCTCGTTTCCACCATTGCCCGCCGACCAAACAAAAATGGAGCCTTTGCCACCGCGGCCTCCGGTCAAAGCTGACTCGAAAGCCGCCAACAGCAGCGGCCCGGGGGCGCTGATGGTCTTGCCATCGTCGTCCGCCCCCCACGAGTTGTTGCT
>JAYUSF010000374.1:0-9312 GCA_043755815.1 Verrucomicrobiota bacterium
TTTTCCTCCCAGACGCCCGCCTGTTTAAGATACAGCACGAAGGCGTCGCGCCGGGAGATGCCCTGCGTCAGTTCCAGGTAACCCACCTCATCCACGGCCTTGTTGTTGCCGGGGCAGGCCGGGTGTTTCTTGCCGCCGGTGTTGAAGCATTTCAGCAGGTCGGTGCCGGCGGCCGCGGTGACCCCCGCCGCAGTCGGATGCTGACACAGCGGGCACTGGAACGACCGCCAGTTCCCGCCCTTGGGCCCGTGGCCGTTCTGTTCCAGCAGAGTTTTCAGCGGCAGCCGTTGCCGGGCCTGCTCCATCTTCACCTGTGAATCAAAGCTCATAAAACCTCGGGGCCACACCTTGGGCACACTGCCCACGCTTTCCTGCCATTTCCACGCCTGAGCACACCATGCCAATCTGCCAGCCATTTCGCCCCAATTCGCCCGTCAGGGCACACAACGGGCACACTGCTATCATTTCAGGCTTAATTTCCACTACTAATACATCATGCCGATGTGTTCGTGCGTGCCGCTGATGCGGTGAATGTCGAGGAAGCGCGGCGCAATCAGGGCGCGGGTCCCGGGCTCGGTCGTGGGCGGTCGCTCCCCAAGCAACTCGACGTCGAGCCCGCTCTCTTCCTTGGTTTCGCGAAGGGCGGCAATTTCCGGGTCTTCGTCGAGTTCGATGTGTCCGCCCAGCGGGAGCCATTTGTTCAGCTTGCGGTGATGGATCACCAGGACCTTCCCGCCATGGACGACGAAAATGGCAACGGTGAAGTCGATCAGTTCGTGAATGTGGGCCACAGACGAAGTGACCTCGGACGGCACCCCGCTGACAAGCCGCGAAGTGGGCCGGGCCGATCGCCGCCGAGGCAACCCGACGGCTGACACGGCCCACGGCCTTGGGGTAGCCTCTGGCCATGGCGCTCGTGCGCATCCTTGTGGACGGTTACAGCCTGCTTCACCAGTGGCCGGAACTGGCCCCGGGCGCGCCCCGTCATTCGGCCCGGGCCCGCGCGGCGCTGATCACGCGCCTGACGGATTACCGCGACGCGACTCACACGCCGATCACCATCGTGTTCGACGGCCAGGGGGCACCGCCAGGAACACCCAAGCATACCTCGTCGCACGAGGTCGAAGTGCTCTTCTCCAAAGGCAATAAGACGGCCGACATGGTGATCGAACGGGCCGCCTTTCGCTTCCGCGAGTATGGCGAAGTGCTGGTGGTGACTGATGACCACGCCGAACGCGACACGGTGACCGGCTTCGGGGGCTTGGCGTCGAGCTGTGACCTGTTCATCTCGCAGGTCGAAGCGACCTTGGGAGAATCAGCGCTGGATCTCGCCAAACACAACCGCCTTGAGCGGGAACGGTTTCGCCGTGGCCGGGCGTAGCCCCTCCTTTTAGAAGGCTTGGCCATGATGCAAAAGCAGGGTAGCTTCCTCGCATGCGGAGGGTAAGGAGGGACTTCTGGTGGATCATTGCGCTGTGGGCCTGCCTATCGGTGGTCCGGGGTGCCGGCTGGCATGATCCAATGGAATATGAGGCCGAGATCCGACAGTTCGAGGAGGCTGACCGACGGACGCCGCCGCCGGCCAATCCGATCCTGTTCACCGGGTCTTCCACGATTCGCGCCTGGCTGAGCCTGACCAATGACTTCAGCGATTTGCCCGTGATCAACCGCGGGTTCGGCGGTTCCCATTACAGCGATCTGGTTCATTTTTACCCGCGGCTGATCCCGCCTTACCGGCCGGGCATGATCCTGCTGTATTCCGGCGACAATGATCTGGGATCCGGCCTGGGCGTCGGGGATGTCTTCACAGAACTTACCAACCTGGTCGCCCGAATCCGGACGGATCTGCCCGGGACTTTTGTGGGCATCATTTCCGTCAAACCCAGTCCGGCCCGCCTCGGGGTGCTGGCGAAACAACACGATTTTAACGATCGGATCCGGAAGTTCTGTGCGGATCAGCCCCAGTTGCGCTTCATCGACCTGGTCCCGGCCATGCTGGATCAGACCGGGCAACCGAAACCCGAACTGTTCGGACCGGACCGGTTGCATATGAATCCAGCCGGTTACGCCCTCTGGACCGATCTGATCCGCGCCGAACTGGGCCGCTGGGGACCGTATCGGCCCAAACGCTTCAGCGTTTTCCCCGCCGTGGCCGGTGCCGCCCTGGCCGGCGGAGTGGCAATGGTTGTCTGGCTCCGCCGCCAATGGTCCCAGCCCCGTCCAAGCAAATGAAGGCGAAGTGGCTGATCCCGCTGACGCTCGCCGCCGTGCTCCTCTGGCTCACACGGCCAAGCCAGCCTGGGTTTATCCGGCTGCCCACCGGCAACGTGCCGATGCCGGGTTGGACGATGCGCGATCTCGCGGATCAGCCGATCGCCTCCACGAATTTCGCCGGGAAGATTCTGGTGCTCAATTTTTGGGCCACCTGGTGCCCGCCCTGTATCGCGGAGATTCCCGACCTGAAGCGGTTCCACGAAGCCAACGCCACCAACGGGGTCGTCGTCGTCGGAGCCTCCATTGATGAAGGCGGAAGCGCCGTCGTAAAACCCTTCGTCAACCGCAACGGGATCAATTACCCGGTGCTGCTGGCGGACGCCATTGTGCAGGACCTGTTTGGTGGCGTGTCGGGTGTGCCCACGACCTTCATCGTCAGCCGGGAGGGACGTCTGATCGCCCGTTACCTTGGCCCGGTGACCTCCGCGGAGTTGACCAAAGCCATCGCCCCGCTGCTGGCGTCCCCGGCTACTCCGTCGCGCTGAGCGGGGTCTCGACGTGTTCCTTTTCCGGCAGCCACATTGCCAGAAAGGTGGCCGGGATGAACAGCAGCGCGGCGTAGAAGAGCGCGTGGCGGTAGTCATCCAGCTTGGTGAAGATCCCGAAATAGACGGTCCCTCCGGCCGCCGCGATCCGGCCAAAGTTGTAGCAGAAGCCCGCCCCAGTGGTTCGCAGCAACGTGGGAAAGAGCGGCGGCAGGCACATGGTGAACAGCCCGAAGACGCCCTGGCAGACCCCGATCGCCACGAGCCAAACGCGCAGCGCGTCGTAACTCCAAGTCCGGGAATAGGCCGCCGCCATGCAGACGCAGTAGGCGGCGAGGAGGCTGACCATCGCCTTGCGGTAGCCGAACAGGTAGGCGAGCCAGCCCGCGAAAAAGTTGCCCGCAATGGAGCCGGCCATCACCAGGAACAGCGCCGCCGTCGCCTGCGACTGCCGGGCCGCCGCACTCAGCGAAGCCACCTCAGGCAGGGAACGCAAATGGGTCTGGTGCCAGAACATGAACGTCCAATGGGCCGTCAGTGAAACCCCGCAGATGGCCAGCACGCGCCACGTCACGGAGGCAACCGAACCCCGAAACAAATCCCCAATCGCCGGCGGGGCCGCGTTCGCCTGCGCCTCGTGCCATTCCGCCGGTTCAGGCACCGCCCGCCGGATCCAGAGGACCAGCAGTGCCGGGAGGATTCCCACCAGGAAGACATTGCGGTAGGGCTGGTCCTTCAACAGCCAGCCGGCGGCGCAGGCCAGCACTACGCCGACGTTGACCCCGGTCTGCAACACCGCGGCGATCCACGGGCGCCATTTGCGCGGCCACGTTTCCGACAGCAGCGACGCCCCCACCGCCCATTCCCCGCCAATGCCCAAGGCGGCGAGAAACCGGCAGATCAGCAACTGCCACCACGTCTCCGCAAAAAACGAAAGCCCGGTAAAACCCGCGTAGGTCAGGATCGTGAGGCACAGCGCGCGGCTACGGCCCAACCGGTCCCCAAGGCGCCCGAAGAAACCGCCGCCCAGCGCCCAGCCCACCAAGAACGCCGCCTGGATCAGGGACGCGTGCCGATCCACCACCGCCTTCTCCTCGGCGACGGTGATCGACAACCGCATCAGCTCCGCCACAAACGGCACCGCCACGAGCGTGTAGAGGTGCATGTCCAGACCGTCGAACATCCAACCCAGCCAAGCGGCCAAGCCGGAACGACGTTGTTCCGGCGAGAGATCCCGAAGACGGGTAACCGGGACAGGAGTGCTGTTTGTCATGCAGTGGTGTGCGCGCAGTAAAGCCGTGCCGCCGCCCGCCAAACAAATCCTTTCTCGAAAACCTGCACCCGGCTCTGGCATACCCGGTTCCGGTCGGCGGCAAGGATTCATGGGGGTTGCGTCAGCCGAATCCCGTTAGCGTGGAAAAAAGCTTTGCAAACGCCGGAGGGTTCCCCACTTTCCGCCCGCTTTTGGTGCGGGGCGTAGCGTAGCATGGCTAGCGCGCCTGGTTCGGGTCCAGGAGGTCGTGAGTTCAAATCTCACCGCCCCGACCACCTCTAAGCCCGCGCGGTGGGCGGTGAAATCATCGGTGCAGTGCGCACGTGGCGAAATTGGCAGACGCGCTACTTTGAGGTGGTAGTGCCGTAAGGCGTGCAGGTTCAAGTCCTGCCGTGCGCACCAAATTTTCTGGACTGACCCGGCGCGACATCAGCGTCGGGTCTTTTTTCAGTCCTCGTCTTGCTCCGATTCCTCGGACATTTCCGGCCGCGCCTCGGTCCCCGTGGCTTTCGCGACCGCGAGCCGGAGTTCATGCCGAAACGTGTAGCGATGCGAGGGTGTGATCAGCAGTCGCCGCCGCCATCCCGAAAGCCGGTGGACCACGAGGCCGCGATGAGCGACATCCCAGGAGTTCGTCCACGACTCCGTATTCAACCACGCCCCTTCCCGCTTCGGCGTCCCGACCCGGCGGATGTCCGCCAGGGGAATGCGGCGCAGGGTCAGCCCGAAAAGGATGATTCGCAGCGAGGTTCGCCCCACCACGTAGCGGATCCGGGAGCGCAGCCAGATCAGCAAACCGGCCGCACCAACAATGGCGGCAACCCCGGTGATGATCTTTAACGTGGGAGGCACGGGCGCAGTCCAGCCCAGCCGGTGTCACCGTTCAAGGTCAAAGCCCCGGCAACGGCGGCGGCGGTGGCGCCGGGCGCGTGCGCGGGACCGGCACCGGTTGCTCTTGAAAGCCACCGGCCGGCACAACGTAGCCGGACTGGACCGGGGTTATCGCAGTGGGAACCGTCGGGTCGCCGACCGGGCCACCGGTAATCACTGAGCCACGGCTCCGGATTTCAGTCGGGGCTTGCACGGAGGGGTTCGGAACCGCCCCGGCGCCGATGACGCCCGTTGCTGCCGCACCACGGCCGATGATCGTCGGACCACCGCCACCAACACCTCCACCAGCCGCGGCCTGTCGCGGACCGCCCACGGGCACCGGCACGCCCTGCCCCGGTGCAATGCCCCCGGCCACCGCCTTCATCCCGTTGTCCTTGAAATTGAGCGTCACCTCGTTGCCACCATTGAGCACGCGGACGGTTTCCTTGCGCGGATCAATCGCCACGACTTGGAAACCGTCAAACTCTTCCCCCTCGGCGGCGGTCACGTAATCGGGTCCTTTGGCGCCCGGGCGGTTCACGACCAGGTAGACCTTTTTGGCCCCCTTTAGCATTGAAAAGCCGGTGACGAAAATCGGCAATGTCACCGGCGGATTGCTCACCACCGTCGGCAGGATCGGGGCCGGCGGCGGGGGCGGTTTGATGCCGAAGGCATTCCGCGAGGTGAGGCGGATGAAGGGATTGCCGGCGTCCGGTTTTCCCGCCGCAGACCCAGCCGGCTCGTCGTTTTGCTTGGACTCAACCGCGGCGGCGACGGCCTCCGAAGTGGGTGGCGGCGAAACGACTGTGTCCGGATTCTCCACCGCCCAGAGCGAGGTGAAAACGAGGCTGGCGACCCAAAGCGCCACCGGCAGTCGAAAGCTCAAGTTCACGGGCGAACCGTATCGCATGGAGCGGTGAACACCAGCCGGAAGGATTGGTTGCGCGGCGATGTCGCGGAGGGGGGCGGTGGTGCATGGAATTCCGGCATGCAGCCCAGCTTCCCGAGCGTAGCCACTTCCGCCACCAATGCTTTGGGCTTTGAGCTTTCAGCTTTGACCGACAGACTTCGGACGTGAGTTCACCCGCCACCGCCACCGGCAGCGCCGGCGCCAACCGCTGGCCGCCGCAGGTCAAATACATCGTCGGCAACGAAGCCTGCGAGCGTTACAGCTTCTACGGCATGAAGGGCATCCTCGCCGGTTACATCACCGGCGAGGTGATCCGGGGAGGACTCGGACTGACCAAGGACACGGCCACGCTGTGGATTCACCTCTTCATCATGGCGAACTACTTCACGCCGCTGTTTGGCGCCTACGTGTCAGACCGGCTGTGGGGCCGCTACAAGACGATCCTCTGGATCTCCCTGTCCTACTGCCTGGGTCACGGGGTGCTGGCCATGAGCGAACTCACCCAGAGCATTGAGGCCAAGTCGTGGATGCTGTGGGCCGGACTCGCGCTGATCGCGTTCGGGGCGGGCGGCATCAAGCCCTGCGTGTCGGCCTTCATGGGCGACCAGTTCCAGGAAGGGCGGTCGCGCCTCTACCAGAAGGCCTATGCCGCCTTCTATTTCTCCATCAACTTCGGCTCGTTCTTTTCGTTCCTCACGGTTCCGTTCATCGCCAAGAAATATGGCTACGGTTGGGCGTTCGGCGTTCCGGGCGTTCTCATGGCGATCGCCACGTTCATCTTTTGGCTCGGGCGCGACCGCTACACCAAGGTTCCTCCGGCCCGCGAAACGCGTGTGGCCGGATTCTTCCCGGTCTTCTTTGCCGCCTGGGCCAACCGCCCGCCCGGCCGCGGGTTCTGGGACGGTGCCCGCGGCAAGTTCTCCGCCGAAGAAGTCAGCGCCGCCCAGTCCGTCCTGCCCGTGCTGAGCATCTTCGTGCTGATCCCGCCGTTCTGGGCCATGTTCGACCAGCATTCCTCCACCTGGATTCTTCAGGCCAAGGACATGATCGCCTTTCAGGTCACGGAAAACTACTCCATCGGAGGCGAGGAAATGCAGTCGCTCAACCCTCTGCTGGTCATGATCCTGGTGCCGCTGCTGACCGGCGTGCTGTATCCTCTCTGCGGTCGCTGGGTGACCCCGCTCCGGCGCATCGGCCTGGGCATGTTCGTGGCCGGCACATCCTACTTGGCGGTGGCCTGGCTCCAGCAACGCATCGCGGGCGGCGAGAAGATCAGCGTGCTCTGGCAGACGCTGCCCTACGTGATTCTGACCACGGCCGAAGTGCTGGTTTCCACCACCGGACTCGAGTTCGCCTACACCCAGGCGGCCAAATCCATGAAGAGCATCATCATGAGCTTCTGGCTCCTCACCGTGGCGGCGGGCAACGGCTTGGTCGCCCTGATTACCCAGCTTGGCGGCGGACACGGCACCAGCGATTCATCGGTCACCCCGGGCCGCTTCCTGCTCTACGCCGGGATGACCTTCGCGGTCTCTTTGATCTTCGTGGTGGTTGCAAAACTCTACCGCTATCGCGACCAGGCGCCGGCATCACTGTCCCAAGCCTGACTGAAACATTTCACCGTCCAGCTTACTCCTCTCTGCCATGTATCGCGTCAAAGGTGCCGACCAAAAGGAATACGGACCCATCTCCGCCGAACAGGTCCAGCAATGGATCCGGGAAAACCGGCTGAACCGCTTCTCGCTCGCCGAAAAGGACGGCGAACCGGGCTGGAAGCCCCTGGAGCAGTTTCCGGAGTTTGCTTCGATTCTCGGGCCTCTCACCGGTCAGCCGCCTTCAGGGGGCATTTCCGCGACGGGAATCTCCCAGCAGGCCGACCCACAACAAGTGGCGCGCATGCTCAAACCGCCCGCGATCTTCCTGATCTTCTTCGCCATCGCAGGAATTGTTTTTGCGATTTCCGGCCTCTTCCTCAAGGGCTTCTTCATGGACGCACTGCTGCGGGGGATCGAGCAGATGAACCTTCCGCTCGACGCCAATGCGCGTTCACAGATCGAAGCGGCCAAGGCCGCCGGAGTGGGTGTGTCCGACGTGCTCCAGGTGATCCTGGGGATCGCCACCAACATCGTCATGCTGGTCGGCGCCCTGAAGATGATGAAGCTCCAGTCGTGGGGCTTCGCCCTCGCCGCCGCGATATTGGTGATGCTCCCCTGTGGCAGTTGCTGCTGCTGCCTCGGCATTCCGCTCGGCATCTGGGTGATCGTGCTCCTGAACAAACCCGAGGTGAAAGCCGCCTTCCGCTGAACCGTGAACGCGCCGGCCACCAACGCTCCGCCGCGACCGGCAAATCCAGGTTGGTTCACCCGCTGGGGCGGGCTTGGTTTCCTCGCGGGTATCGCGGGCTTGTTCGTCCTGTGGCGCTTTGAACCGGCCGGGCAGTTCTTCTATCCGCGCTGCTGGCTGCACGAGGCGACCGGCCTGCTCTGCCCCGGGTGCGGCACTACGCGGGCGCTGCACGCGCTGCTTCACGGCCAATTCGTCGAGGCGGTGAATCTGAACCCGCTCGCGGTCGCCGCCCTGGGCATCGGTGTCTGGTTGGGCGTGCGTTGGCTTTGGGGTCGGCGAACTGGCCGCTGGTGGCGGAACCCGTTCACCCATCCCTACATGATCGCCGCCTTGGGCGGAATCGCGGTCGGGTTTGGACTTGCGCGGAACTTCACCTGGTTCACTTGGTAGAGCGCGACCCTCGGCGAAGTTCAGCGCGCTCGGGTCCGGGCGGTTTTCGGAAGCCCCGAAAGCGCCCTCCTTGACGACCGTTTGCTCGTCCCGTCGGCCGCCTCTGGGACACCTCCTCGTGGCCGGCACCGCCTTCGCCGCCCGGAGAAGACCGGCAGTGGTGAACAGAACCGGTAGAAAGCGTTGGTATCCGCTCTCCGGGCAAAAGGCCGGGACTCGAATCAGGCTTTCTTCACGAAACAGGCCTTCAGACCAACGGACATCCCGTCCATCTTGCAGTCGATCTCGTGATCGCCGTCCACCAACCGGATGGGCTTGGACTTCGATCCGCCTTTGAGCACCTGGTTGCCACCCCCCAGCTTCAGGTCCTTGAGGAGCACGACACAATCGCCGTCCACGAGGATCTGCCCGTGGGCGTCCCTGACCAAACGTGGGCCGGCCGGGGCTTCCGTTTCAGGGGGGCGCTCCCATTCGTGGCCACAGGTGAGGCACTCCCATTGGGCAGAATGTTCCAGCATCTCGGTCATCTCGCACATTGGGCAGGAAGGCTTGCTCATGAATCTTCAGCCTAAACCGACCGGCCACCCTTTCCAATCGCGCACTGACCGAAGGCAGTCCCACGGCGCCTCAAAGTTCGGCGGGCGCCACAACGCAGGCCGGGGTGCCAGGCGAGGCGGTTCTTCCGGAGCGAGGGTGGCTGAAATCGGGCGGTAAGGTCGATATTCCATGGAACGACCCGACGAAACCCGCCATGGTCCCCCCTT
>JAYUSF010000375.1:0-9272 GCA_043755815.1 Verrucomicrobiota bacterium
GGCCGCGATCTTTTCGGCCGGCGGCGCAAACTGGTCATCCACGATCAGCACGCCATCCGGCCCGGCCGAGACGCCGATGTTACCACCCGCGCCCTCCAACATGAGAACCGTCTTGGCGACCGGCGTGGCCCTCATCTTGACGTTGGCAAAGTCCCGCTGGGCGAAGGCGGTGAAAGCCGTCGCGATTGCGACTACGAGGGGAACTTGAAAATGCATGGCCGGACCCTTCCCGGTCTACCAGGGGGCGGTAATCCGCCTTTTGCGTTCAGGGTTTCCGCGGCTTGGCATTCTTCAAGTGCCGGTCGAGGAAGCGCTCCAGTTCCACATAGAATTCCAGAATGTTCTCCCGCTTCCGGAACCCATGCCCTTCGGAGCGCTTCCGGATAAACTGAGTGTCCGGCGCCTGTTTACGGATGGCCCGGAATATCTTTTCCGTCTGCTCGATGGGCACGATCCGGTCGTCCTCCCCATGGGCGAGCAACACGGGCACCCGGATTCGGTCGGCGTTACGCGCCGGCGAATAGGCCTTCAATTCCTCAGCGTCTTCCTTGAGGTCGCCCAGCATCTGCCGGTCAAACTCGCGGGAGAGTTCAAGCTGGCTTCGGGTATCTTGCCGGAGCAGATCGCGCAGGTCGCTCACGCCACACAGGCTGACACCACACCGGTAGAGTTCAGGCGAAAAGCACAGCCCGGCCAAGGCGGCATAGCCACCGTAACTGGCCCCGTAGATGCCGACCCGCTCTCCGTCGACCATTCCCCCGGTGATGGCCCATTTCACTCCGTCCGTGAGATCGTCCTGCATCTTGCGTCCCCATTGCCGGAAGCCGGCCAGCATAAACTCGGTGCCGAAACCTGCCGAACCCCGGAAATTGACCTGCAGCACCGCGTAACCGCGGTTGGCCAGAAACTGCACCTCGGGATCAAAACCCCAGTGGTCGCGGGCGAAAGGTCCCCCATGCGGCAGGACCACCAAGGGCGGCTTGCCTCCTGCCCCTCCATCCCGTGGCAGGGTCAAATAACCATGGAGCGTCAACCCGTCGCGGCTGGAGAAAGTTATCGGCCTCATTTCAGCCAGTTCCTCCGGTCTCAGCCACGGCCGCTGCCTTCCCAGCGGGCTCAGCTTTCCCTTGGCCAGGTCGAATGCATGGAACGCCCCGGGTTCGCGGTCGCTGAAGGAGTGCAAGACCGCCGCGTTTCCATCCCGCAGCGCGCATGCATGAAGGTGAATCGAGCTTGGACTGACGGGGTTGAAGCCGTTTGTGCGGGACAACCCGCTCCCGACTTTTTAGCTTCCTGGCCGTGAAGCGTGAAACCACTCCCCTCAGACACGGTCCCGTCCCATTGGATGACATCCGGATCCAGCCTCTGGTCGAGCCTTCCGATCAGAACCGCCTTCAGGCCCTGCTTGGGGAACACCACTACCTCGGCCGGATCAAGCCCGTCGGGGAACGCATGGTCTATGCCGCCGTCGAGTCCTCCGGTCGCTGGCTGGCGGTGCTGGTCTTCAGCGCTGCGGCAAAGCACCTCAAGCACCGTGACCAATGGATCGGTTGGACTCGGGCCCAGCGGGATCGACGCCTGAGCCTCATCGCCAACAACGCCCGCTTCCTCATCCTGCCGGAGGCCCGCCAGCCCAATCTCGGTTCACGGGTTCTTCGCCTCACCCTGGAGCGTCTGAGCCACGACTGGCAGGCCCGCTACGGCCATCCCATCCTTGCCGTTGAGACCTTCGTCGACCCCGAACAGTTCCAAGGCACCGTCTACACGGCCCAGGGGTGGCGGGAGTTGGGCCTGACTGACGGCCACGGGCGCCATCGCCGAGACTTCTACGTCGCCCACAACAAGCCCAAGCGGCTCTTCGCGCGGGAACTTGTCCGGAATGCGCGACGAAGCCTTCAGGCCGAGCACCTGAAGCCGGGCCTGGCCTCCGTGGAGCAGAAGGCCGGCGCCCGCTCCTACCACAAGGAGGCCGAACTCCGATCCTTGGCCGAACACTTCGAGGACTTGCCCGACTACCGCTCGCGCACGGAGTCCTACCCCCCGAAGGCCCTGGCAACCCTCATCCTGCTGGCGGTGCTCTGCGATGCTCCCCGCGGGCAGAAGGACCTGGCCAAGCTGGCGCGGCGCCTGACCCAGAACCAGCGCCGGGCCGTGGGAATCCGTCCCAGCCCGGACGGCACCTTCCCAGCCCCCGGCCAATCGACCTTCTCCCGCTTCCTGGCCCGGATGGACGCGGGCGCTCTCCAGGGGCGGCTGCTGCGGATCCAGGCCCGGGTGCGAGGCCAACCTCCGGCCGATGAGCTGATTGCGGTGGATGGGAAGGAACCTCGACACGGGCCGGGCGAGACGATCCTCGGGGCCGTGACTGTCCCCGGCCAGTTCCTCCTGGGCTGTGCGCGGGTCGACACCAAAACCAACGAGATCCCCGTGGCACGCGAACTCTTCGGGACCATGGAGCTGTCAGGAAGGACGGTGTCGATGGATGCGCTCCACACCTGTGAACAGACCGCACGGGAACTGGTGATGGAACACGGAGCGCACTACCTGCTGACGGTCAAAGGCAACCGACCCACACTGGAGCGGAACATCGACACCGCCGTGCCTGCGCCTACGGCGGATTTTTCCCCCTCCCCCCGGGAGTCGCACCGAAGTCCGGACGGTCGAGCGGAACCGGGGCAAGCGTGAGATCCGCACCCTGATCAGCCGTCGAGTGTCGGCCGAGGACATCGGCTTTCCGTTCGCCGCCCAAGCAGCCCGGGTTCTCCGGCAAAGGGAGGGCAGGAAGGACGAGGAGGTCGGGCTGATCACGGATCTGGAAGCGGAGGAGTTGTCGGCGGCGCAGTGGCTCTTGGCCAACCGCAGTGGTTGGGGGATCGAGAACGGAAGCCACCAACGCCTGGATGTGACGCTCAACGACGACCGGTGCCGTGTCCGCAGCGGCAACGGGTTGCTGCTCCTCGGTCTGTTCCGGCGCCTGGCAATCAGTCTCTTCATGCACTGGCGACTCCGGCAGCCCAAGCCTCACCAGAAGTCGCTCACCGACTTCCAGAGCCTGATGGGCGACAACAATCTCGCCAGCGCCTTGTCCTTCCTCACCTCCAAACGCCCAAAGCTCCCTTGAGGACTTCATGCATACGCGCTGTCCATCCCGCGAGGTGCTCACCCAACGGTTGACCGTTTCCGGCAGGGCTTGGTCAATGCGCGCCTGAAGTTTCCGGGCGGACTCGTCCGCTGGAAAGAACCGGGGCTTGTCGGCCAGCGCAAACAGTCCAGCGAACGTTTTCGTGCGCCGATCGAACCGCAGGACGCCGTAACCGCCGCCAAACACCGTGTCGCCGAGGTCATACTCGTCGAGCGCAAATAGATACGGCCCCAGTTGGCCCGTCGCCAAGTCCAGCACCCGGAGGGCGGCCGTCTTGCGACCATCATCGTCGAAGACGTAGAGACGTTTTCCGTCAGGGTCGAATCCGGCCGGAGTCAGGCTTCGCCCTCCGATCTTAACAGAAGCCAGTTCACTCCAGGACGCACCGCTGACCGGTCGATGATGGATTACCATCCGGTCGTTTTCCGCCGACCAAGCCAGCCGAACATTCCCCGACCCGTCCGCCGTCCAGCCTGTGACCTTGGCAAACGGCTCCTCGACCCGCCGCCATGCTCCCGAGCGAATGTTAATGCGATGGACCGCCGGGCGGCGAGCCGGCTGAAGGCGGTGGCGGGCATCAAGGAAGTAACGGTCCGCCTCGACGAGAAGGTGGTCCGGATCATCGTGCAAATAGTCCAAGATCGTCGCGTTGACCATTTGCCCAGACTGTTTGCGGATTTGCCGCTCCAGCGAATCGACCAACGCACGGGGTTTCGTCCCGTCGGCGTTGATCGCGTAAAGCGCCCCGCTGTTGTAAAGCTGGTCGTCGTGCTCCTGATGCACTGAAAAGATCAGCCGATCGTCCGTTTTCCATTCGATCCATGCCGGCCACTCGTCACGGGCGCCCTCCAGCAGCACGGGCCTTCCGCCGGCCAGATTAACGATCGCGAACCGCGCGTCCCAACCATCCCGGACCAGCATCGCCACCCGTTTCCCATCCGGTGAGAGGTCCGGGCGGTCGAGGGCGTCGGGCCGAAGGAAATCCTCCACGGATATCCGCCCCGCGTTGGCCGCCATCACCCCAGCCAGCGTTAAGAAAATCCAGAATCGCCGCACGCGCCAGCAGTAGCCGCAGGGTGAGGAGTCTGTCCAGCGTCGCCGGCAATCCGAGGCGTTAATCCTGCTGGCGCTAGCCGCGTCATTCCATAGCCTTTGGCCGTCATGCCCCCGCCCTGCCGTCAGTTTGGTGCGCCCGTTTGCCTGGGGCACCTGCTAGCGCTGGTGCTGGCGCTGGCTTTGCGCGGCGAGGCGCTGGCCAAGGGAGATGGAGACGAACTTCCGTCTTTTCGCCGCGACGTGATGGCCGTGCTTTCCAAGGCGGGCTGCGCGAGCGGAGCCTGCCACGGCAACCGCGCGGGCAAGGGCGGCTTAAAGCTGTCGCTGCGCGGCGAAGATCCCGACTCCGACTACCAGACGCTGCTCACCGGCCTGGGCGGGCGCCGGCTCAACTTCAACGAACCCGCGCAGAGCCTCCTGCTGCTGAAGCCCACCACCGACGTTGCCCACGAGGGGGGGCGGCCGACTGAAGTCAGGCTCACCGGAATACGGCACGCTGCTCCGCTGGATCGCCGACCGGGCGCCGGATGACCGAGACTCACCCGAGCTGACCAACCTCGTGGTCACGCCGCCGGAACAGATCGTCTATGCCCCGAAGGACCGGTTGCAGGTAAAGGTCACCGCCCGTTTCGCCGACGGACGCCGGCGCGACGTCACCGCCCTTTCCGTCTATGAAGTCGCCAACGTGGCCGTGGCCAAAGTGTCGCCAGAGGGACTGATCACTCGCCAACAATCCGGCGAAACGACGGTGATGGTGCGTTACCTTGACCGGCAGGCGCCGGTCACCGTGGCCTTTGTTCCCGAACGGACCCGCTTCAGCGTCCGCAAGTTTCCTCGCCCGGCCAACGCCCTTGATGAAGCGGTTTTCGCGAAGTTGAAGCGGCTTCGGCTCAATCCCGCCGACCAATGTGGTGATGAGGTCTTCGTCCGCCGCGTGTTTCTTGACCTGCTGGGCATCATTCCCAGCGCAGACGAAGCCCGCGCTTTTGTGTCCGACACGGGGAAGGACAAACGGGCGCGCTTGGTGGACAGGTTGCTGGAGCGCCCGGAGTTCGCCGAGTTCTGGGCGCTCAAGTGGGCCGACCTGCTGCGCCTCGACGAGCGCACGCTGGATGAAAAGGGCGCGCTTCGCTTCTACGACTGGCTGCGTGAGTCCATCGCCGCGCATGAGCCGCTCGACCAGTTCGCGCGCGAGCTGATCGCCGGCCGCGGCAGCACCTACGCCACGCCCGCCGCCAACTACTACCGCAACCTCCGCACGCCCGTCGAACGCGCCGAGGCCGCCGCGCAGGTCTGGCTGGGCACACGGCTCCAGTGCGCGCAATGCCACAACCATCCCTACGAGCGCTGGACGCAGGACAACTACCACGACTGGACCGCCCTCTTCGCCCGGGTGGACTATCAGGTGCTGGAGAACCGCCGCCGCGACGAGAACGACAAGCACGAGTTCAAGGGCGAGCAGGTTGTCTTCTTGAAGAACTCGGGCGAGCACAAGAACCCGCGCACCGGCAAGCCCGCCGTGGCGAAGTTCCTGGGGGTCGTGAAGCCGGTCGAAGTCGGAAGTGGGAAGCCGGAAGTTGGAAATTCCCACTTCGCACTTCCGACTTCCGGCTTCGTGTGGCCCACGAATGCCATCGCCGACCCCACCGAACTTGACGCGCTCGCAGTCTGGCTGACGTCGCCGACGCACCCGCTCTTCGCGCGCGTGCAGGCCAACCGAATCTGGTTCCACCTCATGGGCCGTGGCCTCGTGGAGCCGATTGACGATTTCCGGCTGACGAATCCGGCATCGCATCCCGCGCTGCTCGATGCGCTCACGGCGGAACTCGTGAAGTCCGGCTTCGACCTGCGCCACGTCATCCGCCTGATCGCCAACTCGCGGACCTACCAACTGGCCGCGAAACCCACGAAGGGCGCCGAGGATGACTCGATGAACTACTCCCACACCGTCATCCGCCGCCTGACCGCCGAGCAGTTGCTGGACGCACAGAGCCTCGCGGCCGGAGTGCCGCTGGAATTCGCCGGCTTCCCGGTCGGGACGCGCGCCGCCCAGGTGCCGCTCCTGAAGACCGGTTCAAAACGCGGGTCCAGTGCCCTGGATCAGTTCCTCACCACTTTCGGCAAGCCACCGCGCCAGACGCCCAGCGAGTGCGAGCGGACGAGCGAGCCGTCCATGACGCAGGCCTTCGCGCTCATCAGCGGCCCGACCGTGCAGGACTTCGTGGGCGACAAGGACAACCGTCTCGCACCGCTGCTCGCTTCCGGCGAGCCGCCCGCCCGGCTGGTGGACGAACTCTTCTGGACCGCCCTGACCCGCGCCCCGAGCGAGGTGGAGTCGAAAAAGCTGACCGCGCTGCTCGAAACCGCCCCGGACAAGCGCGCCGCGCTGGAGGACATCCTGTGGGGCCTGCTGAACGCCAAGGAGTTTGTGCTGCGGCGATGAAAGACTCCCGGTTTGACCCGTCCCACTCGTCCCGGCATTGTCAGGACATGTCGGAGTTCCGCCGTCACACGATGGACCGCTGCTGGCGCAAGTCGCGCATCGCGGCGCGCATCCTGTTGCGGCAGGAGGCGGGCAAGGCCAACGCGCGCGATGTGCGGCTGGCGCAAATCTTGGCCGCTGACAACGGCGTGACCTCACGGCTCATTGACCAGGCAATCCATGGTATTCGCGGCCGAGCAAATCGACTGGCAATCGAACGCAGGCCGGTTGCTTGACCGGCTGGCGGCGGCACTGCCGCCAACACCCCGCCTCGAGATCAACGTCTTCGGGTCGGCCCCGCTGCAACTTTTTGTAGAGCGGACCTTCGTCAGCGAAGACGTGGACCTGTTCACTCCGGAAGACGGCTGGCTGGGCTTGGAGGCATTCGTCAGCGCCCAAGGTTGGGGTAAAGGCCAGACCGATTTTTATCTGCAAGTCTGCGATCCCTTGGCCTTCCGCAGCACTTCCGACTGGCGCGTCCGTGCGATCATAGTCGAACGGCGCGGGCACCTGTTCCGCTTCGTGCATCCTTGGGACGTGCTGGTGAGCAAGCTCCAGCGGCTGGAGGAGAAAGACCTGAACGCCTTCAAGATCGTCATCGCCAAGACCGGCCACCCCACCGAGTCCGAACTTCTGCAGCACCTGCAAAAGGCAGTGGACCTCTATCGGCCCAAGTTCGACGAGGAATCTCAGCGTGGTGACATGCTGCTCAACACCCGCATCCTGTGGCGCGAGCTGTGGGGCCGGGATATAGATCCACGCGTGGAAATCATTCGGCCCGCCGTGGCACGGGCGAACCATGCGCATTCCGATTTTGACCCGACCCTGAAAAATCGGTTAGCAGAGGTTGGCCGCCCGGATCGCACCTCCAAGGGAACATGACCGACTTCGCCTGCCCCAGTTTCCGTTCCGCCGAGAAGTTCTCTCGCCGCGCGCTCCTCAAGGTCGGCGGGCTCGGCATGCTTGGGCTTACTCTGCCCAAGCTGCTCCAGGGACAGGCGCGGGCGGCCGAGGCGATTTCGGCTTACGGCGAGAAGGCGGCGAAGCTCAAGGCGCGGGCGAAGTCGGTCATCTTCCTCTACCAGTTCGGCGGGCCGTCGCAGATCGACATGTTCGATATGAAGCCGGACGCGCCCGAGAAATACCGCAGTCCGCACCGGCCCATCGCGTCGAACGCCGACGGCATCCAGGTCAGCGAGCGGCTGCCCGAAGTCGCCAAGGTCATGGACAAGGTAACGCTCATCCGGTCCATGACGCACAAGATGGTGAACCACAACTCGGCGAGCTACTACGCACTCACAGGACACGCGCCGCCGGTGGACGACATCCGCCTGCGCGACTCGCTGGACCTCGCGCCGGCCTACGGCTCCGTCGTGGACGCCCTCGCGCCGGTGGGCGGCGAACTGCCGACGTTCGTCGCGTATCCGCATGTCTGTCGCGACGGCGCCATCACGCCCGGACAACACGCGAGCTTCCTCGGCAAGGCCCACGATCCGCTCCTCGTGCTGCGCGATCCCAACGCCGCCGACTTCAGCCTGCCGGAACTCAGCCTGCCCAACGGCGTGAGCTTCGAGCGCCTGACCGCGCGGCGCGAATTGCAGAAGCTGATCGACCAGCAGTCGCACCTGCTCGACCACGCCGCGGCGGCCCGGGGCTTCGACGCCTATTACGAGAAGGCCCTGGCGATGCTGCACAGCGACAAGCTGCGCAGCGCCTTTGATCTGTCCAAGGAACCCGAGAAGGTCCGCGACAATTTTGGCCGCACCACCTACGGACAGGGGCTGATCCTGGCGCGACGATTGGTGGAGGCCGGGGTGAAGTTCGTGACCGTCTATTTCAGCGACAACATCGGCGGACAGAGCACGGACAGCGGCGGCTGGGACACGCACGGGTTCAACAACACCCACATGTATCCCATCGTGGAGAAGTATCACCTGCCGTTGACGAACCTGACCCTGCCGGTCTTCCTCCGCGACCTCGATGAACGCGGCCTGCTCGACGAGACGCTGGTCGTGTGGATGGGAGAATTCGGCCGCACGCCCGAACTGAACAAGCAAACCAGCCGCGACCACTGGCCACACTGCTACACCACACTGCTCGCGGGCGGCGGCGTGAAGCGAGGCTTCGTTTACGGCGCGAGCGACCGTTTCGGCATGTATCCCGCCGACAAGCCGGTCCGGCCCGAGGATTTGTCCGCAACGATGTTCCACCTGCTGGGCATTGATCCGCACACCGAGGTGATGAACCACCAGCAGCGCCCCATCCCCATCGCGCCGGGCGAGGTGGTGCAGGGGGTGATCGCGTAGGCGAGGTGAGCTATCGCCGCACATGCACTCTGCCTGCACAGGTGATCCGGGCTTCCTCCGCCGGTGGATCCTGTTCGCAAAGTTGCGTAATTGGGGCCGTGAATTGCAGCTCCGTTTCGTCGCAGGAGACACCTGCGTGGAAACGATCCTAAGGTTGCAGTTTGGCCGGACCTGGAATGTCGCGGCTTCCGGCGAACTGTTGGGTTCGACTTACACATGGGCGGCGGAGTCGCGACGTGAGCTGGACGGCGTCCGGCAAGGATACGCGCCGTTGTTTCGCGGCACG
>JAYUSF010000376.1:0-9191 GCA_043755815.1 Verrucomicrobiota bacterium
ACCTCCAGCACCAGGGCTTCCTGCGCGTTGGTGTGCAGCATCCGCTGGGTCTTTTCCCATGACTCGAGGTTCTCACGGGCCTCGTTGGCCTGGAGCCGGGAAGCGACGGCGGCCGTTGCCGTGTTCAGACCGGGGAGGAAGGCGAGTTCCCCGGTCGGTCCCAGCGTCCCCAGCCAGACGTCCCGCAACCACGCCTGCAAGCCGGCCGCAAATTCGCCCCGGCGCCGGCGGTATTCGGCCTCGATGGCGGCCTTGAGTTCTTCTTCCCACCGTTCCTGCTGGGCCGCTTCGGCATCGACATATTTCCGCAGCGGCGACTGCACGGTCAGGGTTTCCTCAATGCGTTCCTTGGTAGCACCAAGCGCGGCGAGGAGCGAGCCGAGCAGTTGGTAACGGCCGAACAGCGGCGGGGATTGCGGCCGGGCGAGTTCGGCGAACTGCCCCACCCACGACGCGACCTCGTCGTCCATCCGCACCACGCCGCTGGCGAAGCTCAGCCGCAGGCAGCGCGAGATGATCGTCTCCAGCAGACGATCCGGATCGGTGCACAGCAGGACGATGACGGACCCGGCGGGCGGCTCCTCCAGCGTCTTCAGGAAGGCATTGGCCGAATTCACGTTCATCCGGTCGGCCCCGGCGAAGATGGCGACCTTGTGGGGCGCCTCGGCGGCGTGCAGGCCGAGCGTGCGGATGACCTCCCGGGTCTGGTCGGCGCCGATCACGCGGCTCTTCATTTCGGGCCGCACCCAGAGCACGTCGGGATGGTTGTGCCGGGTGATGCGTCCGCAGTTGTTGCACCGGCCACACGGTTCCAGCGGCACCCCGTTCTCGCCGCGGGCCAGGGGCTGGAGGCAGTTCAGAGTCTGGGCGAGGCGGGTCGCGGCGTCTTCGAGCACGCCCAGGTCGTCGCCAAGAAACAGGTAGGCGTGACCCAGCCGGCCGCGGGCGAGGCTGCGGCGCAGCAGCTCGGCGGCGGACTGCTGGTTGGTATTGGCCGGCGCGGTCATGTGTGAACGGCGCGGAAAATGGCGACGTCAGCGCGGCCGGAAAGCGCAATTACCGACCGGCGAGGCCGGTCACGGCCCGGACAAATTGATCCGTCAATGTCGAGGCACTACCCGGATAGCCAAGTTTCGCGGAAGTGTGCGGGCAAACCGATGGCTCTGCCATTTCGCCGATTCAATCGTCACGCTTCGCGGCCAACGGGAGGCAGACAGTGACGGTCGTCCGCACGCCGGGTTCCGACACGAACCGGATGGTTCCACCATGGGCCTTCACGATCCATTCCGCGATGGCCAGGCCCAGGCCTGAGCCTTCGGTGGCATGGCTGTGGCTCGGATCGCCTCGGAAAAACCGCTCAAACACCCGGGATTGCAGTTCCGGGGCGAGGCCAGGGCCAGAGTTGGTGAGGCGCAGCTCCGCGTAGTTGCGAGAATGCAGCAGGGAAAAGTTCACCCGCCCCCCTGGGTGACAGTATTTGACCGCGTTGTCGGCCAGGTTCAGTAGCAATTGGCGGCAGCGGTGGCGATCTCCGAAGATGGTGGTGGGCGGAATTGCTTCACGTGTCACCACGATGCCATGTGCCTGCCCCAGCATCTGGGCGTCTTCAAAGCTGTCCTGCACTAGTTCGTGAAAAGCGAGGGTTTCGTGCTGGAGGACCACCTGACCGCTGTCGGCCTTGGTCAACAGGGTCAAACTGTCCACGATCTGCGCCAGCCGCTGCAGTTCGTCCAGGTGCCCGCACAGCCGTTCCCGCTGGGGTTCGCTCAACGGCTCTTCGCGCAGGGCGGTTTCAAGTTCGCCACGCAGGACTGTAAGCGGGGTCTTCAGTTCGTGCGAGGCGTGCAGCGTGAACTCCCGAACGTGCTGGAAGGAGCGGTCCAGCCGGATGGTCATTTCGTTGAACACCACGGTAAGGCGGTCCAGCTCGTCACCATTGCAGGACCGGGGCAACTGGGTGGGCAAATTGCTGAGCTGAAGGTTTTCCGCGGCCTGGATCAGGACCGTGATCGGGGCGAGGGCCTTCCTCACCAGCAGCCAGCTTCCCCCCAGCAGCAGCAGGGTGGTCGGCAGTCCGTAGTGCAGGATGATCTCGGCCGTCTCCTCCCAGATCGGCTCGGGCTCGCGGTAGGTCTGGCGCAGCCGGACCTGCTGTTCGGTGAACTCGTAATGCACCGCGCCGGTCAGGATCAGCAGGGAGACGAGCAGGATGCCGCCGAACCAGAGGTTGAGCCGCGTGCGGATGCTCATGCGGCTGACTTCAGGACATAGCCGACCCCGCGGACGGTGTGCAGCAGCGGTTCGCCGAAGCCGGCATCCATTTTTTCCCGCAGGCGCCGGATGTAAACATCCACCAGATTGGTTCCCGGATCGAAGTCATAGTCCCATACCTTTTCCACAATCGCCATTCGGTCGCAGATACGGCCCGGCGAGCGGACGAGAAATTCCAGGAGTCGGTATTCCCGCGGGGTCAATTCGATGCGCTTGCCGGCGCGCTTCACCTCCCGGGTCACCACGTTAAGCGTCAGGTCGCCGAGGCGGTGGACCAGGGGAAGCCCCTCCCCGCCGCGCCGTCCGAGAGCCCGGACCCGGGCGACCAGTTCCTCAAGGGCAAAGGGTTTGGGCAGGTAATCGTCGGCGCCGGCATTCAAGCCCTCCACCTTTTCGCCCACCGTGCCCCGGGCCGAAAGCAGGAGCACCGGCACCATGAGACCCGCTTCCCGCGCCAACCGGACGACGCTCAGGCCGTCCCGGCCCGGCAGCATGATGTCCAGCACGATGACATCGAACGGAGTGTGCCCGATGGCCACCAAGGCGTCGGTGCCGTTACCCAGTTCGTCCACGGCGCAGCCGGCCGCCTGCAGCGCCTTGCGGATGAAGGCGGCGGTTTTCTTCTCGTCTTCCACGACCAGGACACGCACGACGCCCACCTTATCCGCAACGCCGGCAGGCGGCAACGTGGCGCCAGCGGGCCACCCGGCGGCCGGGGTATTCCGTCCGTGACCATCAATGGTGCCCAGATCGATCATCAAAGCCCAGTGAGGCATGGCCAGATGAAGGGCGCATGATGGCCAGATGACAGGAATGTCATCTACACATTGGCTGGGTGTCATGTTTGCCCAATAAGCTTTCCAAATGAGCGTGGCTGGACTGTGCCGTGCGGGTGCGGTGTTGGTGGTTGGAGCCGGGCTGCTGGGATGCGCCGGATCGCGGGCGGACCTCCAAAAGGTTTCCGGCTCGGTGGCGCGCCGGACCGGAATCAACGTCGGCGAGAGCCGCCCCGGTGAAGTGGTGGTGCCGGCCGGCGTGGCGCTGGATGATGGCTTATCGGAAGCCGAAGCGGTGGTGTTGGCGGTGTGGAACAACGCCGCCTTCCGGGAAACGCTCGCGGAGTTGGGGCTCGCCCACGCGGATTTGGTCCAGGCGGGAATGCTGCCCAACCCCACGCTCTCGCTGCTCGTGCCGGTGGGGGCCAAGCCCCTGGATCTGACCGTCCGGTATCCGTTCGAGGTGTTGTGGCAACGCCCCCGGCGCGTCGCGGCCGCCAAACTCGACTACGAACGCACGGCCGAGCGGCTGGGGCAGGCCGCGCTGGATTTGGTGCGTGATGCTCGAGTGGCCTTTGCCGAGGTGGCGCTGGCCCAAAACCGGCTCCGGTGGGCGCAGGAAAGCGTGCGGGACAGCGGACGAATCGCCGAGCTCACCCAGGCACGGTTGCGGGCCGGCGATGTCAGCCCCTTGGAATCGTCCCAGGCGGAGTCCGACGTTGGCCAGGCCCGGGAACAGGTGCTGCGCCTGCGGCAGGAGGCGCTGATCAGCGGCGAACGGCTGCGCCATCTGCTGGGCTTGGGACTCTCCCGCTGGCCGGAACACTTCGAAGCGTCTCCCGGGGCCACGCGGGCCCGTCCATCGGCGGAAATCTGCGTGACTAACGCGCTGGCGACGCGCCCTGACCTTCGTGCCGCGGAACTGGGCCTGGAAGCGGCGGGGAAACGCATCGGCCTCGCCCGGCTTGAGACCTTCACGCTGGCGGCCGGAGTCAACGCCAAGGACATCGGCACCCCCACCGGCAACGAATTTCTGGCCGGTCCCGCGCTGGACTTCGCGCTGCCGATCCTGAACCAGAATCAGGGTGGCGTAGCGCTGGCCAAGGCGCGGTTCGAGCAGGCCGCCCGCCGCTACTACAACGTGCGCGACCGCATCGTGCTGGAGGTCCGGGAAGCTCACGCCCGCCTGGAACTCGCGCAGGCGAGCCAGGAGCAATGGCGGCAAAACATCCTGCCGCCGCTGGAGGCCGCCGTTCGGCAGGCAGAGCAGTCGTTTTCCGCCGGCAACGTTTCCCAACTGTTTGTCGCCGAGACGCACCGGCGCTGGACCGAGGCAGAATTCCGGGCGGCGGCGGTCGAGGCCGAGTTCCGCCGTGCCGCCGCCGAGCTGGCGCGCAGCGTCGGGCAGGATCTCGCGGCGACCACGACTTCAACACCACCGTGACCATGAACCCCCTCCCAGTCCTGTGCCTGAGCCTGCTGGCGGCCTTGCCGGCCTTCGCCGCGGAACCCGTCGCCTCGAAGTTTCCCGCCCCGGCGAAAGTCATGACACCCACCAGAGAAGCGGACCTCGCGAGTCTGACGCTCACCGTGGAAGCGGAACGCCGACTGGGCATCGCCACCGCCGCAGTGGAGCGCAAGCCGGTCCGGCGCACACGGCTTTTCGGCGGTGACGCCGTGCTCGCGGCCCGCACAGGCGCGGGCGGCACAGGAACGAATTCCGGGCAATCGGTCTTCGCCATCCTGCCGGCGCTCACCCCGGCGGACCTGGTGCGGCTGGCGCAGTCGCAAGTTGAAGCCGACGGCCTGGTGGCACAAGCGCGGGTGACGCTGGAGTTGGCGAAGGTCGCCCTGGTGCGGGCGGAACAGCTACTGCGCGACCAGGCTGGCAGCGCGCGGTCGGTGGACGAAGCCCGGGCGCAGTTCGGCAACGCGGAGGCCAACCTGACCACGGCGCGGGAGCGGCGGGAATTGCTCGGCCCCCGGGTGCTCGACGGCACCAATCCACCGGTGCTCTGGCTGCGGGTGCCAATCTATGTCGGCGACCTCGCCAAGCTGGATGCCGCCGCCCAGGCGGAGGCCGGCAATTTGAACGACCCGGCGGGAGCCCCGACACGCCACGCCCTGCCGGTGTCCGCCCCGCCCTCGGCGAATGCCGGGGCCGCGACGGTGGATTTGTTCTACGAGGTCGCCAACCCGGACGGAGCGCTGCGGCCCGGCCAGCGGGTAGGCGTCACCATTCCCTTCCGCACGGACGAGGAAAGCCTGGTCGTGCCCTGGTCCGCCGTGCTGCACGACATCCAGGGCGGCACCTGGGTCTATGAACGCACCGCGCCGCAGGCCTACACCCGCCGCCGCGTGCAGGTGGTCCGGGTGACCGGCAACGACGCGGTGCTGGCCAGCGGCGTCAGGCCCGGCGCCCAGATTGTCACCGCGGGCGCCGCGGAACTCTTCGGGACGGAATTCGGCATCGGCAAATAACCCCGCACCGCAGTCCAACCATGATGAAATGGCTCATTGCAACAGCCCTGCGGCAGCGGGTGCCGGTCCTGGTGCTGGCGGGTGTCCTGGTCCTTTTCGGCGCCAGGGCGGTGAAGTCCACGCCGCTGGACGTATTCCCGGAATTCGCCCCGCCGCTGGTCGAGATCCAGACCGAGGCGCCCGGCCTGTCCACCGAGGAGGTGGAAAGCCTTGTTTCAGTGCCGCTGGAAAATGCGCTGAACGGCGTGTCGTGGTTGAAGACCCTGCGTTCCAAGTCGGTGCTCGGCCTGTCGTCGGTCGTGTGCATCTTCAAGGAAGGCACGGACCTCATGCGGGCGCGGCAACTGGTGCAGGAGCGCGTCGCCACCGTGGCCCCCCGGCTGCCTGCCGTCGCGCGGGCGCCGGTTTTGCTGCCGCCGCTTTCCTCGACCAGCCGGGCGCTGAAAATTGGTGTCTCGTCCAAGACGCTTTCGCAGATGGACCTCTCCGAACTGGCGCTGTGGACCATCCGGCCGCGGCTGATGGCCGTGCCGGGCGTGGCGAACGTCGCCATCTGGGGTCAGCGCGACCGGCAATACCAGGTGCTCGTGGACCCTGACCGGCTGGCCGCGCATGGCGTCTCGCTCGATGCGGTGGTGCGGGCGGCGGGTGACGCCACCTTGGTCTCCGGCGGCGGGTTCATTGATTCGCCCAACCAGCGGTTGCCGGTGAGACATATCTCCCCGGTGGAAACGGCCGATGACCTGGCCCGCACGGTGGTTCATTTTACGAACGGAGTTCCGCTCCGCCTCGGCGACGTCGCGGAGGTTGTCATCCATCACCCGCCGCCCATCGGCGACGCGGTCATCAATGACGGCCCGGGACTGCTGCTGATCGTGGAGAAGCAGCCCTGGGGCAACACGCTCGACGTCACGAAGCAGGTGGAATCCGCGCTGGAGTCCCTGAAACTGGGCCTTAAGGACGTGGAACTGGACCCGACCATCTTCCGCCCGGCGACGTTCATCGAACGCTCGTTGGCCAATCTCACCCACGCGATGCTGTTGGGTTGCGGGCTGGTGGTCGTGATTCTGGTGGCCTTTCTGTTCGACTGGCGAACGGCGGTGATCAGCCTGTCGGCGATCCCGCTGTCCCTGCTGGCGGCGGGTGTCGTGTTGCATTTTCTTGGTGGAACCCTGAACACGATGGTGCTGGCGGGCTTGGTGATCGCCGTCGGCGAGGTCGTGGACGACGCCATCATCGACGTCGAGAACGTGTCGCGACGGTTGCGCCAGTGGCGGGCGGAGCGGGGCGCCCCCTCGCCGAACCAGCTCTTCCGAATCGTGTTGAAGGCATCCCTCGAGGTGCGCAGTGCGGTGGTGTTCGCCAGCCTGATCGTGGCCCTGGTGTTTGTGCCGGTATTCTTCCTTGATGGTTTGGCGGGGACATTTTTCCGGCCGTTGGCATTTGCCTATGTGTTGGCCATCATGGCGTCGCTGGTGGTGGCCCTGACCGTTACGCCGGCGCTTTGCCTGCTGTTGCTGCCGGGTGCCCGGGAACGTCAGGCGGACGCTCCGCTGGTGCGTAGTTTGAAACGCGGCTACCGCGCGATGTTGCCGGCGTTTGTGGCCCGGCCCCGGCTGGCCGCCGGTTTTCTCGCGGCCGCCTTTACCGTGACCGGCCTGGCGCTGCCAAAGTTGGGCGAGGAATTTCTGCCCAACTTCAAGGAAACGGACTTCCTCATGCACTGGGTCGAGAAGCCGGGCACGTCGCTGGAGGCGATGCGCCGCATCACCGTGAACGTGAGCAAGGAACTGCGCGCGATTCCCGGCGTCCGGAACTTCGGCTCGCACATCGGACGGGCCGAGGTCGCCGACGAAGTTGTGGGGCCGAATTTCACGGAATTGTGGATCAGCTTAGATCCGGAGGCCGACTACGACCGCACGGTGAACCAGATACAGGGCGTCATCGAAGGCTATCCGGGCCTGTTTCGGGATGTGCTGACCTACCTCAAGGAACGCATCAAGGAGGTGCTCACTGGGGCCAGCGCGACAGTGGTGGTCCGGATCTTTGGGCCTGATCTCGACGTCTTGCGGGAGAAGGCGCAGGAGGTTAACCGGGCCGTAGCCGACGTGAAGGGCGTGGTGAACCTCAAGGTCGAGCCTCAAGTGCTGGTGCCGCAGGTCCTCGTGCGCCTGAAGCCCGAGGCGGCGGCAAATTTCGGCCTCACTTCGGGCTGGGTGCGCCGGGCGGCGACCACGCTCATCCGCGGCCAGAAGGTCGGTGAAGTTTACCGCGACCAGAAGGTGTTCGACGTGGCCGTGTGGGGTGTCGAACGCGTGCGCAGCGATCTGGCGGCCTTGCGCGAGCTGCTCATTGAGACACCCGGCGGGCCACGCGTGCCGCTTGGCGACGTAGCCGATGTGGAAATCGTCCCGACACCCAACGAGATCAAACGCGAGGGTGCTTCCCGCCGTATTGACGTGACCTGCAACGTGGCCGGCGCTGACCTGGGGAACGTCGCGCGAGAGATTCAGGCGCGCGTCCAAGCGCTTTCCTTCGCCCAAGGCTATCACCCGGAGTTTCTGGGTGAATATGCGGCGCGGCAGGCCTCCCAGAACCGGCTCCTGCTGCTCTCGGCGTTTTCACTCCTCGGGATCCTCGTGCTGCTCCATGTGGATTTCCAGTCGCTGCGCCTGACGCTGCTCGTTGCGCTGACGCTTCCCTTTGCCCTCATTGGCGGGGTGGCCGGGGCTTTTCTCGGCGGCGGGGTGCTATCGTTGGGCTCGCTCGTCGGCTTTGTCACTGTCCTCGGCATCGCGGCCCGCAACGGGATCATGCTGGTAAGCCATTATCGCCACCTTGAAACCGACGAATCCCTGCCGTTTGGACGCGAACTCGTCCTGCTGGGGGCGGAGGAACGCCTAGCGCCCATTCTGATGACGGCGGCCTGTGCCGGTTTGGCGTTATTGCCGCTGGTCGTGAAGGGCAACATTCCCGGGCACGAGATTGAATACCCCATGGCCGTGGTCATTCTGGGCGGGCTGGCGACCTCCACCCTGCTGAACCTCTTCCTGATGCCGGCCCTGTATGCGCGTTTCGGCCGGAGTGGGCAGCCGGTTTCCGGAATATCGGGCATGTGACCGGGTTGGTTCCAGGCCATGGTTCCCCTTGGCCGGCACGTTGTGCGAGAGCGGGCAGAGCCATGGCGAGGACGCCGGAAAGCTCAACGGGCAACCGGGAGACGGAAGCCGACCGGACAAACGTCAGTTGCCTGCCGTGGAAACAGCCGTTTTGCTGGCGCCCGCGAGCCACGCTGCATGAAGACACGTCCACGGGTTGGCCTGGCCGGCGAACACACGTTCACCGTCGAAGCAAAGCAGGTCATCGAGTTCGCGGGCGACGGCATGCCGGTCCACCCCGACGGGTGTGTAGAGCTCCACCGCCAGCGTGCCGTGGGCGAAGACGGGCACGGCCAAGTTGCCCGCGGGTGGCGGGCCAGCCTTTAGGGCTTCGCCGAGACTGATGTGGCCACAACGCATATTCCGATCGAAAGGCTCTCAACTACAGTTTCAACCTCAGCAGCCCGACCTCCAGCACCAGGGCTTCCTGCGCGTTGGTGTGCAGCATCCGCTGGGTCTTTTCCCATGACTCGAGGTTCTCACGGGCCTCGTTGGCCTGGAGCCG
>JAYUSF010000377.1:0-9170 GCA_043755815.1 Verrucomicrobiota bacterium
GCATCGCTCCGCTCGCCCTCCTCCAAGACGTGGGGCGGACACACCGGATTCCTGTTTTGCTAACTACACCACCTGTCCTGTTTTGCTCGCCCCGCGACAAGCTTCATCGAAATGGCCATCGCTGGGATTACGGGATTGGGCTTTTTGATGCGAGTGCGGGGGAACGAATTCTCTGGTTGGAACCACATCACGCTGCCAGCGGGGAAACCGAACGGGTCTTGGCGAAACTGGACTGGCTCAAAGTTTGGCTGCGAACCGAAGCTCCCGAATTAAACAAGCTGCCAGGGAAATTCGTGTGGTTGTTGACCAACACGGAGAACAACCCAAACGACCGTCGTCGTCGCGCACAGGCCGCTGAGAAGAAGCTGCTGATTCGGGTGCAAGGCACTTTACACCTGAGCCAGTTCTAGCTCGCCGACCTTTACGACCCGCTGGCCATGCCGCCCGCCGCCGCCGTGAAACCCATCCCGCCCGGCAAAAGCCCCCCCAGTCCGAAGCCGACGCCGCCCACTTCTACTCCGCCAAGGAGAATTCCCCGCCGTATCGGGCCGGCCAGTCCTGAGTTCGCCCGGCAGTCGTAGCGCAGGTTGCCAACCTGCTGTTTCGCCGACTGGTCGTCGGCAGTGGTTGGAATGTCTCAGCGCCTGCGGATTACCAATCCGCGACACAGCAGACTGCCAGTCTGCGCCACCCCGCCGTTGTCCCACCCATGCGGGCACTCTGCCGGGCGTCATGGGAATGCTCATCGAACTCGACACGGGCTGGACGCCACCTCCTTCCATCCGCCGCCCGCCTGCCCCGGTGCGGCATCTGCGGGCCGCCGAACTGCATGATGGCCGACTGTGGCTGACCTGGGAACCGCCGGCCCGACACGCGCCCGTCACCGGCTACCGCATCGAGCGCACCCGCGAAGGCCGCCACTACGAACTGCTCGGCGAGACCGCCGACACCTCGTTCCATATGCCCCGCCCAGCGCTGCGTGATCCGTGGTTCTACCGTGTGACCGCCTTCAACCTCCGCGGCGCGGGCCGGGCGAAGATGGCCTGGTTTTACGAGCGGCGTCCCCGCCGCTGGCGGCCCGGCCGCACCGATCCGCGGATGAGCCTGAGCCTGCCGTTTCCCGTCGCCCCCGGTCTACGGGTGCAGATCACCGAACCCGCCTGAAGGAACAAACGCAGCGGCACTGACTAGTGCCGCACCTTGTCCAAAAACTCCCGCGTCCGCACCTGTTCCGGGGCACTGAACAGCTTTTCGGGCGGGCCGGATTCCGCAACCAAGCCGCCGTCGAGGAACACCACGCGGTCGGCGATCTGGCGGGCGAGCTGCATATCGTGGGTTACCAGCAGCATCGTCATGCCTTCGTCGGCGAGTTGGTTCAGCACCCCGCGCACTTCGTCGCGGAGTTCCGGGTCCAGCGCACTGGTCGGTTCGTCGAGCAGGAGGACTTCCGGCTTCATCGCCAGCGCCCGGGCGATGGCGACGCGTTGCTGTTGGCCGCCGGAAAGCTGGCCGGGCAGATGGTTCGCATGTTCCGCGAGCCCGACCTTTTGCAGCAGCTCGCGGGCAAGCGCCTCCGCCTCGGCGCGCGGCCGGCGCAAGACGTGCAGCGGGCCTTCCATGACGTTTTCCAGCGCGGTCTGGTGCAGGAACAGGTGGAACTGCTGGAACACCATACCGGCTCGCAGACGCAGTTGGCGCTGCTGTTCCCGCGTCACGGTCTGGCCGCCTTCCACGGTGACGCCGCCGATCGTGATGCGTCCGCCATCGGGCGTTTCCAACTGGTTCAGGCAGCGGAGGAAGGTGCTTTTGCCGCAACCGCTCGGTCCGATGAAGACGACGGTTTCGCCGCGGGCCTGTCGCAGGTCCACGCCGCGCAGCACGGGCCGGGTGCCGAACGTTTTGGTGAGCCGTTCAACGACGATCACGGTTCATCCTCCTTTCGATCCAGCCGGCGCCCAACGACGCGAGGTAACTGATGGCGAAGTAGATCCCGGCGGTCATCGCGCCGAGGCCGAGGTAGTCGCCGGTGTCGAGCGCGCGGATCTGGAATTCCTTGGTCAGCTCGACGAGCGCGATGACGGAGACGATGGACGAGTCCTTGAACATGGCGATGAAGTCGTTGGTGACGCTGGGCAAACTGATGCGAAGGCCCTGCGGCAGGATGATGCGGCGCAGCGCGAGCCACCGGCTCATGCCCAGCGCGAGCGCGGCTTCGGACTGGCCCTTGGGCACGGCCTGGATGCCGGCACGGTAATTCTCGGCCTCGTTGGCGGCGTAGTTAAGCCCCAAGGAAAGCACCGCGGCGAAGCCGGCCGAGAGCCGCAGCCCGAGCTGTTGCGCGAGGCCGAAGTAGATGAAGTAAATCTGCAACAGCAGCGGTGTGCCCCGGAACACCTCAATGTAGGCGATGGCCAACCAACGCACCGGCGCGGCGCCGTAGAGCCGCATGAGTGCGAGGCAAAGCCCCCACACCACCGCCAAGACCATGCCGGCGCAGGTGACCCAGATCGTGGTCACGGACGCCCGCAGCAGGAGCGGCAGGTAGGTTCGCCATTCACCCCAGGCAGTGCGGCGTTGGGCCGGCGCCGACGCGGCTTCGGGTTTCCAGTCCTTCAGCGTTTCCTGCTGCGGGTTCCACAGGCCGTAGCCTTGGTAAATCCGTTGCAACGTCCCGTCGGTGGTCAGGGTCATGATGGCCCCGTTGACGGCGGCCAGCAGGTTCGTGTCGCCGGGGCGGACGGCGACGGCATAAACGCCCGGATCAAACGGGGCACCGGCCGCCTTCAGTTTCGGGTGCAGCTTCAGGTTCTCGGTGGCGATGGGGGTGTCGGTCAGCACCGCGTCGAGCCGCCCCACTTCGAGGTCGCTGAAGTAGTTGACGTTGTCCTGATACACCTTGGCCTCCACGCCGGCGGCCTCCGCCAACCGATGCGACGCAGACGCAGACAGCACGCCGACCGGCCTCCCCTTGAGGTCGGTCAGCGAGGTGACATGGGTCACGTCCGCCCGCACGACGAGTTGCTGACCAAACACAAAGTAGGGCCGGCTCATCGCCACCTTGGCGAGGTTCTCGGGCGTGCGTTCCAGGCCGGCGATGACGAGGTCGAACTTGGTGGGATCGGCCAGTGCCGGGAGGAGCATGTCCCAGTTGTTCTGCACGAAGCCGGATTTCACGCCGAGCTGGGCGGCCAGAGCCTCGGTGAACTCGACTTCGAAGCCGATGAGCCGGTCAGCGTTGGCCGGATCGTGGTAGATGTAGGGCGCGCCGCCCTCCGCGTCGTTGCCCCACCGCAATACACCGTGCTGTCGAATGGACTCCAGCGTGTCGGCCCGCAGGGGCACGCCAAGCGGAAGCAGGCTGAGCACCGCCAACCAGAGAGCGCTGAAAGCACCCGTCGCATTGCCGAAGGACCGGCGACCCGCGACGGTCGCCAGACCAATACTTTCCACAGCGCGCGATAAGCGGTCGGCCACTGCAATTCACAAGCGGAATCTGCGCCAACGGAAAGAAATCTGTTCCGGCCGGAACGCTTGTCGTCCCCTTCCCTTTCGATAGGATTTCGCCATGCCTTCCTTTGCCCGTCGTCTGCGAATTTGGCCCGTCGCCGTCCTGTTACTGCTGCTGGCCGGATGCTCCACGGTCCAGGATGAGGGCATTTTCGACGTGACGCTGGTCAACATTTCCGCGCCGCGGGACGGCGGTGGCATCGGTGAAGCGGCCCTGAACTTCACGATCCGGATCCAGAACGCCTCCCCCGAACCGGTGGCCGTCAACGGCGGAGCCCACAAGATCTACCTGAACGGCGTCTACGTGGGACAGGGACTCAACAACCAGACGGTGGAGGTTCCCCGGTTCGGAACGGTTACCCAGGAAGTGTCAGTTTACCTGAGCACCTTCCGGCTGGCGCATTCGTTTTACCGGATGTTCCGCTCCCACACGGTTTCCTACCGCCTGGCGAGCACCGTCTACGGTGACCAGGGCGGGCGATCCCAGAAATTCCGGGCCACGAAGGAGGGAAAGGTCAACGTCGATGAACTGGCCGCCCCCATCGAGCCGGGCCTGCATTCTGCGCCCTCAGGTGGGGTTCGATAGAAGGCTCACCCGAGATTTTGACCGACCTCCGCGCATAGCCCGAACGCACGCAGGGAGGCTCCAGCCAACTCGGGGCTCGCGAACGGCACGGGATCGGTCAGGCCCACCAGGGCCAACGCCAACCAGGTGCAGAAGCCCACCACCCAAGTCCGGGTATCCGAACGGAACTTCATGATGGCGTGAAGCCGATGAAGCAGGGGGGCGACGTCTTCTGAATCGCGCCCCAACATCCCCAGGGCCACCGGAGCACCCGAACCGGCCACCGGCCCGGCCACCGGCCCGGCCCGCTCCAGAAGCTTGAGCAGGACTTCGCCGTATTCCCGCCGAGCCTCAGGCTGGGCTTCCAACGCGCAGGCATCGCAAGCCTCCTCACGGTCATCCCGGATCTTGCGGGTCAGGACCCAGACCATCGGGTTGAACCAGTGAAAGATTTCCACCGCGGTCAGCACCCAACTCAGGCCAAGGTCCCGCCGGCGAAGGTGGGCGAGTTCATGAAGGATGACGAGCCGCAGCTCGCTCCGGGTGAGCTCGCCTTGCAGGCCCGCCGGCAAGACCAGCGCCGGGCGAAACAGGCCGAGGAGGCAGGGACTCCTGACGCGGGCCGACTCCAGAATCGCTACCGGATCAGCCAGACCGACAACCTCCTTGCACTCTTGCAGGAGCCACCATGCCTCCCAAGACGCGGCGGGTCGCGCCGACGCGCGGACCCAAAAAGCCCAGCCTACGGACAGCAACGCCCGAATCAGCAGCAGGCCGGCCCCGATGCACCAGAGAGCGCTCAAGCCGGGCTGTTCCAGCCAACGGTTCAACTGGGCCTGCAACTCGTCCGCCAGATAGCGGGACGGATATTCCGGTCCCCAGTGGGACGGGGCCGCCAGCAGGTTGAACAGGCTGACCGGACTCGGAAGCGATACCGGCCACGCGAGGCGCACGATCACCAGCAGCCACAGGCGGCAACGCCAACCGGCATCGAGATGCTCGCCCAGCGCCTGGATCACCAGCCAAACCACCACCGCCAGGACCGAAGCCTGGGAGGTCGCCCGAACCAGTTGGGCGAGGAATTCGGCGATGATCGACGGATCCATGGCTCAGGGTTGCCGGCACTTGGCACCGGTCATTTCTCGTCAACGACCTTGCGCAGGTCCCGGAGCTGCTTCGGCGTGAGCTTCCGGTGCTCGACAAAATGCGCCACCAACCCGGAAAGGGAGCCGCCGAAGACCCGTTCCAGAAACGAGCTGCTGACGGCATTGATGCAGTCTCGCTCGCTGACGAGCGGGCGATAGAGGTAGGCCCGGCCTTCCTGGTCAAAGCCAAGGGCGCCCTTCTTGACCAGACGGTTGATCAGCGTCTTGGCGGTGACCGGATGCCACGAGGAATCGGCCTTGGTGAGTTCTTCGATGATCTCGGCGGCGGTGATGGGGCTTCGGCCCCAGACGACGCGCATGATCTCCCATTCGGTTTCAGAGATTCGCGGAAGCGCAGACATGTTGCTTTAGGTAGGGTGGTTACGGCTGTGAACGGGTGACGCTTATTCCCGTAAACGCCAAGTGTCAACGGCGAATCTTGCAAATGCCGTGAACTGGAGGGGACCGGCTCCCCCGCCACCCCGTTCCGACCGTCATTTGGCGTATTCCACCGACCGCGACTCCCGGATCACGGTGATGCGAATCTGCCCGGGATAGACCAGCTCGTCCTCGATCTTCCGGGCCAGCTTTTGCGCCAGCTGGTAGGCCTGACTGTCATCCAGGTCCTCGGGACGGACGAACACCCTCAGCTCCCTACCCGCCTGCACGGCAAACGCCTTCTCCACGCCGGCAAACTCCCGGGCCACCTGCTCCAGTCGTTCCAGGCGCTGGAGATACGTCGTCATGCTCTCGCTGCGGCTTCCCGGTCGGGAAGCGCTGATCGCATCGGCAGCCGCCACCAGGATGCCGAGCAGGTTCTCATGGGGGACTTCCTCGTGATGCGACGCCACCCCGTTGAGGATGTCGGGCATTTCGCCAAACCTTTTGAGGAAATCCGCCCCGACAATCGCGTGCGGCCCCTCGACTTCATGGGTCATCGCCTTGCCGATGTCGTGCAGCAAGCCGGCCCGCTTGGCCGCCTGGACGTTTTCCCCCAGTTCGGCGGCCATCAACCCGCAAAGGTGCGCCACTTCCACGGAGTGCTGCAGGACGTTCTGCGAGTAGCTGTGCCGGAAATGCAGCCGGCCCAGCATCTTGGCGACCTCCGGATGGACCGGCGGGACACCCACCCGGGAAGTCGCCTCTTCCCCGGTGCGTTCGACGAACGCATTCATCTCCGCGGTGACGGCGGCGACCACTTCCTCGATCCGCGTCGGATGAATGCGGCCGTCCAGGATCAGGCGCTCCATCGATTGGCGCGCGATTTCGCGCCGAACCGGGTCGAAACCCGACAGCACGACTGCGTTGGGGGTGTCATCGACAAGCACCGTAACCCCGGTCGAAGCCTCGAATGACCGGATGTTGCGGCCTTCGCGGCCGATGATGCGTCCCTTCATGTCGTCGCCCGTCAGGGCCACGGTGGCGGTAGTGGTCTCGAAGGTGTGGCTGGCCGCATAACGTTGGAGGGCCGTCGCGAGGATACGCCGGGCCTGCCCCTCGGCGCGCAGCCGTGCGTCATCCAAAATATGCCGGCTCAGATCCGCCGCATCCCGGGCGGATTCCCGCTCGATTTCCTTCAGCAAGGCAGTCCGCGCCGACGCACTGTCGAGTTGCCCGATACGTTCCAACTGGGCCCGGACCTCCATCGAGAGCCGGCGTCCCTCGGCGCGCTCTTTCTCCAAGGTCGCCCGCAGGGTTTCCAGATCCTCCGCCTTTTGCCGCACCTCCTTCTCCTGGTCGGCCAGGCGCTCGATCTGCCGGTTGATCAGCGACTCCCTTTCCTGCAACCGCCTTTCGTCCGCCTGAAGTTCGACGCGCTGCGCGGAATGACTCCGCTCCAATTCGGCACGGTCCCGCCCCAGCTGTTCCTGCGCGGCGACCTTGAAGGAGAGCGCGACCGCTTCGCTCTCGCGGCGCTGACGGTCTTCCTGATCCCTTTCGCGGGCGAGCAATTCCGCCTTCAGGGCACGTTCCCGCACCCGGCCGAAGGCAAACGCCACGCCGAACCCGGCACCGACACAGGCCAAAGCCGTCAGGACACTTTCGAGCTGCATGCTGTTTTTAGAACGACCCCGACCGGCAATCCCATACCCGCGCCGGAGTCGCCACATAACTGAGTTTCACATCGTGCGGCTCCACCGGCAGTTCGGACACAAGCTGTTCATCAAGTCCGACGCCGCAGGACACCGCCCGGAAGGACGCCAGCATCCGGTCGTAGAACCCTAGTCCACGTCCCAGACGTCTCCCGTCCTTCGTGAACGCTAAGCCCGGCACGACCGCAAAGTCCAGCGTGGCGACCGGCACCAAGTGGCACGCAGTGCCGGGCTCACGGACGCCGAATCGGCCGGTCACCAGATCGGCTTCAGGATCTCGGATCAACCGGGCGGCATAAACTCCGTCGCCGGGATCGAAGGCCGGCAAGGCCACCTGTTTCCCGGCTCCGAAGGCCAGATCCAGCAATGGGAAGACCTGCGGTTCATCCGGCAACGGGACGAACAGGAGCACCGAACGGGCCGCCCGCCACTCGGCCAAACCCGTGACCGCACTGACCAGCCGGACGGAAGCCGCGGCCACCATGGCCGGGTCCATCGCCTTTAGGCGGGCACGCACTTGGCCTCGGATTTCTGATTTGCTCAGGTTCATGGACGGAAACGCCGGTCACTTGCCCGCAACTTCAGGCCGGGCCTCCGGGCGGCGGGTTCGCCTTCCCCGGATTCATCTGGGCCGTCAATTCGCGCCAACGCTCCACGCGCTCCCTGATCTTCTTCTCCACTCCCTGATCGGTGGGCTCGTAATAGCGGCGAACTTCGCCGAGGTAATCCTGCGGCACAAAATGGCCCTCGAAACCGTGGGCGTATTGGTAGCCTTCGCCGTGCCCTAGCTGTTTCGCCCCACGGTAGTGTGAATCCCGGAGGTGGGCGGGAACCGGCAGCGTCCGCCCATTGCGGACGTCGTCCAAGGCGGCGTCGATGGCCTTGATGACCGAGTTGCTCTTGTGGGCCGTCGCGATGTAAAGCGCCGCTTCGGCGATGGGAATTCGCGCCTCAGGCCAGCCGATCACCTCCGCGGCCTGGCAGGCGGCCGTCGCCAGCACCAAGGCCATCGGGTCCGCGAGCCCGACATCCTCCGCCGCGTGGACCATGATCCGCCGGGCGATGAAGCGCGGATCTTCGCCGGCATGGAACATCTTCGCGAGCCAGTAGAGGGCGGCATCTGGGTCCGAGCCGCGCATCGACTTGATGAAGGCACTGATCGTGTCGTAGTGCGCATCGCCATCTCCATCGTAAACGACGGCCTTCTTCTGAATGCACTGTTCGGCCACGGACAGGCTGATCCGGATCACGCCATCGGCGTCCGGCTCCGTCGTCAAGGCGGCGATCTCAAGGGAGTTCAGGGCCTTGCGGGCGTCCCCGTCCGAGACCCGGCCCAGATGCCGCAAGGCGTCATCCGCCAGCTCGATGCGGAGGTGACCGAGACCCACTTCCGCGTCGGACAACGCCCGCCGCAACAGGCCGATCAGTTCTTCCTCGGACAGCGGCTTGAGTTCGAAGATTTGCGAGCGCGACACCAGCGGTGAGTTTACAAAGAAGAACGGGTTGTGGGTCGTGGCGCCGATGAGCTTCACCACGCCGCTCTCGACGTCGGGCAGGAGGACATCCTGCTGCGACTTGCTGAAGCGGTGAATCTCGTCGATGAACAGGATCGTCGGCTGGCCGGAGTTGAGCAGACGATTGGTCGCGGACGCCAGCACTCGCCGCATGTCGGCCACATTGGACTCGACCCCGCTGAGCCTTTCAAACCGCGACTTCGTGTGGGCGGCGATGATCTGGGCGAGCGAGGTTTTCCCCGTGCCCGGCGGGCCATAAAAGATCAGCGACTGAATCCGGTCCGCCTCAATCGCCCGGCGCAGGAGCTGTCCCGGAGCCAGGATATGCGTCTGCCCGGCGTATTCG
>JAYUSF010000378.1:0-9163 GCA_043755815.1 Verrucomicrobiota bacterium
GAGGTCAGTGCGCCGACGTGCTGAATCGGAAGGCCGCATTGGTGGAGTCATTGGTTGGAACGAAATTCTCCCTCTCCTGGGGGAGAGGGTCGGGGTGAGGGCGGGCCGATTCAAACTTCACGAGGCCGACGAAGATTCCGAGCGCTGGCCCAACGAATCAGCCTGAAGCCGTGGCTCCATTTCTTGCTACGCCAACCCCTTCGCCGCGATGTCGCGCCGATACTGGATGCCTTCGAAGCAGATCACGTTGGCGGCGGCGTAAGCCTGGTCGCGGGCTGCGCGCAGTGTCGGGGCCCACGCGGTCACGCCGAGCACGCGGCCGCCGCTGGTGACGGTCTGGCCATCCTTCGTCGCCGTGCCGGCGTGGAACACCTTCACGCCCGGCAACGCGTTCGCCTGGTCGAGGCCGTGGATGACTTTGCCCTTGGCGTAGCTGCCCGGGTAGCCACCGCTGGCCAGCACCACGCACACACAGGCGTTTGGCGACCACTTCAGTTCCATGTCGGCCAGCCGGCCTTCGGCGCTGGCGAGCAGGAGTTCGACGAGGTCGTTTTCCAGCCGAGGAAGATAGACCTGTGTCTCGGGATCGCCGAAACGCGCGTTGAACTCGATCACCTTCGGGCCGGACTTCGTGAGCATCACGCCGGGATACAGGAGGCCGCGGAAATCAATGCCGTCGGCCGCGCAGCCGGCAAGCCACGGATTCAGGATTTGCCGGCCCACTTCGGCGAGTTCGGCGTCGGTGAGGAACGGCGCGGGCGAATAAGTGCCCATGCCGCCGGTGTTCAGGCCCTGGTCGCCGTCGAGCGCCCGTTTGTGGTCCTGCGCCGTGGGAAACAGCTTCGCGGTCCGGCCGTCGCAGAGCGCGTGCAGGGAGATTTCCATGCCTTCGAGGAACTCCTGCACGACCACGCGCGCGCCAGCGGTGCCGAAGGCCTTGTCCACCATGATCTCGTCCACGGCGCGTTCGGCCTCGGCCACGTTGCCGGCGAGCAGCACGCCCTTGCCGAGCGCGAGGCCGTCGGCCTTCACCGCGCACCGGCCGCCGAGCGTTGCGCAGAAACGCTTTGCCGCCGCCGGATCGGCGAAGGTGCCCGACTTCGCGGTCGGGATGCCGTGGCGCTCCATGAAGTCCTGCGAGAAGACCTTGGACGCCTCGAACTGCGCGGCGCGCTGGTTCGGCCCCCAGATCTTGAAGCCGGCCGCCTGGAAGGCATCCACCACGCCTGCGCCGAGCGCGCCGTCGGGGCCGACCACGGTGAAGTCGGGCCGATTCGCCTGCGCCCACGCGACGAGCGCGGGAATGTCCTCGGCGCCAATGGGCACGTTTTGCACCGGAGCGCCGTTGGCCGCGAGGCGTTCGGCGGCGGTGCCGGCATTGCCGGGCGCGACGAACATCTGCGTGACGAGACGCGACTGCGCGAGTTTCCAGACCAGGGCGTGTTCACGGCCGCCCGAACCGAGGACCAGCAGCTTCATTGAAGGCCGTAAGGGAACGGGCCGGCGCGCCAAGTGCAAAGCGGAAAGCGCGCCGGGCAGGGTGAGTCTGCGCGCTGGCGCCATCGCCCCGAGCTTTCCATCGGCCCGGCTTTCACCCAGCTTCTGGCCATGAAGCCTCGGGTTAGACTCTGGGTTGCTGCCGGCTTGGTCGCGTTGGTGATTGGCGGACCCTATGGCTGCTACCGCTGGCAGTTGCCGTATGGCCGGAGGACTTGCTGCTTGCCGTGCCTACTTGGGGCGATGTCGGGATACGCCTCGGAACTAGACGGGCGTTACCCGGACGACCTCTTCGCTACCAACACGATGGCCGAGCTCGGCCGGTGGGGAATCCGGGAGCAGTTGGCGGGACTTTCCGGCGACATCCCGGAAACCCTGCGCCGGATCGACGCGGGTCTGCCTTTGGACACCAACGTCTCCAGTTGGGTCTACTGGCCGGGATTCCGCGCCGATGACCCCGCTGAACTCGCGATCATCTGGGATCGAACGGAGGGGCTGGCTTTCAACGCCTTCCGCTCGCAGAGAAATGCCGTGGGTTTCGCGAACGGGGCTCACGGGAGCATTCCGAAAACGGAGTGGGCGGCCTTCCTGAAAACGCAGGCGGAACTCCGCGCCAGCGTTCTTGCCAGCCGGACCAACCCGCCGGCCCCGGCTGATGCGAGTTCGCCACGGTGAACTTGCCTGGACTGCGCTGCTTGTGACTCGTTCGATGGAGTGAACAGTCGACGGTATTGAGTGCCGCAGGCGCGACAGAAAGTAGCCCCGGGGCGTGAGCCCGGGGTGGCCAGTCTCATACCATTTCCCGAAGACATCCGGCCCAAACCGTGGGCGGGTTGCCCCGCAACCCGAAGCGGTTTCCGGGGGAAACCGCCCACAGTTGTTACCGACTGTCTCTGGGAAATGGTATCACTCCGTCGAGTCCCGGCGGGGCGACAGAATTCGGGCGCAAGCCAAGTTCTTTTGCCCCTGCCGCGGCAGAGGTCCTCCCTCACCTTCAACCCACAGCTGACGCTGTGGGCTACTGTCGGTCGCCGCTCCGCGGCTTGGAACCAAAGTCCGTCCGGTGGTCACCCTTCACAGGAACGCCAGTTTTGGCCCGCTTCACTCCGCCAGCGACTCCAGCAACTGCCGCGCGGCCGGCCAGCCGGGCTGGAGTTCCAAAGCCCTTCGTGCCGCGGCACGGGCTTCGGCGCGTTGGCCGGTCTGGGCGTGGATCGTGGCCCGGGCGTAGGGAATCTGCGGGTCTCGTGGGTCGGCCGTCTCCGCGCGCAGCAGGGCTTCGATGGCCCCCGCGCTATCGCCGCGTTCCTGCCGGGCCAGGCCGAGGTTGTAACCGGCACGGGCGTGTCGCGGGTTCAGCTTCACGGCGGCTTCGAGTTCCGCCACCACGCGGCCGCGTTGACCCGCTTCGCCGAAGGCGAGCGCCAGCAGGAAGCGGTATTCGGCTTCCCGGGGATCAAGACGGGCGGCGGCTTCCAACTGCGCGATGGCGCCGGCGGTGTCGCCGGCTTGGCTGAGGGCCACGGCGAGTTCGCGGCGGAGCGGTGGGGAATTCGGGTCCCACCCGACGGCTCGCTGGAAATGTTCGAGCGCCTTCGCCCCGTCACCCCGGGCGGCTTGAAAATGACCAAGTCGCAGTTGTCCGAGCGGTTGATCCGCGGAGGTGGCCAACGCCGTCGTTAGGTCGCGGCCGGCGGCGGAATCCAGCGCGAGGGTTTCACGCAGGTTCCAGGCGGCCGCGACACGCACCCCCCGATTGGGATCGCTTAGCAGGCGTTCCGCCGTGGCGCGGGCGGGACCTCCGGGACCGGCGAGCGGTTCCAGGGCCCGGACGGCGTGGGCGCGCACGAGCGCATTGGTATGCGCGGCGAGGACCATGACTGCGGACCGGACCGACGGCTCCGCCACCCACGGTTCCAGCAGGCGCAGGGCGGAGGCCTGCCAGTAAGGCGTCTCGTTGGTCTGGAGCAGGGACACGAGAGCGGGCATGGCGGCTTCGTCGCCCCGCCGGGCGGCGGCGATCGTCTGCGCGCGCCGCCGGGAAGGGCGGTTCATCCGCGGGCCATACCATTTCTCGACGGCGGCCAGGGACCACGCGGCCTCCTTGTCGGTATGGCAACGGTTGCAGGCGTTGGGCACGCCGAGCTGCTGGGTGAGGAGCGGATCGGGAATGGTGAAGCCGTGGTCGTGACGCGGATGCCGCTGCATGTAGGTGGTCTGCGGCATGTGGCAGTTCACGCATTGCGAGCCGGTGCTGTCGGCGCGGTGAAACGTGTGGGTCAGCGGATTGATGACGGGCGCGCTGGGCCAAGCGGGTCCACCACTGTGGCAACGCAGGCAGAGCGCGTTGCCGGGCAGGAGCGTTTTCGCCGAATGCGGCTGGTGGCAGTCGCCGCAGCGGACGCCGGCCGCATGCATCCGGCTGCTCAGGAACGAGCCGAACTCGTAGTCCTCGTCGTGCACCTGACCATCGGGAAAGTAGAGGTCAGTTTCATCGACGGTCGCGAGCGTGAAGTGGTCGGTGAAGGCGTCTCCGGGTGCGAAGTCTCCTGTGAGTTCGCCGCGCCGGGCGTGGCACGAGCCGCAGGTGTCCAGCATCTGGTCGGGGGTGAATTTCAGGACGGTGGGATCGGCGGCTTTCGGGTCCGGATATTTCCGCCGCCATTCGCCATGGGCCTTCATCGGCCCGTGACAGGCTTCGCAACCGACGCTGCGTTCGGCCATCGTCGTGTGGTAGGAGTCGGTCGCCGCGTCGTAGTTTTTCCGGAGCCGCGTGTTATGGCAGTCCGCACACATGGAGTTCCAATTCATGCCGCGGCCCGTCCAGTGGCCCCACTCGCCGGCGCGCCGGTCTTCGGCGCCAAAGACGTTGAACCATTCCCCACGATGCGGATCCCACGTCGCTTCCAGCGTCTGCCAGCGGCCACCGGGCGCGGCGACCAGGAACTGCTGCAGGGGGCTTTCGCCGATCACCCGTTCAATCCGGGCGATCACGGGTTCGTTGGACGCGCCGCGCGTCACGAACTCTGCGTGGCCGTTCGTCCACCGGACTTGGTTGATGCCGGAACCGTCCCGGAATTCGCGCGCCGGGACGAAGCCGTCGAGGTCGTGGGTGGCGTCGAAGGGCCGTTCCGCCCGGCCATGGTGTGACTGCTGCCACGCGGCGAAGGCGGCCGGGTGGCATTCGGCGCAGGAACCGGAGCCGCCGTATTCGGCCACGGAGTCCGTCCGGGCCGAAGCCGTGGTGCTTGCCGCCGGCGGCGGCGAACGGCGCAACCAAGCGAAGGCTGCGGCCGCCACCAGGGCGCAAAGCAGACCGAGTCCCCAGCGGGGAAGCAGGCGGGCCTGATTGGGGCGACGGAGTGACGGCATCGGTGGCCGGCATCAAACACCGGCCGATGCCGGAAGCGGAAACAGAAAACCGCGGCGACCTTGCGGCCGCCGCGGGTGAACAGAGCTCACTGACTAAAGAGCCTACTTGGCTTCGGACTTACGGGCCGGGCGTTCGCCCTTGGGGCCGCGGTCGCCGCCGGGGCCGCCTTGGCCGGGTCCACGCTGCCCGTCGGGGCGGGCGGGCCGGATTTCTTCGGCGGTCAACTGGCCGTCGCCGTTCTTGTCGAGGGTGAGCAGGGCCTTCGCGGCGCCGTTAATCTCGGCAGCGTCAATCACGCCGTCGCCATTGGCATCGAGGGCGGCGACGATCGGTGAGCGGCCGCCGCCGGGTCCGCCGGGTCCACGAGGAGGACGGCCTTCGCCACCGGCCGGGGTTTCCTGGGCGATGGCGGTGAAGGTGGCGGCGCTGAGGGCGACCGCGAGGAGGGACTTGGTGAGGTTCTTCATGGTAAACTTGTTTTGATTTGTTTTCGTTGCCGGCTTCGCGCTCTGGCGTCGCCTTACGTAAACAAGAGACACCCCACCCGTTAAGCCCGTATGAGCCGGGGAAAGGATATTTGTTAAGGCAGGGTAAAAGGCGGACGGCAAGCCTCGCGCGGGCCGCGACGGCCGACAAAACACTTGCCGCCGCGGTGGGTGGCTGCGCCACTCGCGGCGTGAGAACCGGGTTGATCTGGCTGGTCCTGTTGCTGTCCCTCGTCCGCGCCGCCGCGCAGATCGATCCGGTCAGCCGGAAGCTGTTTCAGTTCGGCCTGAACCTGCCGCTCGAAGGGAAAAGTCCGCTGTCGGCCTACGCGTTTTACTACGACAACCATCCGGAATTCATCCGCACCAACCTGACGCTCCGGCTGGCGGTGGCGCCGGTCTATATGGACGCCGAACTGGGCATCCGCGGCGCGCTGGGCGAGCATACGGACGTGGGCATCGGCCTCGCGGGTGGCGGGTTCGCCGACAGCTATTTCGAAATCCGCGACGGGCGGTTTCTGGATCGCGAATCGTTCACCGGCCACGCGGCGGACGCGAGCCTGTCCGTCTATCACCTGTTCAACCCCACACCAGACGGGCGGGCGCCGCAGTCGCTCGGGGAAGTTCCCTTGCAGGCCCTGGTGCGGGTGTCGCCTCACCACTCGTGGTTCATTCGGGATTCGGAGACGGCGGCGGGCTTCGACGTCCCGGGAGATTTGGGCGCCCTTTCGGTGCGGGCCGGCCTCCGCTGGGGCGGACGGGAGCCGCTGCTGGTCGCGGATCGGGCGGTGGAGTTGTCGGTCTGGTATGAAGGCCAGTTTCGCGTGAACTCCGGGCGATACGGTTTCAACGGGGACCGGGGTGTGGAACCGCAGTCGCATCTTTTCTGGGGACGCGCGTTGGCGGCCTACTCGTTTACGAACACCCACCAGAGCTTCGAGTTCAGCGCCACGGCGGGTGCGGTGCTGGACGCGGACCGGTTCAGCGCCTTCCGCGTGGGCGGCGCGTTGCCGTTGGCCGGAGAATTCCCGCTGACGGTGCCGGGCTATTTCTTTCAGGAATTCTCAGCGCGGCGGTTCGCCCTGGCGAACGCCAGCTACATGATGGGCATTCCGCCAGTGGAGAACTGGGCGCTGCTGCTTAACGGTTCCGTGGCGGCGATGGACTACCTGCCGGAACTGGATTTCGACCGAAACTGGATTTCGGGCGTGGGCGGCGGAATCGTCTACCGCAGTCCATCGGGCACCTGGCAGATCGCGGGGGCCTACGGGCACGGGCTGCAAGGCAAACGCTCGGGCGGGCGCGGCTCGAATGCGGTGAGCCTGCTGGTGCAGGCGGACCTGGAACAGACCAGCCAGCAACTGCAGCGGGTCTGGCAACGGGTCGGACCGCCGGTCCTGCAGGGATTGCAGGGCATTTTCCGCCGCTGAAACGGGCAGCACCGACGGCGATTCGCAACGCCCAATTGCCCGGCGCAGGCGCCGGGTCCATGCTGGTTCCGTGCGCACCTTCCTCCGGAACCTTCGGGCGAATCTCGGGCGAACCGTCGCCTTCCTCGTGGGCCTAATCGCCTCCGGTTCTGGAGCGGGCGCGGCCACGAACGCCTGGACGTTGGAGCGCTGGTCCACCGGGGAAGGCCTGCCGGCGGCGCCAGTCACGGCCCTGATGCAATCCCGGGACGGCTACCTGTGGGTGGGCACTTCTGCGGGAGTCTCGCGTTTCGATGGCCGCCGGTGGGTCACCTTTGAAACGGCCCTGTTCCCCGGAGCCAAGTCCGGATTCCACCCGGTGGCGCTCGCGGAAGACAGCGCGGCGAATCTCTGGGTGGCGGCGACGGAGGGAGTTTACCACCGCGGCACAAACGGATTTCTGCGGGTGGAATTCTTCGAGGCGACCCATGCGTCCCCGGTCCGCTCCATGATCCTGCGCCGCACGGGAGAAGTCTGGGTTGGAACCGACCGCGGCCTCTTTGAGCCGGCCGACGATCACTTGCGGCCGGTCTGGAAAGCACCGGTCACGGACCCGATTGGGCACCTGGCCGAGAGCGGGGCCGGCCTGGGTGTGGCGACGACGAAGCACGTGTGGCTGCGCAAACCGGATGGCCTATGGCAGATCCTGCTGACGAATTCGGCACCGCAATCCAGCCCGGTGATCGCCGTCGATCGCCCGCCCTTTCTCTGGGTGGCCGCTCACGACGGACTCTGGCGCCAGGTCGGAACCGCGAATCCGCGGCTGGTGCCCTTCAAGGTTGGACGGCCGGGAAACTACCGCTTCGCCGGGGAGGTTCGCGGCGAGGGGCGCTGGTTGGTCGACGCGGACGCCGGGGTCCTGCGTGTCGACCCTTCCGGAGTGGAGCCGGTGCCGGGCACCGAACCGGAGCGCTTGGGGCCGATCACGGCGTTCACCGTCGACGCGTTGGACCGGGTGTGGCTAGGCACGACCAACGGATTGATCTGCGTGCGACGGGCAGCCGAGCCGGCGAGCGAACCGCCGGACGTCCTGTTCGAAGCGGTGCGGTGGGCGGGCAACGGGATTGCCTTCGACCGTTCGCAACGGTTGCCGGTGCGGCTTCCCGCCGCGGTCGATGCCCAGCTCGAAATCGACTTCGCCGCACCGCTCCGGCTGCGGTCGGACACGGTGCGATTCGCCTACCGCCTCAACAACCGGATGGGAGACTGGAACGAGTCCGCCGAACCGGTGGCCCGCTTCGGCGGCCTGACGGCAGGACACTATGTGTTCGAGGCCCGCGCCCGGTCGGCCCGTGGGGCGTGGAGCGCTTCCCGGACGCTGGCCTTCGAAGTGGAACCAGATTTTCTGCATTCCCCGGCGTTTCGGGTCGGACTGGCCATCATTGGCAGCGGAGTGCTGGCAGTGGCGGCGTGGTGGCGACTGCGACGGACTTCCCTTGAACCCCGGTGAACCCGGGACAACCGCGAGCCGTTTTGGAACCCGGAACACGATCTCCTGGTTTCAGTTCCGGAACCGCCGCTTGCCGTGGCCGCCGATTTGCCAATCCTCCCCGCATGTCCTCCTCCCGCCGTGAATTCTTCGGAACCCTTCCCGCCGTTGCCCTCGGTGGGGTCGTCCTGACCGGTTTGCCCACCGCGGCGCGCGCCGCCGAAAGCGCCGCGCCCAAGCCCGCCCGGTCGCCGCTCAAGCTCGGGCTGGTGACCTACAATCTCGCGAAGGACTGGGACGTGCCAACGATCATCAGGAACTGCACCGCGGCGCAGTTCGACGGAACCGAACTGCGGACAACCCACCGCCACGGCGTCGAGGTGACGCTGACCAAGAACGAGCGGGCCGAAGTGAAACGCCGGTTTGCCGATTCGCCGGTGCAACTGATGGGGCTGGGCAGTGCCTTCGATTACCATACGCCCGATGCCGCCAAACTCCGCGCGGACATTGCCGCGACGAAGGAATACCTCGTGCTCGCCCATGATGTGGGCGCGACGGGGGTGAAGGTGCGGCCGAACGGACTGCCCAAGGAGGTGCCAGTGGAGAAGACCCTCGAACAGATCGGACGTTCGCTGCTGGAACTCGGCCAGTTCGCCAAGGATCTTGGACAGACGCTGCGGCTCGAAGTCCACGGTCCCGGCACTTCTTCGGTGCCCCACATCCGCACCATCATGGAGCACGCCCGGCATCCCAACGTGGGTGTGTGCTGGAACTCGAACCAGACCGACCTCGACGGGGCGGGTTTCGACGCGAACTTTGACCTCGTGAAGGACCGCATCGTGTCCGTCCACATGCGCGACCTCTTCCTCGCCGAATACCCGTGGCGCCGGCTGCTCACGCGCCTGATCGA
>JAYUSF010000379.1:0-29972 GCA_043755815.1 Verrucomicrobiota bacterium
GGCGAGGCTGCGGCGCAGCAGCTCGGCGGCGGACTGCTGGTTGGTATTGGCCGGCGCGGTCATGTGTGAACGGCGCGGAGAATGGCGCGGGCGAAGGCGGCCTAAAAGTTCAAACACCGACCGGGTTGCGCCTACCGCCCGAAGAATCCGGCTCCAACCCCGGGCTCCCCGGGCATCTTCGGGCAGTGTTCCGGGGGGCTTGAGGGAGATTGGGGTGCGTCATTTTTTGTTAGCTTCAACGTTGGGCCGGCGGTGAAGCCGGCCCAAAGTGCTGCCCCACCACTGACCGAGGAGCGCCCATCCGCGATCTGGACTGCGGGGGCATGACCCCGCTTTTCCTCCACCGCTACGCAACCCGTTTCCCCACGGCGAAGGAAAAGCGCCGTCGTGCCGGCGCAGTCCAAAAAACCACGGCACCAGGCTGCACCCGGCCCAACCATTGGGCCACGCTGCCAGCGTCCCGCAGGCAGCGCGTGGCCGCGCCCGTTCCACGCCCGGTATTCCGATACACCCGGGGCATTTTTCACCCCAAGATTTTGATTGGCGGGAGGTCGATTGGGCGTAGTTTCCCGCGTGATTCCAAAAGGTCTGCGCTGGCGATCCAAGCTTCGCGCTGTCCATCGGAGACTCTTCAAAACAACCATGAAATATCCTCAATATCTCCTCCGTCACGGGCTGGCCCTGGTGGCCAGCGTCGCCTTGGCCACGTCGGGCTGGGCAGCCAGTCAGGAGCGCGTCTATGTCAACTTCAAGCCCGGCCAAAAGGCGGTCGCCAAGGGGTTGATCGAAAAGGCGAAGGGCACGGTCCACTACGAGTTCGACTCGTTGAACGCCATCGCCACCACCCTGCCGAGCGCCGCCGTGGCGGCCTTGGGCAACAACCCCAGCATCGCGTTTATCGAAGAGGATCCTCCCCGTTTCCTGTTTTCCCACCAGGAAGAGATCCCCTACGGCATCGACCTGGTCCAGGCGTCGGCGGTCTGGGATCCGGACAACAACGGCATCGATGCCGGCGCGCACACCGGGGCGGGCATCAAGGTCGGCGTGATCGATTCAGGCGTCTTCACCGGCCACGAGGATTTCGCGGGCGTGAACATTACGGGATACAACGGCAACCTTCCGTGGGCCGTAGACGGCAGCGGCCATGGCACCCACGTCGTCGGCACCATCGCCGCCGCCGGCTACAACGGTAAGGGGGTCGTCGGAGTCAGCCCCCGAGATGCCCAGATCTTCATGGTCCGCGTCTTCGGCGATGGCGGTGCCTGGGCTTACTCCTCATCGCTGTTGGATGCGGCGCAGCGCTGCCAGGCCGCCAGTTGCATGATCATCAGCATGAGCCTCGGCGGTGGCCGGGCGAGCCGGACGGAAGAAAGCGGCCTGAACGCGATCTACAACAACGGCAACGGCATCCTCATCATCGCTGCCGCTGGCAACGCCGGTAACACGACCGTCAGTTATCCGGCCGGCTACGCCTCGGTCGTCTCAGTCGCGGCGGTTGATCGCGCCAAGGTGGTCGCCACCTTCTCCCAGAAGAACGCCGACGTGGAACTGTCCGGCCCCGGTGTGGGCGTGCTGAGCACGGTTCCCTACGCGGACGTGAACACGGCCACCGTGGGCACCCTCACGGTGGATGGCGGTTCGATTGAATTCGCGGCCCGCGGCACCGCAACGGGCCTGCTGGTTGACGGCGGATTCGGTGGCACCGTGGGCGATTGGGCGGGCAGGGTCGTCCTGATCCAGCGGGACGGCATCCTCACCTTCAATCAAAAGGTGCAAAACGCCCAGAGCGGCGGCGCCGTCGCGGTCATCATCTACAACAATGAGCCGGGCAATTTCAGCAGCCCGCTGACGCTGGGCACCGGCAATTCTTCCGGCATTCCGGCCATCAGCGTCAGCGGAACGGACGGCACGGCCCTGCTGGCCCATCTGAATGAGTCGACCGTGGTCACCTCGACATTCACTTCGAACGCCAGCGGCTACGCCTACTACGACGGCACCTCCATGGCGACGCCCCACGTGTCCGGCGTCGCGGCGCTGGTCTGGAGTGCTAAGCCTTTGGCCACGGCCGGCCAGATTCGCACGACGCTTCAAACCACGGCCCTGGATCTCGGCACCGCGGGACGCGACAGCTCGTATGGCTTTGGACTGGTTCAGGCCAAGAGCGCCATCACGGCGCTCGTCGTCGTCGACACCACGCCGCCCGTGATCACCGGGGTGTCGGCTTCGGTCGTCAACGCCAAGAGGGGGACCTTCAAGATCGTCTGGACGACCAATGAACCCGCCGACTCGAAGGTGACCTTCGAGGGCGGGTCAACCTACACGGCCAGTGCGCTGGTGACTACACACTCCATGACCTTCTCGGGCACGAAGGGCGCCACCTACACCTACACGGTCAGTTCAAAGGACGCCACCGGCAACATCGCGACCGCCGGCCCCTTCACCTTTGTCAACCAGTGATCATCCGCCTATTTGGCGGGTGGAACTTCCTAAATCTCCAAGTTCAGCATCCCCGGCTTCTGTAAGCCGGGTTTTTCTTTCTGCCCGGGCAGGCTGCCGGCGACCACGTCCCAGAAGGACGGAGCGCCCATCCGCGATCTGGACTGCGGGGGCATGACCCCGCTTTTCCTTCACCGCCACGGTCACCCCGACGCAACCCGTTTCCCCACGGCGAAGGAAATGCGCCGTCGTGCCGGCGCAGTCCAAAAAACCACGGCACCAGGCTGCACCCGACCCAGACATTGGTTCGCCGGCGACAGCCGTTGGCATCACCTTCCGCCGCTGTGGATCTGTTCAATGAAAGCTTCCTCTGGGCCTCGCTGGTCTGGGGTCCATCGGCGCCGCCTACACCGTTGACGGCTGGCGGCAGAAGGCCCCGGCGCCGTTCGGCGGCGGCATCCTCCTGACCCTGGTTTCCATGTTCGTCGGCAACTGGATTCCTAACGTCCCTCGCGAGCCTCGCGTTGCCCGGGCTCGTCCATAAGCTCCTGCGCGGGGGGGCGGTGACATCTCCCGGGGGCCGCACCCGGCCTCGCCCGCGATCACCCGAAGGATTTGACGGCCGCTCGATCCGGGAGACCCTCGGGGAGCGGTTTCCTTCCCGCCCTTTCCTGCTCGCATGAATGTGAACTCCACTGCCACACCGCCGGATTATGTCCGGCTGGGTTTCGATCAGATCGACCACGACGTCCGTTGGCTCGCCGACAGCCTGGCCGAGGTGCTGGCCGGACTCGGCGAACACGAACTGGCCGACTGGATTCCCTGGCGGGGAAAGGCGGATGCCAACGCCCGCCCGCCGGCGGAACCGCCGGGCCGGCTCGGGCTGGCCCTGGCCCTCGCCTTCCAACTGCTCAACACCGTCGAGGAACACGCCGCCGAATCCATGCGCCACCTGCGCGAATCCGCGGAGGGCGCGGAGGCGGAGCGGGGACTTTGGGCCGACCAGTTGGCGGCCATGCAACGGGCCGGAATAACAGTGGCGACCTTGGGGGCGGTGCTGGGCGACGTGGAGGTCGAGCCCGTGTTCACGGCCCACCCCACGGAGGCAAAGCGGACCTCGGTGCTGGAACAACACCGCGCCCTCATGCAACTGCTCCAGACGCGGCGCGGCTCCATGGGCGACCCGGCAACGAAGGCCGAACTCCTGGCCCTGCTGGAACGCCTGTGGCGCACCGGCGAAATCCTGCTGGAAAAACCGTCCGTCGCCGACGAGCGGCGTAACCTGCTGCATTACCTCCGCGAAGTCCTGCCGGGCGTCGTCGGGCAACTCGACCGCCGGCTGGAGGCCGCGTGGGCCGGCGCCGGCCTGCCGGGCTCGCCCTCACCCTGGCCGCGACTGGGCTTCGGCACCTGGGTGGGCGGCGATCGGGACGGCCACCCGGGCGTGACCGCCGCGGTCACGGCGGAGACGCTGGAGCAGCTGCGGGCCAATTCCCTCGTCGTGTTGCATCGCGAACTGATGGCCTTGGCCGACCGGCTGCCGCTGTCCGAGTGGGTTCAGCCCGCGCCGCCCGGCCTGCTCGACCTCCGGGAACGGATCACCGCCCAACTGGGCGAAGCCGCTTCGGCCATCCGCAAACGGCATCCCGGAGAACCTTGGCGACAGACCGCCGAACTCCTCGCCGCGCGGCTGCCGCTTGAGCAGCCGCCGGGACTGCCGGCCGAGGTGCGCGATTCGCCCGGCCGATATGCCAACCCGGCGGAGCTGGAGGCCGAACTCGCGATCCTGGAGCAGTCGTTGGTCGAAGCCGGTGCGGGCCGGCTGGCCGACCATGACGTCCGGCCCGTGCGGCGGGTGCTCAGCACGTTCGGCTTCCATCTCGCCCGGCTGGATGTCCGGCAAAATTCCGCCTTCCACGAACGCGCCCTCGGCCAGTTGCTGGGCGCCGCCGGACTCGACGCCTCCCAGTGGGCGGACTGGAGCGAAGCGGAACGGCTGCGGCTCCTGGAACGCGAGATCCGCTCCCCGCGCCCGTTCCTGCATCCGTCGGTGAGCGCCGGCCCGGAGGCGGATGCCGTGCTCGGAACTTACCGCGTGCTGGCCGACCAACTGCAACGGCATGGCGCCGCCGGCGTGGGCTCGTTGATCGTGAGCATGACCCGGCGCGTCTCCGACTTGCTGGCGGTCTACGTGCTGGCGCGCGAAGCCGGCCTGCTGCGGCTGTTCCCGGAAGGCATGGTCTGCCTGCTTCCCGTCGTGCCGCTGCTGGAGACGGTCGAGGACCTTGAGCGCGGGCCGGAAATCCTCCGCGCGTTTCTCGAGTTCCCGGTGACCCGCGCCAGCCTGCAGTTCCACGCCACGCGGGCCGGACGTCCTGGCCAACCCCGCCAGCAGGTGATGGTCGGCTACTCCGATTCGAACAAGGATGCCGGCATCCTGGCCAGCCAATGGGCCCTGCAACGCGGCCAGGCCCGGCTCAGCGAAGTAGGCCGGATGGCGGGCGTCCGGATCCAGTTCTTCCACGGCCGCGGCGGCACCATCAGCCGCGGCGCGGGGCCGACCCACCGGTTCCTGGAGGCCCTGCCCCCAGGATCGCTCGACGGGTCCATCCGGCTCACGGAACAGGGCGAAACGATCGCCCAGAAATATGGCAACCCGGGCACGGCCCGTTATCACCTGGAACTGTTGCTGGCCGGCGTGACCGCCACGGCCTGCCTGCACCGCGAGGCGGCGCCGTTTCCCGCCGAACTGGCCCCGCTCCTGGAGCGCCTCGCCCACGGTTCCCGGCAGGCCTACCGGCAGTTGCTGGAAACGGAGGGCTTCCTCCAGTTTCATCGGCAGGCAACGCCGCTGGACGCCCTCGAAAACACCCGCATCGGCTCCCGGCCGTCCCGCCGCACCGGGCAGGCCAGCCTCGCGGACCTGCGGGCGATCCCGTGGGTGTTCTCGTGGACCCAGGCCCGCTTCTACCTGACCGGCTGGTTTGGAGTCGGCACGGCGTTCAGCCAGCTCGCTGACGCCGAAATCGCCATCCTGCGGGCCCATGTGCCGTCCTCACCGTTCCTGCACTACCTCCTCACGAACGTGGAGACGTCGCTCGCCAGCGCCGATCTCGACGTGATGCGCGACTATGCCCAACTGGTGGAGGATCCCGGCGTCCGCCAGCGCGTCTGGGAACGGATCGAGTCGGAATGGGTGCTCACCGGTGCGGCCCTCGCCCGACTGCACGGGGCCGAGTTCGTCGGGCGCCGGCCGCGGCTCAGCCGCACGTTGGCCCTGCGGGCGGCGCCGCTCCGCCTGCTGCACCGCCAGCAGATTACGTTGCTGGGCCGATGGCGCGCCGAAGTCCGCCAAGGGCACGAAAAGGAAGCGCAAGCGATCTTCCCGGAGCTACTGCTCACGATCAACGCCATCGCCAGCGGACTGCGCACCACCGGTTGAGCGTGCGGCCCTCCGTGCCCCGCCTCGCCTGACCGGCCTAAAACCGCACCGCCAGCTCGCGGGGCGTTGCGCTGTTGGCGAAGCGCAGCCAGAGCAACCCGTCCGCGGCGGAGTGCGTCAAGGTAGTCACCGGCGCCCCGGCGAGGGTCACGGTCTTGGGGGCGGATGACACATGGAGCAACACGACGGCCTCCGTGTTCGGCACGCCCTCGACCGTGAACGCCGCGGAGCCCTCGGCCGCCTTGGCCGGCAGCGTCTTGCAGGCGGAGGCCAGCACGCGCGGCGCCCTCCGTTCGGCGCGTTCGAGGTCGAGGAGGAAATGGCGTGAGCCCGGCGTCAGCGTGACGGCCGACTGCACCTTCAGTTCCGGGTCGAACAGGTTCACGAACCGTCCCTTCAGCGTGCGCGCCTCGCCGGCCACGGATTCGTCCAGTCCCGCGGCGATGACGTAGGGGCCGCGTCGCAGCAGCAGCGCGTTGGATTCCTGCCACTTCACCGCGGTGGGCGCGACGGACTTCACGGCCGACACCAGTTCCGCGTCTCCGTTGGCAGCCTTCGCAAAGTGCGCCGGATCGCGCTTCAGCCACAGCACGCGGCCGGCCCCGACCCGGGCGTCGGTCGCGGAACGGTCCACGCCGAGTTCGGCAAAGAGATGTTCCCGCGGGGTCGCGAGCTGGCGGCCGTCGGAGTTCCACCAGTCACGCACGCGGTTGTAGGGGTCGGAGTCGTCGTCGCAGACCACGAGCGTGCCGCCCGCGCGAACCCAGGCGGCCAGCGGCGGATGCACGTCGGGCGTCAGCGGCTTCTGGCCGTGGTAGCTCAGGAGCAGCACGCGGAAGCGGTCGAGTGCCCGGGGCACGGTCAGGTTCTCCAACTGCACCGGCTGAATCGGAACGCCGCGTTTCAGGAACGGCAGCGCCAGCCCGTAAACGTGGCTCAGGTTGCCATCGCTGGGCGTCGGGTCGCCGCGCTGGAACATCAGCGAATCGCTCACCAGCAAGCCGACGCCTTCGGTCGCGCCGTGCCAGTCCACGTCGGGTTGCTTCAGGTCGTTCAGCGCGTTCATCACCACTTGAAGTTCGGTCGCGTAAGGCGCGGGAATGCCCTGCCGTTTCTCCGCCGGCACGTTCGCCGGGTAGCGGCCGTTGAAGATGCGTTCTGGCCACGGCGCGACTTCGAACTGCGACACTTCCGGTTGGAACAGCGACGCCACGAGCGTGGATTCCCAGTTCGTGCGGTAGTCGGTCCAGTCGTGGTCCGGGTTGTCCTCGATGGGATCGTTCAGATACCAGACCGAGCGGCCGGTGGCGCGGACGAGGTTCTGCATCGCGCCGTATTCGAGGAAGGCGGTCTCGAAGGTCCGCTCGCGCCGGACGCCGCGGTAAACGTTCGGCGTGCGCGAGGTGCCGGTCCACACCTGCGCGATGTAGCCGTCGCAGCCGCGCAGGCGGGCCAGGCTGGATTCGGGACTCACGATCTTCCAGTGCGCGTAGTTGAGCAGGCTGTGGGTCGGCACATAGCAGCGGACGTGTTTGCCGGTGCGGTCGTTGAAAGCGTTGACGTGGTTGAACACCTGCTGGAGCGCGCGCCCGTAGAGGAAGTATTTCAGCTTCGAGGCGCGCCACTGGGCGTCCACCGAACTGTGCGGCGGCTGCCACTCCTCGCCGTAGAAGGCCTGCCACTCGCGCTTGAAGCCCTCCGAATAACCCCCGCGCACCCAGAACTCCGGCTCCTCCAGATGAATTGCCTCCGCCCCGGCGTCGAGCGCGCGCTGGACGCCGACGCTGAGGAACTTCCCGAAGTTCGTGCCGGGGCACATGTAATACACGTCGCCGCCGTGGCTGATCTTCTTGCCGTTGCGGTCGGTCTGGGCCTCGTCCTCGTGGTTGATGCCGTCGAAGCGCCCGTAGAGGTAGTCCTGATAGTGACCCCACGAGACGCCGGTCATCACATGGATGCGGTAGCCGCGGTCACGCCAGGTGGCGATGCGCTCGGGCAGCTTGGCGTCGATGCCGTAAACGATGGCGACATCCGAACGCAGGTTGCCCGCGCCGCTCCACGCCGCGCCGGTCTGGAAGCAGGTGCGTTCCTGGAGCTGGGCGGGGTCGAGGGGAAACGGAGGCGGAAGTTCGGCGGTAAAGAGTGAGAGTGGCAGCAAACCGACGGCGGCGAGAAACGTGCGCATGGGGTTCCGACGCAGTTCACGCCGGGCAAGTTCAAGCCGGCTTGGACACAGCCCACGGTTGTCGCGGCGAGGCGGGCGCGGTTTACTGGGGCCGTTGCGGCGCCATTCGACCCCTGTGCGATTTCCCATTGCTCTCATCCTGATCCTAGGTTGGCTGTGTCTCCCTGCCGGTGCCCAGCCGGCCAAAGTCGCGGGACCTGATTCCGAAACCGGCTTGCCCGTGATCCGCAGTTGGCGGGCCGCGGACTATCTGGGCGGGGCCGAAGTCTGGGCCGCCGCGCAGTCCGCGGATGGCGTGATGCATTTCGCGAATCTCGACGGGGTGTTGGCGCACGACGGACGCGACTGGGCGTTCCTGAAGCTCCCGCCGCAATACCTCCGCAACCTCGCTTGGGAGGCGGGGAAAACCGGCCCACCGGAGTCGGGCCGGCTGCTCATTTCCGGCGTCGATGCCTTTGGCGAAGTCCGCTGGGATGCCGATGCCCGGCTGGTTTACCGCGACCTTTTGGCGGAACTGCCCGCCACCCACCGCACGGTCGGGCTGCTGCGGCATCTCGTCACCCGGCGCGACGGCGTGTTCGCGGCCGGCGATGGCGTGGTCCTGCGCTGGCACGATGGGCGGCTTGAGCGGAGCGATTTTCCGGGCGCCGGGCCAACGCGCCTGTTTGCGGCCGGCGACCGCCTGTTTCTTCAAGGAGCCCAGTCCGGCTTGTCCGAATGGACCAATGGCACCTGGGCGCCGCGTCGGACGGCCGCGGCGAAAGAAGGTCCGGTGGCCGGCGGCTGGGTGGAACCGGACGGTGTGTTGCGCCTGTTGGTCCGGGGAACCGGGGTCGTGGAATTGGGTGCGGACGGCAGCAGCCGGGTCATAACGCTGGCCGGCGCGTCGTGGCTGGCCCGCGTCGAGCCGACGCTGGTTCAAACCCTGCGCGATGGCACCGTCGCCATCGGAACCGTGGGCGATGGTGTGGGATTGCTGAGTCCGGGCGACCGAAAGCTCGAAGTTATCACCGTGGCCCTCGGGCTCACCAGCGACACCGTGCGCGGCGTCACTGAAGACCGCGAGGGTGGCCTGTGGATCTGCACCCAGGACGGCGTCAACCGCCTCGACCGCGCGGTGCGGGCCAGCCGGTTTCCGCGGGACGATGGCCGGCAGAATACCCGCATCGGCGGCGCCGTGCGCCACGGAGGGACGCTCTATTTCCTGGCCGATGACGCCTTGCTCCGGGTGGTGCCGGGACGGCCGGAGGCCGGCCGGCCCGCCCGTCTGGAACGTGACCCGAGGGTGCCGTCCGACACGCAGGGCACCAAGCTCCTGAGCCATCCGAGCGGCCTGCTGGTCGGCGGCGCGGCCGGGCTTTACCGGGTGGAAACCGACGGGGTGAAGCTGGTCTTCGCGGCGCCAACGCCGGTCGTCAGTCTCGCCCAGTCGGTCACGGACCCGAACCGCATCTTTGTCGGCCTCGCGGACCGGCTGCTGAGTGCGACGGTCCGCGCCGGCAACTGGGTGATCGAGGGAGCCGTGCCGGAAATCGGCGGCGAGGTGATTTCGATCCTGGAGGAGTCCGACGGAACCCTCTGGGCCGGCACCTCAACGCGGGGAATTTTCCGCGCGGCGCGTCCCGCGCCATCCAGCCCCTGGTCAGCCGCGCAGGTGAGCCAATATGTCCAACCACAACGCTCCCGCGGGCTGCCGGAAAATCACGAGCAGATCTTTCTCTTCGACAGTTCGCTGGGGCCGCACTTCAGCACGGCGGCCGGCCTTTACCGCTACGAGCGCACGGCTGACCTGTTTGCCCTGGATTCCCGGCTGCTGGTTCCCAACCGGACCAACCTCATCGTGGACCCGGTGATGCGCGGGGCCCCGGGGGACGCGTGGGTGAACGGCATCCACACGCTCAAGGAAACCCCCTTTCCCCTGGCCCGGTTTCGGCAGACGCCCGGCGGGCCGGTTCAGTTTGAGCCGGCGAGCGCCGCCGTCCGGACCTTGGTCGGCCGGCGCGGTTTTCAGTTCGCCCTCTGGGAACCGTCATCCTCCGAGGGTGTGCTTTGGGTCAAACCGTTCGGGGGCTCCGTCTTCCGGCTGGACCTGGCGAACTACCGGCCGGCCGGTGCCCCGAAGTGGGCGCCGCTCATCCGCTCGGTTCACGCCGCGGGCACCAACCAGCCGGTGAACGCCTTCGGCCGGTTTGCCCACGGGCGAGACCCGGTCCGAATCACCTTCGCCGCCGGCCAGTTCGGCACCGGCGCGGTGGCGGAATACCAGACCCGCCTGCGGGGATTCGACGAGCGCTGGAGCGCGTGGGGCCCGGAGACGGAACGTGAATTCCTCAATCCCGAGGGCGGCCCCTTTACCTTCGAGGTGCGACTGCGAAACGAGGCCGGTGACGTCAGCCCGATGGCGACCTACCGTTTCGACGTCGGCAGCCCGTGGTATCGCAGCGGCTGGGCCCTCGTGGGCTATGGACTCGCCGCCGTCGCCGCCTTCTGGGGAATGCTCCGCTGGCGGCTGGCCCGCGCCCGCGCCGAACAGGCCCGGTTGGAAAACCTGGTGTCGGTCCGCACCCTGGAACTGGCGCTGGCCAAGGACGTCGCCGAGGAGGCCAACCGCGCCAAGTCGCGCTTCCTCGCCAACATGAGCCACGAGCTGCGCACGCCCCTGAACGGCATCCTCGGCTTTGCCCAGATCCTCGGCCGGGACACCGACATGAACGACCGCAACCGCGAACGCCTGCGCGTCATCCGGTCAAGCGGCGACCACCTTCTCGGGCTCATCAACGATGTGCTCGACCTCGCGAAGGTCGAGGCCAGCCGCGTGGAACTGCGGCCCGCGCCCTTCTCGCTCCGGGACCTGCTTCGGGACCTGGAGGCCAGCTTTGCGCCCCGCGCCATTCAGCGCGGCCTGAAGCTGGAACTGGCGGCCCGAGGGGTTCCCGATGGAGCCGTCACCGGTGACGCCCAACGCTTGCGCCAGGTGCTGGAGAATCTCCTCGGCAACGCGATCAAGTTCACCCGCGCCGGCACGGTCCGGCTCGAGGTGGACCGGGAGCCGTCACCGGCGGCGGATGCGGCTGGCGCAACCAAAACGGGGTCCTACGCCTTTGCCGTCACCGACACCGGTCCCGGACTCTCCGCGGACGACGTGGCCCGGCTGTTCCAACCCTTCTCACAAGCCGTTTCCGGACGGCCGCCGGAACAGGGCGCGGGACTTGGCCTGGCCATCAGCCAGCACCTCGTCGGCCTGATGGGTGGCCGGATCGAAGTGGTCAGCCGGCCCGGTGAAGGCAGCCGTTTTCGTTTCGCGATTCCGCTGCCCCCCGCGGGCGTCGCGGCCCCCTCGGCCGCCTCCCGTCGCATCATCGGCTACGAGGGGCCGCGCCAGCGGCTGCTCATCGTGGACGACCTCGAGATCAACCGCCGGCTCCTCCGCGAACTGCTCGAACCGCTCGGGTTTCAGGTCACGGAAGTTGCCGACGGCGAAACCGCGCTCGCGACCTTCGCGGCCACGCCGGTTCCGTTGGTGCTGGTGGACCTGCGCATGCCGGGCATGGACGGCTTTGAACTGACCCGCCGCCTGCGTGCCCGTCCGGACTTTTTCGCCAAGATCGTGGCCACGTCCGCGAGCGTCCTCGGCTTCAACCGTGACGATGCGATCCGGGCCGGTGCCGACGACTTCCTGCCGAAGCCGTTCAAGGAAGATCAGCTCTTCGAAATCCTCCAGCATCAGCTCCGGCTCAAATGGCGCCACGCCGAACCGGAAGCCACTTCGGTCTGCGTCTCTCCGACCGCCTTCGCGGCGGCTGGCGCCGCGCCGTCCGACGAACTGCTCCAAGCCCTGCAGGCCGCGGCCAACCGCGGTGACATCGTCGGGGTGCGTTCCGAACTCGGCGCCTTGAAGTCCCGGTGCCCCGAGCACGCCGCCTGGGTGGGCGAACTGGAAGCACTCGCCGCGGCCTACCAGATGACCGCGCTGCGTCGCCGCCTGGGTCCGACGGAGAACGGAACTTGAACCGCGATTGGGGCGCTCCGCCGATCAGGAAATGTCGCTTCGCCGCTACTGAGTTTCAGGTATTGGACCGACGCCACGTTTAGCCTGCGTAAAGCTGGCCAGATCTGGGCGCCTGAGGTGCGATAGAAAGTAGCCCCGGACGTAAGCCCGGGGTGTTCAGGCCGATTCCATCCAACCCCAGCGGGCGGCAGAAACCGTCTGAAGTCCGCGTGCTTTCGCCCCTTCCGGGGCTCCGGGACTTCCTCACCTTCAACCCACAGCTGACGCTGTGGGCTACTCTCTGTCGCCGCTCTGCGGCTACGGAACCTTCGTCCACCCAAGGGGCCCCGATGAACAACCACGAGCAGGTTGGGTTCGCCAGCGGTAAACACCGTCCAACCCGAACCGGTCACCACCGTCGGCGGCTCACTTGCGAGAGGCTCGCAGCGGAGCCCGCTGAAGCTTCACGGCAGCAGGGTAACGCGGTAGAAGCCGACGGACGCTGCGGTCTCGCTGAAGGTCAGTTCGGCGCCCGTGCCGGCGAGGTCACCCTTCGAGGTCCAGTCGAGTTCGCCGAGCGAGCCCTTGAACTCCACCCGGTAGGTCTGGCCCGCTGTCGAAGGGAAGCGGAGGCGGACATTTCCGCCGGCAAACGTAAGCACGCCGAGGACCGGTGCCGTGGGCGGCGTGACGGTGGCTCCAATGACGGCGTAGATGGCTTGCGTGAAGTCGTCGAAGGTCACGAGGAGCGCCACATCGTCGCCGTGTCCGTCCACCTGCTGGATGCGGGTCCAGATCTTGCCGTCGAGCTTGGTGCGGATGGTAGAATTCGGCTCGTAGTAGGGCAGAACCGATTCTCTCGCTCCGTCCGTGCCAAAGGTCGCCGTGGTGACGTTCAGGGAGCCGCCCGTAAAGCGGGTGTCCGCCACATAGAAGCTGTTGCCCGTGCCCGCGGCCGCGACCGAATTGTAAACTCCCAGAAAGGAGTGCGGGCCATCCAGCTCCACGTTGATGAACGGGGCGTTGCGCTGGAAATAGGTCTTGGCGCCGTTCTGGCCGGGATGCTTGTCGTTGCCGTCAATCAGCTTGGTGAGGACACCGTCCGGTCCCGCGCGATACATGCCGTAGGGGCCCTGACCCTGAGGGTGGGCCGACGCGACGAAGCCTACATTCTGCCCGTCGAACGCGATTTGATAGCGGTCGGGTTGGCCGGTGAAACCGCCGAGTGAACCCGGAAGGTCGTCGTCGCTTTGAATGACCGTGCGGAGCGTCGTCCCGTCCCAGCGCAGGATGCCATTCTTCATCACGCCGCCCTCGAAAAACTGCGACGAACCCACAACCTCGTGGCCCACCCGCACCGGATAGCCGAAGCCCATCAGCGATTTGCCGCCGACCGGATTGGCCGTATCGAACACCTTCGTGATCACGCCGTCGCGCCATTCGAACAGCCCGTAAACGAAGCCCGGCCGGCCGAAGAAGACTTCACCGACAAAGTTGAGCGCGCCCTCCGTCTCGTCGGTCGTGAAGTGAACCGTGTCGAAGTTGTTGCCGGTGCCGGCGGGCGTGTCGGTGTAAACCAGCTTGGTCAGCGCGCCGTTGTGCCAGCGGAAGAGCCCCTTCCTGTTCGCACTCTCACCGGCGACGATGTGGATCTTGCCGTCGCGCAGCGTGAACCGTTCGATCGTCGTGAACTGTGCGCCGCTGGTGCCGGGAATGGGATCAAGCTGGGCGAGCACCTTCACGAAAGGGCGGCCCTTCCAGGTGGGATTGGCCTGGGCGAGGGCGGTGTCGGCCAAGATAACGGCGGCCAAGGCGGCGAGGCCGGCAAGGCCAAGACGTGGCAAGCAAAGGTGGTCAGTCATGCTGCTAGCAGTCTAAAAACTGGCCCAGTGCATGGCCATACGTATTTCCACGTAGTGCCTTCCCCGCTCAGGCCAGCAGCTTCGTCACCAATTCCCCATGCACGTCGGTCAGGCGGAAGTCTCGGCCTTGGAAGCGGAACGTCAGGCGTTTGTGGTCGAGGCCGAGCAGGTGGAGGATGGTCGCGTGCAGGTCGTGGACGTGGACGCGGTCCGCAACCGGACTGAAGCCCAGTTCGTCCGTCTCGCCCAAGATGTAGCCCGACTTCACACCGCCGCCGGCCAGCCACATGGTCGTGGCCTCGATGTGATGGTTGCGGCCGGTCTTCTCCCGGCTTTCACCCATCGGTGTGCGGCCGAACTCGCCGCCCCAGATCACCAGCGTGTCGTCCAACAGGCCGCGGGACTTCAAGTCCTTCACCAATGCCGCCTGGCCCTGGTCCACTTCACGGCAGACCTTCTCGAAGTCGTTCTCCAGATTCTCGCCCGGACCGCCGTGGCTGTCCCAGTTGGTGTGGTAAAGCTGCACGAACCGCACGCCGCGCTCGATGAGCCGGCGCGCGAGCAGGCAGTTGCGGGCAAAGGAAGGTTTGGCTTTGTCCACGCCGTAAAGCCTCAGCGTGGCGTCGCTCTCGCCAGACAGGTCGATGGCCTCGGGCGCGCTGGTCTGCATCCGGTAGGCCATCTCGTAGGCGGCGATTCGCGTGGCGATTTCCGGGTCGCCGGTCTCGACGAGGCGCTGGAGGTTCAGGTCCTTCACCGCCTCAATGGCGCGTTGCTGGCGTTCGGCGCTGATGCCGTCCGGCGTCGTGAGGTTGAGGATCGGTTCGCCCTGTCCGCGCAACGGAACGCCCTGATACGACGTGGGCAGAAATCCGCTGCCCCAGTTCACCGCGCCGCCGCGGGGGCCGCGCGGACCGCTCTGGAGCACGACGAAGCCGGGCAGGTTGTCCGCTTGGCTGCCGATGCCGTAGGTCACCCACGCGCCCATGCTCGGCCGGCCAAACTGGGACGAACCGGTGTTCATGAAGAGCTTCGCCGGCGCGTGGTTGAAGACGTTGGTGGCGACCGTGCGGACGAATGAAACGTCGTCCACGATGCGGGCGGTGTGCGGGAACAGTTCGCTCACCCACATGCCGGACTGGCCGTGCTGGCGGAAGGCGCGCTTCGTGCCGAGCAGCGTGGACTTGTTCTTGAACGAGCTGTCCATGAAGGCGAACCGCTTGCCTTCGAGATACGAGTCGGGGATTGGCTGGCCGTTGAGCGCGTTGAGCCGCGGCTTGTGGTCGAACAGGTCCAACTGCGACGGCCCGCCCGCCATGAACAGGTAGATGACGTTCTTGGCCCGCGCCGGGAACTGCGTCGGCTTCGGCGCCAGCGGATGCGAACCCGGCGCTGCGCCCAACAACTGCGAACCGTCCATGAGCGACGCCAACGCAATGGAACCGAGGCCCATGCCGCACCGGCCGAAGAAATGCCGGCGGGTGAGGGAGTGAAGCGGGTCGGAAGGTGAGGCGTTCATGATTTGAACAGCGAAGATGCGAAGACGCGAAGGAAGGGCGGTAGCGGGCGCGCCAGCGTCTTGGAGTGCGGCGGCGCAGCGAAGCGGAGCCACCGCTTTCGGAGGACAGAAGCGTGAGAAACCCTCGGCGCGTCCGGCGGACAAAAGCGGCGGCAAGCCACCGCACTCCAAGACGCTACCGCGTGGCTCCTGGGGGCCTGTGCCAACTCACGCAATAGCACAGCAGTGCTCACGCGTGGGCAGGTTGCCCTGAAAACCGCGCGTTCCAAGCCGGAGGCTTGGCCGCCATTAGCCGGGGATTGAGCGCAGCGACATCCCCGGAGCCTAGCCGGAACGAATGCACCCCGGAGGGGTGACAGACGGCTGAGATTCTGTGCTGGGAACAGAGCCCGCTGGCACCCCTTCAGGGTGCCGCCCCCTTCGCTCCACCGACCGGAGGTATCGCGCTCTGCGCTCAACCTCCGGCTAATGGCTGGCAGCCCTCCGGGCTGCGGCTCCGGCTGCGGTGATCGAATGGACTGGTTCATTCCCGGGTGATCGTTTCGTCGAGGTTCAGCAGCACGCGCGCGAACGTTTGCCACGCCTTCGCGGCTCCAGCGGCGCGGGTTTCCTCGTCCAGCAGCGTTTGCAGTCGCTCCTTTTCGGCGGGCTGCGGCGTGCGGCCGGTGCAGAGGCGGAAACCGAATTCTAGGCGTCGCTCGGCCGGCGCCTCGGCCTGAATCCGCTGCGCCAGCGCGCCGGCCAGTTCCACAAACGCGGCGTCGTTCAGCAGCGTGAGGGCCTGGAGCGGCGTGTTGGAACGGAGCCGCCGCGTGCAGGCGCTGAAGGCGTCGGCGGTGTCGAACACGGCCAGCGCCGGATGCGGCGTGGCGCGCCAGTAGAACGTATACATCCCGCGGCGGAACCGGTCGTCGCCCTCGCTCGCCTTCCACTCGCGACTCGACTGCCCGAGGTTCATCACGCCGTCCGGTTGCGGCGGGAACACGCTCGGCCCGCCGAGCTTCGGGTTCAGCTTGCCGCTCGCGGCCAGCGCGACGTCGCGCACGATCTCAGCGTCGAGCCGGAGGCGGTTCTGCCGGGCGAGCAGCTTGTTGGTCGGATCTTTCTCTGCCAGGTCCGGCCTCACCTTGGACGCCTGCCGGTAGGTCGCGGAGCTGACAATGAGCCGGTGCAGATGCTTCAAGGACCAGGGGGTGGATGGATGTTTGAGCGGATGGTGGACAGAAGAGTCGGCTTCCGCACCCTCTGCACCATCCACACTCCACTCACTGTTTCCATCCACTCCTTCCCGAAACTCGACCGCCAGCCAGTCCAGCAGCTCCGGATGCGTCGGGGGCGTGCCCTGCGTGCCGAAGTCGTTTTCGGTCGGGACGATTCCGAGGCCGAAGTAGGACTGCCAGATACGGTTCACCTTGACGCGCGCGGTCAGCGGGTTCGCCGGATCCATCAGCCAGCGCGCGAGGTCGAGGCGCGTGGGCGCCGTTTTGGACTGCGGGGGAATGACCCCGCTTTGGCTGCGCGTTGGTTCAGGCGCCTCACGCCGGGAAACTGCGGAAGGCGAAGCCAAAGCGCCGTCGTGCCGGCGCACTCCAAACGGGTGCAGCACCGCCGGCGTGCCGGGCGCCACGTCGGCGCCGCGGCGGGTGAAGTCCCCCTTGATGAAGATGAAGTTGTCCCTCGGCTCCTTCCGCTCCGCCAGCACGAGCGTTTTCGGTAGGACCGGTTCGTCCTTCGACGCGGCCTTCAGCCGCTGCTCCGCTTCGCGGTAGCCGGGCTGGGTGCGATAGAATCCTTCCATCGCGACCTTCACCTGCGCCGGCTTGCGGTCGGTGGGCAGGAGCCCGAGGACGTTGCGAACTTCGAGCGGCAGCTTTTCGCGCGCCCCGGAAGTCAGGCCGGCTTCCCACTCCGCGAACTTCGGCTTCAGCGATTCCGCGAGCGTGTCCAACTCGGCCCGCAGGGGCTTCACCCGTTCCCGGACGGCTTCACGGGCGTCGAACTGTTCGGGCGAACCGGCTTCGAGGCTGGGCTCATCCTGCTGGTTGAAGAAGGCGTAGAGCCGGAAGTATTCGCGCTGGCTGATCGGGTCGAACTTGTGGTCGTGACATTGCGCGCAACCGACCGTGAGCCCGAGCAACGCCGTGCCGGTGGTGTTCACGCGGTCGATCACGGACTCGACCCGGAACTGCTCGGGATCAATGCCGCCCTCCTCGTTGATCTGCGTGTTGCGATGAAAGCCGGTGGCGACGCGCTGCTCCAAGGTAGCCGCGGGCAGCAGGTCGCCGGCGAGCTGTTCGATGACGAATTGGTCGAACGGTTTGTCCTCGTTGAAGGCGCGGATCACCCAGTCGCGCCACGGCCAGATCGAACGCGGGGCGTCGATGCTGTAGCCGTTCGAATCGGCGTAGCGCGCCACGTCGAGCCAGTGTCGCCCCCAGCGTTCGCCGTAGTGCGGCGAAGCGAGCAGGTCCGCGACGACGCGTTCGTAGGCGTCGGGCCGGGCGTCGGCGAGGAAGGCGTCCAACTGCGCCGGGGATGGCGGCAACCCGGTGAGATCGAGATGCACGCGTCGCAGCAGCGTGACGCGATCCGCCTCGGGCGACGGCGCGAGGCCTTCCTGCTCCAGCCGGGCGAGCACGAAGCGATCAATCGGGTTCCGAACCCAACCGTCCTGCTTCACCGCCGGCAACGCGGGCCGGGGCGGCGCAACGAAGGCCCAGTGCACCTTCACGCCCGCCACCTCGTCGGCCGGCGCCCCGGCTCCGGCATTGATCCACGCCTTCACCGCGGCGATCTGCACGGCGGTCAGCGGCGGCTTCTTGTAGGGCATCCGCGGGATTTCCCCGTGACGCTCCTCCAACGCCTGGACCATCAAGCTGGCGTCGGCCTTGCCGGCCAACAGCGCGGCGCCGTGGTCACCGCCCTTCCGCGCGGCGGCCGCCGTGTCGAGCCGGAGTCCGCTCTTGGGCTGTTCGGCGCCGTGACAGGCAACGCAGTGTTCGGTCAGCAGCGGCTTGATTTCCCGTAGGTAGTCCACCGCCCCCAGCGGACCGCCCAAGAGCAGTCCGAGGGCGAGGAACAGCGCACGGAGGGGAAACATTTCGGGCGCGAGAATAGGAATCCCTTCGCGGGGAACCAGCCCGAAGACGCACCGGGAGAACCGGGGTAAGCCGCCACGGGAGGCGTCGGCCGGCCCGCTTCCGGCTCGCTTCGGCCTTAACCGGAACGATTTAGTTGAACGGGGCGCGGACGGTCACGTCCGCGCGAAGGCCCAGAGCCAGGCCCGAGTTCCGGGCAGACCCGTGGACCCGACCGAACTGTGCGCGTTCCGGAGCGGCCCCGAACCCTCGGCGAATTCCCGCTGACGCTGCGCGCGGACGAAGACCGTCCGCGCTCCCTCTGCATCGTTCCGGCTTAGAAGCGCAGGGAAAGGCCGGCGTAGTAGTTTCGACCGTAGGCCGGATCAATGCCGTCGGGGCGGATCCGGGCATAATAATCCTCGTCAAAGAGATTGTTGATGCCCGCCAGCAGGCTCACCTGATCGCGAAACACTTTCACCTCAAAGGTCAGATCCCAAACCATGTAGGCAGGCACCAACCGGTTGGCCGTGTTTGCGTCGTCGGCGTAGTGATCATCCAGGAAGGAGCCTAGCAGGGCGACCTTGGCCCGATTGTTCCAGCGGTAAATCGTGCCGATTCGGAGCACGTGGTCGGGGGCGTATTGGGGAGTTTTGCCCAACAAAGTCGGCGTGGCGCTGCCGGTGATTTCCGCGTCCAGCAGCATCACGTTGGCGTGCAGGCTGACTTGATGTTTGCCCGCCTCGCCCGAGCCCCCGCGCACGGCCTCGGCGAGGCCAAGCAGTTCCACCTCGCCGGCCACCTCCCAGCCGCGATGCCGCGACCGGCCCAAGTTTTGCACCGTGTTGCCGAGGGCCCCGATCTGATTGTCGAATTCGAGCCAGAACAGGCTGGTGTCCCAATAGGCATAGGTCGCGGGTTGACCGCGCAGGCCGACTTCGTATTGCCAGCTTGACCCGGCGGCGAGGTCATCGTTGACGATGGTGTTCCCGCCGGTCGGCACCGCTTCGGTGAACACGATGGGGCGGTAGGCTTGCGAGACATTCGCGTAGGGCGTCAACCCGCCGGAAGCGAACCCATATTCCAGGCCCAAGCCGACCAACGGCACGAAGTCCGTCTGGCTCTTTTCGCCCAGCGGCGTTCCCACCGCCGCCTTGTCCAAGTTCAAGGTCTCCTCCGCGGTCTGACGGAAACTTTCCAGGCGCACCCCGGGCGTGATCGAGAGGTCGCCCAGCACCAAACGGTTTTCGACAAAGACCGGGGCGTAAAAGATCGAGCGCTCGCTTGCGCTCCGCAGGACGCCCGAGGTGGCCCCGGCCGACGTGCCCCGCTGATCGGTGCGCGGGGAATCGGTATGATAGAGTTGCAGGCCTGCGGTCAGGGTTTGAGTGCGACCGCCCATTGGGTAGTCGTGGCGCAGGCGGGTCTCCAGTCCTTGGGTGTAAAACTCCTGCGCTTCAATCGTGTTGCTGTCCGCCGCCGGCCCGGTGGGCAGCAGGCCGAAACCGCCGCCGCGTTGGCGTTGGCTGAAGCGTGAATAGTAGCCGCCCCAACCGGTGACGGTCAGCGACGTGTCCGTGGAGAGATCCCATTCCCAAGCGAGGGAGGCGAAATGGCGTTCCAGCTCAAATCGGTCGTGAAACCGGGAAGTCGCGTTCCGGTCCGTGTCGTAATTCACGGTGTTTGGCCCGGTCGCCAGCGTCAGGCCGCCCGGTTCGCCGTGCGCCTCGGCGTAGCCGTCGAAGGTAAAGATCCATCGGCTGTTGCTCGTGCCATCGAGCACCAAACTGACGCTGCCGGTGTCCAGGGCGACGTCGCTGTTTGCGGCGCGGAAACCGGCGCTCTGCCGGTGGTTATAGTAGGCGTAATACCCGAGGCGACCCACGGTGCCGTCCATCGAATTGAAGGTGGAATACAGGTCATCACTCCCGAAAAGATGCTGTGAGTGAGCCGCCCATTCCGTGGTCGTGCGGGGCCGGTGCGTCACGTAGTTCAGCGCCCCGCCCGGTTGTGGCCCATACATGAGGGAAGCCCCACCCCGCACAAATTCTAACCGGTCCACCGTGTCCAAGGGCGGCGTGTAATAGGCTTCCGGGTAGCCAAATTGATCGGCATGGATCGGCACGCCGTCCTTCAGCACTTGAGTGAACTGGGCGCGGTGCGGGCTGAGGCCGCGATATCCGAGGCTGACAAGCGGACTGGTCTCCTCGCTCAACAGCAGGCCGGGAGTCTTCGTCAGGGCCTGCCGGTAGTTGTTGTTGCTGATCTGGGGCAGATCATCGAGGTCGAGGACGGACGTCTTCTTGCCGGCGTTGATCTTGGTGCCCTCCACCGGGGCGAGAAACGGCGGGTGCACCCAGGCTTCTTGCTCGGACTCCGCCGTCACCACGATCGGGGGCAGGCTGATCGGAGGGTTCGTCTGCGCCTGGCTGGCGCCCGCCAGCAGGATGGCATTCACCAGGCTCCACACGGCGGGATCGCCGGCCCGGCGGGCGGAATCGACGACGGCAGCTGGGCGGCAAACACGAGCCAGGAAACTCATCGGGCGATCAATGAAAGCGGTGAACATAAAACCTGCGCCGCACACAGTCCGTCCCGCCTCGCTCACTTGGCGGGCCGGTGATCCCGTGCTTGACGCGCCGTCACCCTAGGCGACCGCCCACCGACTTCGCTCCCGGTGGCTTGCCATTTATTGTCGCCGGTTTGCAACCGGCGATTGGCCCTTTGGATTGCGGCGGGCACATCTTTTCATCGTGGCTGATGGCGCGAGGCTCCTGCCGAGCCCGAGCACGGACTCGCTCGGCTAGAGCCTCGCACCACCCGCTCCTGCCCGGCGCATGCGCAAGGTCAACCGCTGTGAAAGAATGCGCCCGATTGCGGCCGGCGCCGCCCGCAGTTCAAGACAGGCTGTTTTGCCGCACCGCCATGAAAGTCCAATCCCGTCTCTTCCGCTCGGGGACACCGCGGCCAGGTGCGGTGGCCCCACTCCGGTGGTGAGACTTCGTGCCCATCGGCCGCGCCCAGCAGCAACCGATCGAGGAAGAACACTTCCAACACCGGGCCGAGACCGCCCGGGAGAACTTCATGATGCCGCCGCACTTCGGCCTGCCCCCCGCGTCCCCGGTTCCCGTGCTCAGCATCCATTCCAAGAGTCGCGGCACGATCGGTCCGCCGGAAGGGGCCGAGATCCTCGGTCACGGCGAGCGTGGCTTCTGCTCAGCCGGAGCCGTCCCTAGCCGGACCGAGGCAACTAATCGGGGCGCGGACGGTCACGTCCGCGCGAACCGCCGGAGTGGGGAGCCCGGTTTCCGACGGACCGCCGGCTTCACCCTTCAGTGCGGGAAACTGCCCCGGCCCAAGGGTGCTACCCGGTCTGCGGAAGCGACCCGCGGACGCAGACCGTCCGCGCTCCTACGACCTCGTTCCGGCTTTAGGGCAACTGCTTCAGCCGGATGCGGCGGTATTCCATCTGTCCGAGGTCGCCTTCGAGTCCGATCGGGCCGCGGGCGGGAACCTTCAGGGCCGCCTCCAGCACCTCCCCGTTGCAGGTGCAGAGGGCCACGCCGTCACGCACGGTGACCTCGATCTCGTTCCAGTCCTGGGGACGGTAGCGCTGAAGGTTCTTGTAGGGACCGGCCAGCGGGTAATCGCGGCACTGGAGCTGGGGTTCGCGGATGAAGATGCCGCTGTCGGCGTTGGGCAGGGCGCGGAACTCAAGCTTCAGGACGAAGTTCCCACCGAACTCGCGCGTGGTCCACATCTGCTGGATGCGCCGGCCCTCGGGCGGCGGGGTGACGATGATGCGTCCGTGTTGGGCGACATAGCGGCCGTCAACACTGCGGGTGAGTCCGTCGAAGTTCACCGGCGACGTGACGACGGGCCAGGGCGGCGCGTTGGGATCGCCCTTGCGCCAGTTCTCGGCCGACTTGAGGTCGGCCGCCGGTGTGACGCGGAAACCCCAACCGGTCAGGTCGCGGCCGTTGAAGAGGCTGATGAATCCCGGCTCGGGGGTAAACGTGTCCGGGGCCTGCTCCAGGAAGCCCAACCGCCCGAGCACCGGGCGCAACGCGGCGGCCCACTTGGCGTAACCGGCGGCATTGGGGTGCAGGAAGTCCGGGAACTCGGATGCCTTGGCGTCCCCCTTGGCGTCGGCGAAAAGCGGCCAGGTTTCCACGAGCGCGGTGTGGGCGTCGCCCTTGATGGCCGCGGCGTAGAGACGGTTGAGCGCCTTGATCTTGTCGGCGGGGCGCCTGGCTGACGCGGCGCTGGGGAACACCTGCGAGAGGATCACCGGCAGCGTCGGATTGCCGCGGCGCAGTTCGGCGAGGATGAGTTTCAGGTTGGCGGCGATGGTTTCGGGGTCAGCGCCCTCCTCGAGGTCATTGGTGCCGATCAGCAGGGCGACGGCGCTGGGGGCCAAGTCGATCACGTCCTCCTTGAGCCGGATCAGGACGCCTCGCGTGGTGTCGCCGCTGATGCCGCGGTTGGCGACCTTGACGCCGGGAAAATTCCCGCCGAGATCGTCACCCCAGCCCTGCGTGATCGAGTCGCCCAGAAACACGACGGCGTGTCGGTCGCGGTCCGCTTGCGCTGCCCAGGCGGTGCGCTTCTGCACCCAGAGGTCGCGGAACCAGTCGTAACGCCGGATTGGTCCCGCACCGGGCAGGCCATCGTCGGAGGCGGGAATCTGCAGCCGGGAAGCCTCTTGGGCGACGGGTTCCCAGCCGACCAAGGCGACGGCAAGCAGGAGGATAAGTGGGCGAAGTGCGTTCATGGAAGGTGCGCCGGGAGTCTGCCGGGCCGCGAGCCTGAGCCAAGCGCGGAGTGAACCGGCGTTCAGCCCGGTGACTCAAATTGGTTCCAACAACGGGCAATCGGGACGGTTGTCTTCCGTCCGACTGGGAGCCGTCGCCCCAAAACCGCACCCGTCACTTTGGCAGCGCCGAGATTTCGAGCATCCGCTCAATGGGAAGGCGGGCTCGTTGCAGGATGTCCGGCGGCAGCTCGATGCGGGGCGCGAGGTTCACCATGCAGTCGTGCAGCTTCTCCAAGGTGTTCATCTTCATGAACCGGCACTCGTTGCACGCGCACCGGTCCGTCGGAGCCGGAATGAAAACCTTGTCCGGGCACTCGCGGCGGAGCCGATGGAGCATGCCGGCCTCGGTGGCGATGATGATGCTCTGGGCGGCGGTCGCCTTGCACCAAGTGACCATCTTCTCGGTCGAACAGACTTCGTCGGCCAGCATCCGCACGGCTTTGGGGCATTCGGGATGCGCGACGATGGGGGCGTCGGGATATTGCCGCCGAATGCGCGTGATGGCGGCGTGGGTCCACTCGACGTGAACGTAGCAGTTGCCCTTCCACAGCGTCATCGGGCGCCCCGTCTGCTCCATCACCCAGCCGCCCAGGTTCTCGTCGGGAACGAACAGGAGGTCACGGTCCTTGGGCGAGTGGTTCACGATCTTCACCGCGTTGCCGCTGGTGCAGATCACGTCGCTGAGCGCCTTCACCGCCGCGCTGCAGTTGATGTAGGTGACCGTGTAGAAGTTGGGGTTCGTCGCCTGCAACGCCGCGAGCTTTTCCGCCGGGCAGCTTTCCTCCAGCGAACAGCCGGCGTCACGGTCCGGGAGGATGACGATCTTGCCCGGGTTCAGGATCTTGGCCGTTTCCGCCATGAAGTGAACCCCGCAGAAGACGATGACGTCGGCGTCCGTCTTGGCGGCGTATTGGGCCAGGCCGAGGGAATCGCCCACGATGTCGGCCACGTCCTGGATCTCGGCGACCTGATAGTTGTGGGCCAGGATGACGGCGTTCAGCTTGCGCTTGAGCACCAGGATGTCGCGGGCCAGCGCGTCGAGCTGCTCCGGGGGAAGCGTAGGTCGGCGGAGGGGAAACTGATCGACTCCGGCGGGCGTGACATCGGCACCGTTGAACATGGTCAGAGGGTAAGCACGGCGGCTGGCGGGGTCCATTGCTGTTGCGGACTCCGATGATCGCCTTGCCAGCCGGTCGTCCGGTGGCGAGCTTCCGCAGACCGTTTAGCAGCATGAGTTCCAACTCCCGCGTCCTTCCCTCCGATGGTGACACCCGTGCGGTTCGCCGCCACTTCGCGTCCGACAACTACGCCGGCATCGCGCCCGAGGCCTGGGCCGCGCTGGAAGAGGCCAACCGCGGCCACGCCTCCGCCTACGGCAACGACGCCTGGACCCAGCGCGCCGCGGACATGATCCGCGAGGTCTTCGAGACGCCGTGCGAGGTGTTCTTCGTCTTCAACGGCACGTCGGCCAACTCGCTTTCACTCGCCCATTGCTGCCAGAGCTATCACAGCGTCCTCTGCCACGACGTCGCCCACATCGAGAAGGACGAGTGCGGCGCGCCCGAGTTTTTCGGCAACGGCTCAAAGCTCCTCCTGCTCCAGGGCGAGAACGGCAAGCTGACCCCGGCCGGCCTCGAGGAGGCGGTCTTCCGCCGGACCGACATTCACTATCCCAAACCTCAGGTCGTCACGGCCACGCAGGCGACCGAAGTCGGCACGCTCTACACCCCGGGCGAACTCCGGGCGATCGGCGCCATGGCCAAGAAGCACGGCCTGCGCTTCCACATGGACGGCGCACGGTTCGCCAACGCTGTCGCCGCGCTGGGCTGCGCGCCCCGCGAGATCACCTGGCAGGCGGGCGTAGATGTCCTTTGCTTCGGCGGGACCAAGAACGGGCTGCACGTCGGCGAGGCCGTCGTCTTCTTCAACCGGGACCTCGCCCGGGAATTCGACTACCGGGCCAAACAGGGAGGCCAGCTCTGCTCCAAGATGCGGTTCATCTCCGCGCCGTGGCTCGGGATGCTGAAGGACGGCGTCTGGCTGCGCTACGCCACCCAGGCCAACGCGATGGCGAAGCTGATGCACGAACTGCTCACCGCCATTCCCGGCGTGAAGATCCTGTTCCCGCAACAGGTGAATTCCGTCTTCGTGGACCTGCCCAAACCGGCCATCAAGGCGCTCTACGACCGAGGCTGGCTGTTCTACAACTTCATCGGCGAAGGCGGCTGCCGGCTCATGTGCTCCTGGGACACGACCGAAGAGGACGTGCGGGCGTTCGCAGCAGATCTGGCGGCGGCGATGCCGAAGTGAGTGGGGCGTTGGGAAGTATTCAGTGATCAGTTTTCACTCGGTCAGCGGAGGTCGGCAAATGTTGAAGCCGAAACGATTACCGATTCACTGACTGACTGAAGACTGGATACTGATCAGTTAGCCGCTCTCGCCGCTTTCCAAAGCTGCTGCATCTGGTCGTGCAGTTCCATCGTCCGGTTCTTGCTCCCGATTCCGCCCCTGAAGACGGTGAACGAATTCGGCGCATTGGTCCCTTGGCGAACGACCAGCCAGGTGCTGAAGCCCGCCCGGCGACATTCCAAGCCGGTGATGTCATGAAACCGCGCGCTGATCTCGGGCGTGTCCGTGCCCAGGGTCCCCGTGCGTTTGAAGTGGAGCGCCGAAGTCGTCACCAGCAGTTCCCCGTCCACGGAACTCTGTGGGAATTTGCCCACGTTCCGCCAATAGCCCTTCCCTTCCAGGTCTGCGGCATCGAATCCCGGATACAGCCCGGCGGTGGCGCGCAATGCCAACGGTTCGCCGCGGAACTGGTTCAGTTCGCCGCCCTGCCGAAGCGAAGCGGCCTTCGCGGAAGTGTTCTTGCCGCCGTGTTCCGGGGTGAAGACCTCCGCCGTGTCCGGTCGGCTGAAGAGATTGTCCGCTCCGACCGCCGCCGACCGCACGCGGCCTTGGTCGTCCAAATCGATGATCAAGGCCCGCGAGCGGGTCAGTGGGCCGCCGGCAGCGGCTCCACCTCCACCGACGAACCAGACGGCCCAAACCCGTTCCCAGCGATACGCCACCTGCCGGCCATCGAGGGTGACTTCGTCCGGCTCGCCCAACCGGAGTAGCGCGTCGGCAAGCGGTTCACCCACCTGGATGGTCGCCACCGAATGCTTGTCCACGTTGAGCCGCGTGCTGCGGTCCGGCCGATGCAGCGGAGTGGGAATCACCACGCACCCGGCGACAGTTGCCCCCAGCAGGCCGAGCAGAGCTGAACGGATCCGGCTTCCGCGGTGACTCGCCCGCCTATTGCACGGCGACCAGCGACTGGCGTCGAAGCAGTCCGTTTTCATCAAAGACCAGCACGAGGCTGTAATTGACGCCGATCCAGCCGGCGTTGAGTTGAGAGTAGTGATCCCAGACCCGTTCCCGGATCCACAACCCCTTCTTGGGGTCGCCCGCAACCCGGTAGGTCAGGACACGATCCTGCTCGAACAAAGTGGAGGGCGCTCCCAAGCGGTTCACCACTTCGGTGCGGCGGGTGGAACCCTCCTTCAGGAATTCGAGCAACGTCGGATCGGGGGAAATGCCCGGGGGATGCCGGGTCGCGCAGCCAACCAGGAGCAGCCACGCAACCACCGGAATCGGCAGTGATTTTCCGGGCTTCACAACCGGAGGATCATCCGGCGGTGGGCGGGTTCCCTCCGTCGATTGGCGTTTTTTGCCCGTTGCTTGGTCACCTGGGCAGGCTCACCAAATCCCCGAGTGGGCCCGGCAGTTAACGGGCATTCGTTCCCACGACCACCAACACCACCGCGCTGACGATCAGCAGCGCCCCGATCAGGCGCGCGGTCATTACCCGTGGGCCGGCGGCACGGTGTTCGGCGTTGCCAAACCAATGGCCCACCAGCCAGACCAACCCGATGGTCCAAAGGCCGCGCAGGCTATAAACCACGTTGACCCCGGTGGCGTCCTGCCAGCGGGCGATGCTCACCGAGATCAGCACGGACTGGGTGGCCGAGAATCCAACGGCCAGGCCCAGCCAGCGCCAGGAAGCGCGGGGCGCCCGCAGCAGGGTGCGCCCTTGGAACGGAATCACGGGCAACGCCAGCACCGCCACCGTTCCGAACAGCAGGGCCATGAACGCGAACAGACCGATGCGGCCCGCCCATTCCTGGATCAGCGCGTCGCAACAGCCGAAGCCGGCCGAGGAAATCAGCGCCAGCATTGCCGACCACAGCGTGTTCCGCCCCGGCCTCCGTTCGGCAGCCCCCATCACAAACACCCCCGCCGCCGTGAGGAGCGCGGCGAACAGGTGATTCAGTGACAGCCCATGGCGGAACAGGAGCCAGCCGGCCGCCACCACGAAGATGGTCTTGGTGCCCAGGAGCGGCGTCACCAAGGACACGTCCCCTCGGCTGACCGCCAGATAGTTGGTGGCCTGCCCGGCAAAAAACGCGAGGGCCGTCAGCACCGGCAGATACCACAGGTGCCACGGCGTCCCCAGGGGGGCGAGCAGGAGCAGCGGCGAGAACACGAGACCCAGCGCCAGATGGTTGACCAGAAAGGTCTGGCCCACGCCCGCGCCTTCCTGAAAGGCACGCTTAAGGCACAACGATCCCGCGGCGAACACAATGCCCGCAACGAACGGGAGCAGGAGATAAAACGGAGGGCCGTGCACGCTCGACGGAGCGAACCCGACGCGCTACATCGACGCAAGCCGGCAGGGCTCTCGGTCGGAACTCCCGCAGGGCGTTTGGCTGGCAGTTAGAGAAAGCCGGCGGGCAGCGGGGAAAAGAAATCGCTAGACAACAGCCGCCGAAAATGTCGGCATACGCTCGTGAAAAAGTATGGCGATCCCGGCAGCAAGCCCCAAGCGGAGCGCTTGGGCGCACTGGAAGTAAGCGCGGCGCATTCGGCGTCGGAATGGCGGCAGGCCAAGGCGGCGCTGGGACGGGAGCACGGGCTGGGGGCCGGACGGGAAGCCGGCGATCGGCTCTGCCAGTTGGTGCGGGAGGACGGGAGCTTGGTGGCGGTGCTGGTGTGGTGCGCGGCGGCCTGGCATTTGCAGGCGCGGGATGAAACGGTGGGCTGGGATGCGGTGACACGCTCCCGGCGTTTGAAGCTGGTGGTGCAACTGCGGCGTTTTCTGGTCTTGGAAGCGACGCGGCGACCGAACCTGGCCAGCCAGTGTCTGGGCGCGGGGTTGCGCGAACTCGTCGGCCAGTGGGAAGCCCAGCACGGTTATCGGCCGCTGCTGGCCGAGAGCTTCAGCGACCCGGAGAGTCACGCGGGCACCGTTTACAAGGCGACCAACTGGGTGCCGGCCGGACTGACCAAAGGCTACTCGCAGGACCACACCGACTTTTACGTTCCCAATGGGCGGCCCAAAAAACTCTGGCTCAAGGAACTGACCCCTAAGGCGTGCGTGCTGATGTGCGCGCGGGAGTTGCCGTCCGCCTGCCAGGGCGCCCAGGGCGATGGGGGCGGGGCGCGCAGCCCGCTCAAAGTCGGCCAGCTCCAGAGCCTGCGGGACGCCTTCCGGCAAGTGCCCGATCCGCGTGCCGCCACCAGCCGTCGTCACCCACTGCCGGCCCTGCTCGGATTGATCGCGCTGGGCTTGCTGATGGGCGCCCGCGACGTGCTCGATATCTGGCGCAAAGTGGCCTGCCTGTCCCAGCGCCAGCGGGAAGCCTTGGGGCTGCGCGTGCGGGACAAACAAAGCAGGCGGCTCACGATGCCCGGCTACGATGCGCTCAACGACCTGCTCGGCGCGATCGATCCCACCGCCTATGCGCGGGCGCTCACCGCCTTCCTGCAAGCCCACGCCGGCCTGCTGCCCCGCAGTCTCGCCCTGGATGGCAAGAGCGTGGGCAATGGAAAATGCGGCCTGATCGTCACCCTCTGCCGCCACGAGGACGGACGCCCCGTCGCCATGACCGTGGCCCGTGGCAAGAAGGAAGACTGCGAAGTCTCCGAAGGCCGCGCGCTGCTGGCCGATCCCCAGGTCCAACTGGTCAACGCGCTGGTCACCGCCGATCCGCTCCACAACAAGGAAGCCACCGTGCGCGTCATCCTGGACCAAGGCGGCGATTACCTCGTCGGCACCAAGGAAAACACCTCGAAACGCCTGGCCGGGGCCGCGCAGGCCCTCCAGGGCACCCCCTTTTTGAACTGAGTCAGGAAGGCGAACACGGGCGGCTGGACCGGCGCCGCGGAGCCGTCGCCCCGATCTCGCCCGTCAACGCCGGACTGCCGGGGGCCCGCTCGGCCATTACGATCCAGCGCGACTGGACGGAGAAGAACGACCCGCTCCAGACGCAGAAAAGCCACACCCGCCACTTCCTCTCCAGCCTGAGCGCCCGCGAAAAGACGCGCGCGGCGGGCGCGGTGCGCGGGCACTGGTCGGTGGAAACCCGCAACCACTACAAGCGCGACGCCAGCGCCTGGCAGGAAGACCGCCACCGCCATCGCAAACCCAACGCCGCCCTCAATCTCGCCCTCACCCGCAACGTCCTCCTGGCCCTCATCCCTTTCGAGTCGGGCCAACCGTTGGCCCACTTCTTCGATCTCTACTACCGCCACCCCCATCACGCCCTGCGGCTCATCCTCAAGGCCAGCCCCGTTCTATGAGCCGGCCAGCCAAACGCCCTGGG
>JAYUSF010000380.1:0-9133 GCA_043755815.1 Verrucomicrobiota bacterium
TGCCACGGCAAGCCGGGGAAGGAAGTGGCCGCCAGCACCCTCGCGGCGATCCACGCGAAATACCCGGACGACAAGGCCACGGACTATGCGCTGGGCGAATTGCGCGGGCTATGGCGGGTGACCTTCCCTTCCCCGACCGCCCACCCCAAACCATGAAATCCCCCCGTTGGAATCCGTATTTCGTCGGCGCCCTGATCGGCGTCCTGTCCCTGCTGACCTTTGCCCTCGCTGACAAACCGATCGGCATGTCCACCGGCGTCGCCCAGGCCGCCGGCGCCTGCGCGATGCCGTTGATCGGGCAGGCCGCCGTGGCCGGGAACACCTACTGGGCAAAGAAGGCCGTGCCGGCGTGGGACTACGGCAGCCTGTTCGTGGTGGGCACGTTTTTCGGGGCCCTCGCGAGCGCCCTGGCGAGCCGGAGCTTCAAGGTGGAGAGCATCCCCTCCGCTTGGCGCGAACGCTTCGGCGGATCGGTGCCCAAACGCCTCGTCGCCGCGTTCGTGGGCGGAGTCGTCATCATTTTCGGGGCCCGCCTCGCGGACGGCTGCACGAGCGGCCATGGCATCAGTGGCTCGCTGCAACTGGCGGTGAGCAGCTGGACCTTTTTCCTCGTCCTGTTCGCCTCGGGCATCGCCACCGCCTCGGTCCTGTTCCGCAACCCGAAATCCTGAACCGCTCCGTCATGCATCCCCTTCTTTCCTTCATCACCGGTTCCAACCTGCTCTGGGCCGGACTCGGCTTCGGCTTCCTCTTCGGCGTGCTGCTGCACCGCGGCGGGGTGGCCGATTACAACGTCATTGTGGACCAGTTCCGGTTCCGTGACTTCACGGTCCTGAAAGTCATGTTCACCGCGATCGTGGTTGGCGGCGTCGGCTTGGCCATCCTGCACGGGCAGGGCTTGGCCAACTTCCACATCAAGCCCGCCGCGATGTTCGCGGTCGTTCTCGGGGCGGTGCTCTTCGGCATCGGCATGGTGCTCTACGGCTACTGTCCGGGCACCGGCATCGCCGCGATCGCCACGGGCAAGCTGGACGCCCTCGCGGGTTTTGCCGGCATGCTCGTCGGCGCCGCGGCCTATGCCTTCAGCTATCCTTGGATCGCGGCCCATGTGCTGCCGATCGCAGACCTGGGGAAGAAGCGGCTGCCCGAGCTGGCGGGAGGCTCCGAAGGGCTGTGGTATGCGGGGTTGGTGGCCGTCGCGGCGGCCGTGTATGTGCTGGTGGACCGCTTTGAACGTCGCGGCGATTGCCAACCCAAGGCGTGAGCCTCCCAGAAATGAAGCATCACGTGGGGATTAACCCACTTGGCAAGCCGCGTCGGACGAAACCTCCCGACCGGGCATTATCCGCGGCGGCGAAGCTCCGCCCCGGGTTGGGCTACCCATCAAGCTTGCTGTCAGGCAGCGATTTTTGCTTAATCCTCCTGTGACCAGCGCCGAACATCATCACCTGCTTGAGGAGCTTTCGAAGTCCCGGATCTTCGGGGATTATCAAAAGGCTTTCAGTGAGGCGACCGGACTGCCGTTGTCGCTTCGCCCCATTGAGGCATGGCGCCCGGTGCATGAGCGGAACCCGCAGGAGAATCCGTTTTGTGCGATCATGGCCAAGACGAGCCGGACGTGTGCGGCCTGCTTGGAAAACCAGGAGAAGATCGCCGAAGATCCGGGGCCGGGCGCCCGCACGGTCATGTGCTTTGCCGGCCTGTCCGATACGGCGATCCCCCTGCGTTTCGGCCACGAACTGGTCGGTTTCCTCCAGACGGGTCAGGTCTTCGTTGGAAAGAAGCCGGACAAGGCGGGTTTTGGGAAAGTAACCCGACAGATCGTGGATTGGGGGCTGAAGACGGATCTGTCGAAGGTCGAAGAAGCGTGGTTCCATTCGCGCGTCCTCAGTCAGGAGCAATATCAGGCGACGGTCCGTCTTCTGGGGATTTTTTCGCAGCACCTTTCGATTGTCGGCAATCAGATCCTGGTCCAGCAGCGCAACTCGGAACCCCCGGCCATCGTGCGGGCCAAGCAATACATTGCCGAACACCAGGGCGATGAACTTTCGCTGGGCGAGGTGGCCAAGGCGGTCAACACCAGTTCGTTTTACTTCTGCAAACTGTTCAAGAAGGCGACCGGCTTGAACTTTACCGATTACGTATCCCGCGTCCGGGTCGAAAAGGCGAAGAATCTCCTGTTGAACCCCAACGCCCGGGTCAGCGAGGTGGCGTATGAAGTCGGGTTCCAGTCCCTGACCCATTTCAACCGCGTCTTCCGCAAGATCGTGGGTGAATCCCCGACCGAATACCGGAAGCGGCTCACGCATCCGCACGTCACCCATTGACCGGCAAGACGCCTTTCTGGAAGGAGATTGGGGGGAAGTTTGCGGGCAAAGTGTTTGACGCCCCAACATCCTGTGGTTACGCAGTGGACGGCCTCAGCCGGTTGTGTCTGGCCGGTTCATATTATGCGTTGCCCCAAGTGCGGCGGTCAGGATGACAAGGTGATTGATTCCCGAGCCTCGAAGGAAGGTTTGATCATCCGGCGGCGCCGCGAATGTCTCGGATGTGAACATCGGTTCACCACCTACGAGGAAATCGAGCATCAAGAGCTGACCGTGGTGAAGCGGGATGGACGGCGTGAAGCCCTGTCGAGGGAGAAACTGAGGGCGGGCATTCAGCGCGCCTGTGACAAGCGGCCAGTTTCGCAGGAGACGATTGATGGTGCCGTTGGCCGGATCGTGGAAGAACTCGGCGAACGCTTCGACCGGGAAGTGCCGGCCAAGGAAATCGGCGAACGGGTGATGCGCGAATTGCGGGCGATTGATGCCGTGGCCTATGTTCGATTTGCGAGCATCTACCGGGAGTTCGCCGAAGTCGGAGAATTTGTGGATGAAATCAACCGGCTGGCCTCTCTGCCTCCGTCGGACAAACGCCAGATGGCGCTGATCCCCGAAGCTGAGGGCCCCCTAAACTGACCCACGCATGATAGCACTCCGGGATGATTGCCTGTTGGTGGCCCAGAGCGGCGGCGGATTTCTGCCGTGCAGCGCCGAGCAGCTCACCTTGGAAGTGGTGGGCGGCGTTGCCGGAGCACTCGACCCGGAACTCCTCAAACACGCTGCGGCGGCCGTCATGCATTACTTCCGGGTGGAACTGGACCGCACCACCGTCACGGTGGCGGAGTTTTCGGCAATGTTGGGCCGCGTCCTCGCCGGTCTTGGAATTGTCGCTGAGATTACGGAAGACGCCGCCCACGTGGGGGAAGTTCGGATCGCCGACCTGTGCCTGCTCGCGACCGAAGGGGCGCGTTCGGGGGAACTGGAATTCTGCCAGCGCCTGCGGACGCTGCTTCGCGAGCAACTGGCGGCCGCCCCCGTCCGCGTTGAACTTTATGGACTTCGAGGTTGCGTGAAACGGCTTACCGGGCGTAAGCACTGGTGTCCCGCGTGCGAGAAAACCGCCGTGTGGATCCTTGAAATGATCCGGGGCTGGTTTGAACAGGATGCCGCATCCCGTCCGACGGCGCTCGTGATCCGATGAATTTGATGCGGGGCGATGGTGTTCGAGTCTGAGGTGGTTTGTTTCCCTCCTCCTTGTGCAAGCTGTTTCAGATCGCCGTCGTCCCGCACTTTTCTTATGACCCTGTTTGAACGCATCGCCGCTCGACAGATCCCCGCGGAGATTCTCTTCGAAGACGACCAGGTGCTTGCGTTCAGGGACATCAACCCCCAGGCCCCGGTCCATGTCGTCATCGTGCCGAAGAGGGCGATTCCACGGGTCAATGAGGCGGTCCCCGGCGATGCGGCGGTGCTCGGCCACCTGCTCCTGAAGTCCGCCGAGGTCGCCCGCAAGCTGGGGCTCGGTGAATCCGGTTTCCGGCTCGTGATCAACAACGGGCGCGACGGCGGCGAAACGGTCCCGCACCTCCACTGCCACATCCTGGGTGGCCGGGCCCTCGCCTGGCCGCCCGGCTGATTGACGATCCGGGGACCGTCCCTAGTGTCGCGCAATGCTTTGGCCGAATCGGAAGCGCTGGCTTCCTGCACTGTTGGCGGTGGGACTCATTTGCGCGGGTTGTGACCTGTGGAACCGCACCGCCGGCGACGAGGAGCGGGAACCCCATTACGTGCAGGGCCTGAACTGGCAGATCCAAGGTCAGACCGACAAGGCGATCGAAAGTTTCACGCGCGCCCTGCACACCAACCCCAACAGCGCCGCGGCCCACCTCTCCCTGGGGGACCTGCACTACAAGCTGACCAAGAATTTCATCGTCGCCGCCTATCACTACAGTGAATTCCTCCGGATCAAGACTGCCCGGCAGTCCGGCTTCCGGGACCAGGGCGTCGAAGACCTCATCAAGAGCTGCGAGCTGACGATCGCCGCAAAATACGCCAACGCGATCGCCCGGCAGGAAAATCAGATCGCGCTCGAATCACTCCGGTTGGAGGTCAGCGGCCTGCGGGAGGAGAACCGGGTCCTGAAGCGGGCGGCCGGCATTGAATCGCTCCGGATCACTGCGACCAACCCACCGCCGGTGTATGGACGCACCAATTCGCCGTCACCCGTGCCGCGAGGGCCGGTGGGCCCCTTGACTCCGCCGGTCAAGGGGCCGGCACCAACCCCGCCGGAGCCGCGGGCGGCGCCGACTGCGCGAACCCACAAGGTCGTGGCCGGCGAGATTCCCTCCACCATCGCCCGGCGCCATGGCGTGACGGTCAAGGCCCTGATGGCGGCCAATCCCACCGTCCGCGCCAATCAGCTTCGCGTGGGCCAGATGCTCACCGTTCCCGCCCCGTAACCGGGTAGCTAAATTCGAGTGGTTGCCGGCACGCGTTGTCGTCTGCACAGTCCAAGCTGGGTAACCAATGGCCGGAAGATTCACTTTCATCGCCATCACCGCCTTTTGGGTGGTGATGAACGTCCTGCTCTGGCGGGCCGAATTCGGCCGGGGTCGGGAGACGCTTGCCGAGCTGCGGCCGGACGTGGTGATTGACCGCCTGCTGAACGCACCGGACATCTCGACTCTGCAGGTGTTCCATCACGGCGCCGTCATCGGCACCCTCGGGTGGAAACCGTCGGTGAATGCGGCGACGAACGCTCCGGACGGGGCTGCGGCGCTGCCGGAGGGCATGATCGATCGCGCAAGCTACAGCGTGGATGCCGATCTTACGCTCAACGGTGAACTGCCGACTGACCGCTGGCGGATTGCGAGCCACCTGGAACTCGACGGCAACAAGGTCTGGCAGGAATGGACGGTTCGCGTCCAGCAGCGGCCGGCCAGTTGGGAGCTCGTCGCCCGGCAGGGGCAGGACGAAGTCGTCCTGCGCTTCGAAGAGGGAAAAGAGCGTTGGGAGAAGCGCTTCTCGCTGCGCGAGCTGGCAAATCCCCGCAGCGTGCTCGGCCCCTATGCGATGCTGCTGCCCGGCCCCGTGGCGAAGGGACTGGGACAGTTTGACGCCACCGCTGCCCAGAAGAGTTTTCAGTGGCGCGCCAGCAACGACTGGCTGCGTGTTGGCCGCAGCCGGGTGCGGGTTTACCGGCTCACGGCGAGCCTGTTCGCCAACTTGGAGATGGTCGTTTACCTCAGCCGGGCCGGTGAAATCCTCAAGGTCCAATTGCCCGATACCTTCGTGCTCCTGAATGAGGCCCTTCCGGGTCTGCGCAAGGAATGAAAACAAGCCCCCGGCCCGCATGATTGAACTCCACCAACTCACGAAGCATTTCGGCGATGTCCGGGCCGTGGACGGCGTGTCGTTGGTGGTGCCCAAGGGTGAATTTTTCTGTGTGCTGGGGCCGAACGCCGCCGGCAAGACCACCACGATCAAGCTGCTGGTCGGGCTGCTCAAGCCGACCAGCGGTTCGGCCCGGGTCGCCGGCTTTGACGTGCAAAAGGATCCGCTCGAAGCCCGTTCGCGGCTCAGCTACGTGCCGGATTTCCCCTTCCTTTACGACAAGCTCACGCCGTGGGAGTTCATCCGTTTTACCGGCCAGCTTTTCCGGATGGACGAAGGCCAGATCACCCGCGGTGCGGCGGAGTTGATCCCCCGGTTCAACCTCGAGGAATGGCTGCACAAGCCCATCGAGGGTCTGAGTCACGGGACCCGCCAGCGCGTCGCGCTCACCGCCGCGCTGCTGCACTCGCCCGAGGTTTTTGTGATCGATGAACCGATGGTCGGCCTCGACCCGCACCACGCCCGCGTCGTGAAGGACGTGCTCAAGGAACGGGCCCGGCTGGGCATGACCGTGTTCATGAGCACGCACCAGATTTACGTGGCCGATGAAATGGCCGACCGCGTGGGCATCTTCCACCGTGGCCGGATCATTGCGGTGGGCACGCCGGAGGAACTCCGGAAAAAGGCGGGCACCGACGGCGCGTTGGAAACCGCCTTCCTTGCGATCACCGAAGGTGAGATCGCCAACGACAAGATCTCCAAGACCAACCCGCCATGATGTCTAACCCTGCGGCGGTCGCCCCTCGCCCGGGGTCCTTGGGCGGCGTTCCCTCACCCTTGCTCCTGCTGGTCCGGATCGCCCTGATTTCTTCATGGCGCCGGCTGCTGTCATTGCGCGAACAGTCGTGGTTTCTGCTCACGGTCATCGGGACCTTCCTGGCCGGCTATCTCGCGCTGGCCTTCACCCTGTTTTACGGCGGCCTGCTCTACCTCTCGAAGTTTCCCGGTCTCGGTGGCCTGTTGGTGGAACGGCTGCTGTATGTGCTCTTCGCCTTTCTCTTCGGACTGCTGCTGATTTCCAACCTGGTGATCAGCTACACTAACCTTTTCAAAAACCGGGAAACGAGTTTCCTCCTCACGCTGCCACTGCCGCCCCGGGTGATCTTCCAGTGGAAATTCGTCGAGTCGACCCTGCTGGCCTCGTGGGCGTTCGTCTTCCTGATTGCGCCGCTGCTCGGCGCCTACGGACTCGTGAACCACGTGGCCTGGCACTTTTACCCGATGATGCTGGTCCTGCTGGTCCTGTTCATCGTGCTGCCGGGCGTGTTCGGGGCATGGGCCGCGGTCCTGCTCGCCCGCTTTCTCGACCGGAAGGCGTTCCAGGTGCTCATCGTGATCGGCCTGCTCGCCTTCATCGGGTTGATGCTGCTCCAGTTCCGTCCCCAGCCCATCTCCGAGGACGATCTCAACACCCGCGTCCTCGTGGTCATCGACCGGATGCTGGAGAACACCAGTTTTGCCAACTTCCCTTTCCTGCCCAGCTATTGGGTGAGCGCCAGTGTGCAAAACTGGAGTGAAGGCGCCCTGGGTTCCGCCGGCTTTTTCGCGCTCGTGATGCTTAGCAACGCGCTCTTCTTCGGGATGATCGCCGGCCAATGGCTGGGGGCGGCGTTCTACGATGCGTCGAGCCAGGTCCACAGCCGGGGCAGCGTCTTCGCCCGCTGGCCGTGGTTCCAGGCGATGGAGAGCCGCCACCGGGAACTCAGCCGCCACAGCCTGCTGCTGCGTCCGCGCGACTGGCTGGATGCCCTGCTCGCCGTGGGCGGCTGGCTGGCCCCGGATACCCGCGCGCTGGTGGGCAAGGATCTGCGCGTCTTCTGGCGGGACACCACCCAGTGGGCGCAGACCGCCATGCTCTTTGGGCTGTTGGGCGTTTACATCATCAACCTCCGCCATTTCACGCGGCAGTTGGATTCACCCTTCTGGCTCTCGCTCGTGAGCTTCCTGAACTTGGGCGCCTGTGCGCTGAACCTCGCGACGCTGACCACCCGGTTCGTGTTCCCGCAGTTTTCGCTGGAAGGCCGGCGGGTCTGGCTGGTCGGCCTGGCCCCGATCGGTTTGGTGCGGGTGGTCCGGCTGAAGTTCTGGCTCGCCAGCTTTGCGACCCTCGCGGTCACGCTGGGGCTCGTGTTGCTCTCCTGTTCGATGCTCGGGTTGGATGCGGCCCACACCGTCTTCTTCGGCCTCTCCGTCACGGTGATGACCTTTACGCTCAACGCCATCGCGGTCGGCCTCGGGGCGCTGTATCCAAACTTCAAGGAGACCAACCCCAACAAGATCGTCAGCGGCTTTGGCGGCACGTTCTGCCTCGTGCTCAGCTTCGTTTACATCCTCGTGGCGGTCATCCTTCTCGCCCTCAGCAGCCCGTGGGGTTGGAAGCCCGATCTGGGCGATGCGTTTGCCGGTGGGCGCGCGGCCACCACCTGGACCGCCTTCGTGCTCGTGAGCTTTCTCGCCGGCTGGATTCCGCTCCGCCTGGGCCTGCGCAAGGTGGCGACGGCGGAGCTGTGAAGGCGGCGGCGGCCGGTATCAGGATAAGCTGGAGCGTCCCCAATGGATTCGGCTCGTCCAGGCGACCACTCGGCCTAACCTGCCAGTCCGCCCGGCCCAAGCCGGTAGCAACAGCGCCTCGATATTCGCGATCACCACCAGCAGCTCGATCAGGGTGAAGGCGGTGCGAACGCTCATGGATCGCCAAACGCGGCGCTGACCTTGGCACTACGCTCCCAGAGCCAGTTCCAATCCACGGTGCCGGCGGACGGTAGGTTGGTGAAGTTCAAGAAGGTTCCGCTCTCGGGCACTAACACCTCGGGCGATCTCCAGCGATGAAGCTCCACATGACCGTCGTGAAAGGAAAGTGTGCCCTTGCGGTTGTGCCGGCTCGCCGGACGGCTGACCCAGGTGGTGCCACCCAAAGCGCGAGATTGATGAAAGACGCATTCCGTCAATGTGTTGGCGTGGGTGTCCACGAAGACCGCATACTCGCTGCGAGGTCCATTGTTGAAGTCGCCGCGTTTCAAGGCCCGAAAATAACCCGGTGTCTGCCCCCACCGGGTGCCAAGGGTGAGGTTCATGGCGAAACTCCGCGGCCGTGGCTGAGGGGGCGCGCCGTGGACGGAAGTTTTGGAGCGATCACTGGGGCATTTATAGGTGCCGGTGGTGCCGATGTAGGCGTTGAGGGAGTCCGGCCGTTTCCCGATCACGAAGTCCACGTTCGTGCTGTCGTCCGATCCATACCGGATGTTTCCCAATGCCCAGGAAGGGGCGTATTTCAGGGGGCCGTAGCCAGGCTCACCCGGTTCAATGCCTTTCCCTGTTGGGTTGTTCGGCACGAGCCAGTCGCGGTTGTCATCGGCATACATGGACCAGGCCAAAACCAACTGCTTTTGGTTGTTCATGCAGACGACTCCCCGAGC
>JAYUSF010000381.1:0-29936 GCA_043755815.1 Verrucomicrobiota bacterium
ATGGCGCCGCCATCAGCCCAAGCCCCACCACAAATCCACCACCGACTTCGCCGCCGTCATGGCCGCCGACCACGCCCGGCGCGTCCTCTTCACCGTCACCGCCCGCCGCCCCAACCTCCGCCCTCCTTCGTGAATACGCCCTGGCTGTAAGCCGGCAACGGAACCCTTGGCTCTGCGCTCGCTGGCTGGCTACGCTGTCGCCGTGAAGCCTGTGATTTCCCTGTTTGCCCTGTTCGCCACGGCCGTGACCCTGTCGGCGGTCGACGATCGCAACTGGACCGAATTTCGTGGACCGCGCGGGGATGGAACCTCGACCTCCACGGGCCTCCCGCTGACCTGGAGCGAAACCAACCAGGTCGCCTGGAAGACGCCGATTCATGGGCGGGCGTGGTCGTCGCCGGTCGTCTGGGGCCGGCAGGTCTGGGTGACCACGGCGACCGAGGATGGGCGTGAACTCTCGGCCGTCTGCGTGGACAAAGACTCAGGCGCGGTCATCCACGACCTCAAGCTGTTCGAGGTCGAAACGCCGCAGTTCGCGCACAAGTTCAACAGCTACGCCTCGCCGACGCCGGCCATCGAGGACGGGCGCATCTACGTTTCCTTCGGTTCGCCGGGAATCGCCTGCCTTTCGACCCGCACCGGCAAGGTCCTCTGGCAGCGCCGAGACTTCGAGTGCAACCATTACCGTGGCGCCGGTTCGTCGCCGATCCTGGGGAACGATCTGGTCTTCCTCAACTTCGACGGCAGCGACCACCAGTTCATCGTCGCCCTCGACCAGCGGACCGGGAAGACCGTCTGGCGGCGCGAGCGTTCCATTGACTTCAAGGATCTGGGCCCTGATGGCAAACCGGAGTCGGAAGGGGACTGGCGCAAGGCGTTCGCCACCTGTCAGCTCACCCGGATTGACGGCGCGCTCACGTTGCTCAGCCAGGGTGCCAAGGCGTTTTATGCCTACACGCCGCGGACCGGTCAGGAACTCTGGCGGGTGGAGGAACGCACCAGTCACAGCGCCGGCACCCGCCCGGTCGTGGGGCACGGACTCATCTACTTCCCCAGCGGCTGGTCCCAGGGACAGACCCTGGCGATCCGACCCGGCAAGCGCGGCGAGGTCCTCGACGTGAATGCCGAGGCACCGGCCGATTCGCAGCTCGCCGCGGTGTGGCGCTCGAAACGGGCGACGCCTAAGAAGCCCGCACTCACCCTCGTGAAGGACCTGCTATTCGGGGTGGAAGACGGCGGGGTGGCCACCTGCTGGGAAGCGAAGACCGGCAACGTGGTCTGGAACGAACGGCTGGGCGGCAACTATTCCGCGTCCCCGCTGACTGCCGAGGGACGCCTTTACTGCTTCAGCGAGGAGGGCAAGACCGTGGTGCTCGCCGCGGACCGGAAGTTCGAGAAGCTGGCCGAGAACAAACTGGACGACGGCTTCATGGCTTCGCCGGCGGTCTCCGGCAAGGCGCTCTTCGTCCGCACCAAGACCGCGCTGTATCGGCTTGGAAAATGACGGTGCGGTTCAGTCGTGATCGGGCACGAAGATTCCCGGGCCTGACGGTGGCGGCGGTTGGCTGGCGCGCGCCTCGGCGGCGGCCCGCCACTCGGCCTTGAGTTCCGCGGACACGTTCAGGCCATCCAACCACTTCTGGGCGGCCTTGGGGTCGTGTTCCCACCACCAGCCAACGTGATCCTGCAACGACGACCGGCGGCGTTCCTCGTCGCTGATGGAATTGATCCAAGCGCCCGCGGCCAGCGGATCTTCCTCGCGCACCTGGTTGACGTAGGCCTCGGTTGCACTGTCCCGGCCGGGGCCGGCGGGCTGCTGTTCCAGCCATTGGCCGGTGGCGCCGGGATCGTGGGCCGCCCAGGCATTCACGATCTGCGAGGCTGAATCGTCGCGCAGCGGCCCGGCGGGAAACGCGGCCACCCATTCCGCGGCCGCCTTGGGATCGTTGTTCGCCCAGTTCGAGACGATGTTGAGCAGCGAGGCGCGCTGCTCGTCCTTGTTCGTCAGTTGCAGGGCCAGTTCCGTCGCCAGGCGCGGATCATCGGGCGCGTGGTATTCGGCGATCGCCTGCAGCGCGGCTTCGCGGGACGGTCCGGCGGGCAGCACCTTGGCCCAGGCGAGGGCGGCGTCGGGATCGGCCTGGGTCCATTGCTGGACGGCGTGCCCCGCGAACTGCCGCTGGAGCGAGGCATCGGTCAGGGTCAGCGCATAGGCGGCGGCCGCGGCGGGATCGGTCTGTGCCCATGCCCCGGGCATCGACGCCATCGCCGCCTTGCGCACCGGACCCTCCGGCAGCGATTCAATCCATGACTTGGCGGCGTTCAGATCTTCCGACAGCCAGGCGTTCGCGAAATTGGAAACCAGCCCGGCGCGGGCCGGCGAAACCGGCAGGCCGGCGATGAGCTCCTTGCCCAGCTCCGGATTGCTGTTGCCCAGCCGCCACATCAGCGGTTCGAGCAGCGTGTTCTGCTCGCGCTTGGATTCCAGCGAGCGGACAAACTCGGTCGCCGCCTTGAGGTCGTGTCCGGCCCAGCCGTTCATCAGGGAATTGAGCGCCGTTTCCCGGGCCGGACCCGCGGGCAGCGTCGCGGCGTAGGTGGCGGCGGCCTTGGGGTCGGTCGCCGACCAGGTGTCGAGCAGGCCCGACAGCACCTCCCGCCGCAGGTTGGGCCCGGAAATGGATTCCAGGAACCGCAGCGCCGCCTTGGGATCCTGCTCGGTCAGTTTCGCCGCAAGGTTTCGGTAGAGCCCGACGCTTCCCGCCCCGAGGCTGAGTCCCGGCAGGAGCTCCATGGCCGCCTTCGGATCGTGGCCGATCAGCGCGTCGGCAAAGGTCGCGAGGGCATGTCGCTTCAGGCCGGGGTCGGTCAGGCGCTCGATCCACTGCCGCGTGGCGGGGGCGTCGCGTCCGGCCCATTCCTGCACGAGTTGGACGATCAGGTCGCGCTGCCGCCCGTTGCCCGGCGTGGTCAGGACGAATTCGGCGGCGACGGCGGGGTTGTCCGCGGCGATGACATTGAAGAAATTGCGGAACACCTCCCAGTGCCGGGCTGGGGCGCCGAGTTCCTGAAGCGCGGCGCGGGCGGCCGGGAGGTCCCGTTGCGCCCAGCGTCCGAGCATGTCGCCGACGTGGGAATCAAACCCGGCGGCCAGCAGCACCGGGGTGCCGGCCTGAAACGCGCCGACGATGTCGCGCTGCGACCAGGAGCTGAAGAACTCCGCCACAAACAGGCGTTGGTCGCCGGACGACTTAAGGTTTTTCAGAAACTCCAGTCCCGCGGCCGGGGCGTAAAGGCCGAGCGCGGTGCCGAGTGAGGACAACAAGTTGCGACGCTCCACGACCGGCTGGGTTCCAAACCAGCTCACCAACGCCGTGTGGTCCTTGCGCGCCCAGGATTGCAGGACGGCCCCGAGCACCCAACCCCGCGTGCCGTTGTCCGGCGTTGCCCGGGCCGCCGCGATGGCGGCGAGCGGATCGCGGCCGGTGAGCAATTCGAGCAGGCGGACACGGTAAATCTGTCGGTCATCCGTCGCGAGAATGCGGTCGGCCTTGCCCAGGGCATCGGTGTAGGCCTCCAGATCGGTCGCGGCCGCGAGGGCCCGGATGCGTTCGCGGCGCAGTTGCTCGTCCGGTTCGGTGAGGGCCGTGCGCAGGGCGGTTTCCAGGGCAAGTCCACGCAACGGCACTTCGGCTTCCGGGGCGGGCCGGACCGGCTTCGCCGACGGCGGCACTAAGGTTGCAGGGAGATTCGTCACGGTCTGAGCCAGGGGGGCCGGCGGCGCGCTGCCCATGCGGGCCGCGCCCCAGCCGGCGGCGAATCCCACGCCCACCCCCACCACGGTCACGATCACTGGAGCTTTCACGCGGGGAGATGGATTCACGGCGCGGCCCGGCATTCAAGCATCTGTGCGCGGAGTTGCAAAACGCGTCGGCCCAAACAGGCCGATGTCATGCCGGCTGCACCCCGCGGTCACCAGGTCCGCCAGCACCTCGCCCACCACGCTGCAGAACTTGAAGCCGTGCCCGCTGAACCCCGCCGCCACCTGCACCTGCGGATGCGCCGGGTGCGGTCCGATCACGAAGTTCAGGTCCGGCGTGAGCGTGTAGAGGCAGGTCACCGCCTTCACGAGCATCCCGTCGAGTTCGGGCAGGAACTCGCGGATTGCCATCCGCATGTCGGCCACGTCGTCGTCGCGAATCCGGCGGTCCACCGAATCGGGCGTGCAGGGTTCCGCGACCGGTTTGCGGTAGAAGGCGACCTTCACCCCGCCGCCCGGACCATCCACCGCCGGGGAACCGTAAGGAGTCGCCCCCGACGGCTGTTGCCAGATGTAGATCGGAAACCGCTCCGGCAAAAACGGCGCCACTCCGCCCGGCGGCTGGAACCAATACAGCACCTGCCGCTCGACGACAAAGGGCACGCCCAGTTCCGCCAGGAGTGCCGGCGCCCACGGGCCCGGCGTGATGACCAGCTGCGAGGCGGAATACGTTGCCTTCGCCGTCGTCACCGTCACACCGCCGTTAGGCGTGGGCTGCCAACGGAGGACGGGTTCCTCGAATAGAAGTTTGGCACCCCGGCGCGCGGCGGCTTCGAGATGCGCGGTCACGGCGCGTTCGCAGAAGACCAGCCCCGCGGCGCGTTCGAACAGTGCCACCGTGTCGTCGCCAATCCGGAACTGCGGGAACCGCCGGCGGATCTCGCGGGCATCCAGCTCCTCGTGCGGGAGGCCATGTTTGCGCGCGCTGTGCAGACTGCCCGACACCACTTCGGAATCCGGCGCACCCAGCATCAGGCCGCCGGGCAGAAACAGCAGTTCGCGGCCGGTGTCACGCTCCAGCTCACGCCAGAGCTCGTAGGCGCGCAGCAGCAGCGGCACGTAGGCGGGATGCTCGAAGTAAGCCTGTCGGATCACCCGCGAATGCCCGTGGCTCGAACCCCGGTCATGCGGCGCCGTGAACTGTTCCAGCCCGAGCACCCGTTTTCCGCGCGCGGCGAGATGCGCCGCCGCGGCACTGCCCATGCCGCCCAAGCCGAGCACGATCACGTCGTAGGAAGTCACTCGGGAACAGTGGCCAGCCTGTGCTGGTTTTGAAATGACCGAGGAACCTCAAAGGCCCAGTGCATTGTTCCCTGGCTTCGCCGCCGCCATGAACGAGTTCACCCCAGTCCGCGGAGTGACCAATGCCGAATTCTCCGCCCGCCACGCCGCTGGCGATGCAGTTCGCCGGGCCGCGCGGCGAACAGAACCGGCTCGCCCGGGAGCACAGCTGCTTCTGTTCGGCGCTCGTCCGGCACGTCTACCGCGAAGCCGGCGTGGACTTTCTGCTGGGCCCCGACGTAAAGCACGCGACCCCGGAGGAGCCGGCGGGTTCGCCGCGTCGCCGGGCACGGGCCATTCGGACGCTGACCGAGGCAAAGTGAGGTGAGCCGGCGGGTCAGGCCGCGACCGTTCCCGCAGCGGCGCAGAGCAGGACAACGGCCCACGGCGGGAGCTTCAGCCACTGCAGTCCGGCCAGCGCCAGGCTTGCGATGAGCCAGTCGGATGGATTGAGCAAGGTGTCGGCTGCAATCGGCGAGATCAGGGCCGCCAGCAGCACTCCGACCACGGCCGCGTTCGCGCCCGTGAGGGCGGCACGCAGGGCAGGCGAGTGGCGGAGCCGTTCCCACCATGGCAACGCCCCCGCGACGAGCAGAAGCCCGGGCAGGAACACGGCGATGAGGCACCCAAGACCGCCGAGCCAACCATTGGGTGGGTGATGCAGTTTGGCGCCGAGATACGCAGCAAAGGCGAACAGCGGGCCGGGCAAAGCCTGCGCCACGCCGTAGCCAGCGAGAAACTCGTCGGGGGTGAGCCGCCCGGACGTGACCACGGCGTTCTGCAGGAGCGGCAGCACGACGTGGCCTCCGCCGAAGACCAGCGCCCCCGCCCGGTAAAAGCCGTCGAGCAATTTCACCCAGTTGCCCGGCCAGACTTGGGCCAGCAGGGGCAGCCCAAGCAGTAGGCCGGTAAACGTGCTGAGCAGGGCTGCGGACTGGAACGGATGGGGCGGTGAGGGCAGGGGAGTCGGGGCCGCTCCATTGAGCTCGCGCCGGAACAGCCATCGGCCGGCCAGCGTCGCGCCGCCGATCACGGCGACCTGACTCCACGGAGAAGGCCACGCCAGGATGACATTCGTCGCCACCAGCGCCGTGACCAAGCGGGTGCGACCGCGGCAGTGGCGCAGTCCCATGGTCCAGACCGCTTGGGCGACCACGGCGACCGCGGCCAGTTTGAGTCCATGGAGCCAGCCGGCGTGGGCAAGGCTGGGGAATTGCGCGAGCCCGAGCGCAAAGACGATCATCATCACCGCGGAGGGCAGCGTGAATCCCGCCCACGCCGCCAGTGCGCCCCAGCTTCCGGCGCGCCGCAGCCCGAGCGCGAAACCCATCTGGCTGCTCGCCGGTCCGGGCAGGAACTGGCACAGCGCGACCAGGTCCGCGTAGGCCGCTTCATCCAGCCAGCGCCGACGGCGCACAAACTCGTCGTGGAAGAAACCGAGGTGCGCCACGGGTCCGCCAAACGACGTTAAACCCAGCCGCAGGAAGATTTGGAAGACTGCCGCGACGGACGAGCGGGTTTCGACTTCTTTGAAGGCGGACACGCGGCGATTCAGCCGGAAAGAATTCGTCCGGTCACGGTTCAACCGGTCGCCGCGGGGGCGATGCGTCCGCGCCGACTTCCGGACGCTAAGGGGGCGCTGCTTTTCATCGTGGCTGGTGGCGCGAGGCTCCGCCGAGCCCGAACCCGGACTCGCTCGGCTGGAGCCTCGCGCCACCCGGTCATGGCCGGCGCAAGCCCAAGGTCAGCCACTGTGAAAAAATGCGCCCCGCCATGGCTTCAGGCGGTTGCGCGCTCGTCTTCCTGCCTCCCTGCCTTCCAAATTTTCCCTCGCATCGGCGGCGCTCAATCCTCAGGCCGCTCGCCGCTCGGCGCCATCTTCACCAGGCGCGGCATGAACTCGGCCAGCACCTCGACCAGATCGGTCTGCGCGGCCATCACTTGGTGGATGTCCTTGTAAACTCCGGGCACCTCGTCGAGCCCCGCGGAGATCAGGTGGACGTGGCGCTCCTTCAACAATGGATTCACGGCGTTCCAGGCAAAGGTTTCGTTCGCCTTGGTGCGGCTCATCACGCGTCCGGCGCCGTGCGACGCCGAACCCAGCGAACCTTCGCCGCCCTTGCCACGGACCACGTAGCCGGGCGTCGCCATTGAGCCGGGGATGATCCCCAGAACGCCCTCGTGCGCGGGCGTCGCGCCTTTGCGATGCACGACGACGTCTCGCTTCACGCCGTTGACGACGTGGCGCTCCCGCCACGCGAAGTTGTGGTGATTCTCGATGTCCGCGAGCACCTCCGCCCCGAGATGCCGGGCGATGTGCCGATGAATCAGTTCATGGTTGGCGGCGGCGTAGCGCCCCATCAGCTCCATCGCGGCCCAATATTCCTGGCCTTCGGGCGAATCGAGCCCGAGCCACGCCAGGTGGCGATATTCCTTGGGCAGCTCCGGATGCATGGCCATCGCCAGCTTGCTGTAATGGTCGCAGACGGCCGCGCCCGTCCCCCGGCTGCCACTGTGCGAAAGCATCGCGAGATATTCGCCGGGTGGCAAACGTAGGGCAGGCTGCCAGCCTGCCCCGGAGACTGCGGACTCGGACAGGCTGGCAGCCTGTCCTACTTTCAAAACGCCGAACTCTACGAAGTGATTCCCGCTCCCGCTCGTTCCGAGCTGCGCCCAGGCGCGGTCGCGGTTGCTCCGGGTCGGTTTCGAGACCGTCCAATCGGCCTCCAATACCTCGTGCTGGCGGCGTTGCTTGAACGTCGCCCCGACGCCGAAGCGCGTCTCCGCCTCGATGGCCCGCACGAGTTCCTCGTGCCGGTCGCTCAACGCCGACACCGACCAGTCGAGCACCGTGAGTTTCATGCGGCACGCGATGTCCACGCCGACCGCGTAGGGAATCACCGCGCCTTCGGTCGCCAGCACACCGCCGATCGGCAGGCCGTAACCGAGGTGCGCGTCGGGCATCAGCGCGCCGGCGACGGACACCGGCAGTTCACAGGCGCGGGCCATCTGCGCGAGGGCCTGCGCTTCGAGATCCTGGCCCCACTGCCGCCACGGCGCGTTGCCGGGCGTGAAGGCCGCCGGCATGGCGATGAGGGCCTGCGCAAACTCGGCGCGCAGCTCGTCGTTCACAAACGCCGCCGGGTCGCGGAACACCGCTTCGACGGCCGTGGGAATCTGCTGCTTGTCGTTTCCGGCGAGGCAATAGCGGGAGATGAAGGCAAGCGCGGCCCGGGTCGGTTCGCCCGGCGGCACGCCCATCTTGGCGAGGTGTTTTTCGTTCATGGGGAAAACTGGGTTTCGAGTTGCAGGTGCCAACGGCCCGGTCCGACCGGCTCCGTTACCACGCTGACCGGGAGAAATTCCCGAAGGATTTCGAAATTCGTGCGGGTGTGCCCGCTAGGTTCGGTGGTGGTGAAACTGCCGCCGCGGGCGAGGGCCAGCGGCAGCAACAGTTGGTCGGCGAGGTGTTCGTCCACGGCGGCGCCGCTCGCGAGGAACCGCTCGGCGGCCCCGGCGGCTTCCTCTGCCACCTGTTCCGCACGCACGCGCGGCGTGCCGAAGCCGGTGAAGACATTCGCGAAGCCCTCGCCGTCCGCGACGACGTGCAGCGAATTGCCAGGCCCGAAGGCTTCGGGATGCTCGGCGATCGTGCAGCGCTCCGGCGGCAGCGCGAGGCGTTGCCGGACCGCGGCGAGTTCGCGCTCGCCGACGTGCCGCGGCAGACCGGCGAGGCAGACGATGGCGGAGCACGGAACGTAGGGCAGGCTGCTAGCCTGCCCATCCGGTGGGTCCAAGTCAGAGCGGGCAGGCTGGCAGCCTGCCCTACTTTGGCCCGCGCCGGCGGCTAGGTCGGACGCGACAGCACTCTGCTCGCCCAGTCGCAACGGCTTCAACTCCTTCGCCGGCCGGATGGCCACGCGGCAGCGTCCGCCGCCGTTCGGATAGAACCCGGGCCGTTCCAGCACCGCCTCCACGTCGAAACCGATCCGGCAGAGCAACGGCAGGAACGCCCGCTCAATGAATGGGAACGGCGGCGCGAAGGGATTGTGCGTTCCACCTTCCAACACGACCTCGCTGGCCGCGTTCGCCAACAGCAGCGGCGGTAGGATCGTCTGGAGCAGCAGCATCGTGCTGCCCGCGCTGGCGATCTTGAATTCGTGAGCACCCGGCACCACCGCGCCCGGCGTGAACGTCAGCTCCTGCGAGCCGAGCGCCGCGCCCTCCACGGTGGCCGAGCCGATGCGGGCCGCCGCTTCCACGCAGGCCAGATGCTGGCGCATAAGCCCCGGTTTGGGCCGGCGCGCCCGGATACGGCGGATGCGGAACGGCCGGCCGGTGATGACGCTCAGCGCCAACGCCGAGCGCAGAATCTGCCCGCCGCCCTCGCCTTGGGAACCGTCGAGGTTGATGATGTTCATGAATTGGATATTGGCCGAACTGTCCCCCAAAGACCACGCCGAGCCGCTGGAGCAAAAGGGTTGTGACGACAAGAGTGATGAAACGTTAATCTGCTCTACCATTGAGCTACTCCGGCGTCTTGGAGCCGGAGGCGGGACTCGAACCCGCAACATGTAGTTTCATCGGCATTCGTCACAAAAGGGAGGGCAACGACAAGGAGTCGGGAAACAGTGCCGATGCTCTATCCAGTTGAGCTACGCGGTCGCTTGCGCGGCCACGGCCGGATTCGAACCGGCAACCTTCGGCGGCATGTAGTTTCCCAGGCATTCGTTGCCCAAAATCAAAGACTGACGACGAGATTGGTGAGAACCCGTCCGGTCTCCTTGCGGAGTGCCGGACGTGCGGGTGTCGATCCCGCTCGCCTTGCGGCTTTAGCCATGTATTCCCACCGGCATTCGCCAGCCAAAGTGTTCGGGAAGCGGCGCGACGAGCGGGGCAAGACGGATTTGTCTGAGCTATCGCGTTGGCACGCGTCCGGGAATTGAACCCGGCCCTCCCGGTCAAACCGGGCGCTCTACCTGTAGTCCTGCGGGCATTCCCGCCGCTTCCAGAGTTTCAAAGATCAAGTTGGGACCGACAAGTAGGGATGCCGAGACGGACAGATTTTGAATGTAGTCCCGACGGCATTCGGCCCCGAAATTCGCGTTCGTCACCGCCAATCGTTCCGTAGGAGACGAGGTGACGAGTCTCACTCTTCTCCAAACAGAGCCTCCTTACGTCGGCTCCTACGGAATCTTTTGGCGCTCCGTCCTAGGAGGGCGGGTTGTCGGCCCGAGACCGCTTCCCGCCCTCCCGTGCGCGTGGCTCACACGGCCATGCCTTCAATCACTCCGACCCAGTGGTCGGCGTTGAGTTCGCCCTTGGCGAAGGTCGCCAGGAGCTCGAACACCGCGTCCGAGAACCCGCCGACATTCAGGATGTCGGCCCGCTCCGACGCCTGCGTCGAGGCGTAGGGCTGGACATCCAGGCACACCAGCCGCGCGGCCGGGTTGCGCCGGCGGAAGAGTTCCCACTCCGCCATCGTCGCGGTGCTGCGGCCGCCGCCTTCACTGTCCACCCAGCTCTGGTTGTCCGACACCATCACCACGAGGTCGGCCGCGGTGTTCCGCCGGTTCAGTTCGCGCAACGGCGCGCTGCAGTTCGTTCCGCCGCTCGGCAGTTCGGCCAACACCTTCGCGTTGGTCAGCACCGAGTCGCGCGGGTTCAACCGCACCGGCACCACATCGTCCGAGAACGGCAGCACTTCCGCGTCGCGGTTCTTCCGCACCAACGCCGCCGCCACGAGGGCCGCGACGTCGAGGCACCGCACCGCGGTGGTCGAACCCTTGCGGTGGCCGGTCACCGGCGCCTGCATCGAGCCCGACACGTCCGGGCAGACCACCACCCGGCCGGAGATCGCGGGCGCGTTTTCGAGCGCGACATCCATCGCGTCCTGCAACGCCTCCCGCACCTCGCCCGGAACGGATTCCTCCGCCTGGGCGTGCGCCACCATGAGCTGATACGGGAAGACCCGCGCCTTCCGCACATTGGCCGGTTCGCGCAACCGTTCGGCCACCAACTGGGTGACCTTCCGGTCGCCGAACACGCCGTGCCGCGCAAAGGTGTTCAGGTTCATCCGCGTCATCTGCCACGGAGCCCGCCGCGCAATCGCGGTCCACTCGGCCTCGCCGAGGTTCAACGCCGTGAGCAGCTGGAACGGCACCTCCGGCACGTCCTTCGACTCACCGCGCTTGTAGGCCTCGAAGGCCCGCACGCATTCCGGCAGCGCCGCCGCGTCATGTTCCCGACCGAGCAGCCAGCCGTAGAACGCCGCCCGTCCCGTGTTCGCCGGCCGCGGGTGGACCATCTTTACAACGTCCGCCAGCGACGGGCTCTGCCCCACGGTCGCCCGGAAGAGCTGTTCGTCCGTGCGGCCTTCCAGCCACTGCTGGACGAGCCGCTTCGGCACCGAGCCGAGGGACTTCCGCCCGACCACGCCGGAGCGCAGGATCTGGACGAAGTTGCGGACCATCTTCCCGTCGTCACAGACGCGCGGGAACACCGCCTTCAACTTCTCCGCGTCGAGCACGCTCAACGCGGCGCAGAGCAGCGCGGGCATGTCCTTCATGTGGCCGCGCTGGCGGCTGTAAACCGCGACCTTGGCGGTGAACTCGGGGCCGGCGGCGCTCACCAGTTCCAGCACCCGCTGCAACTGGGTTTCGGCGTCGGCGTAGAAGGTCCCGTTGAGGCAGCCCGTCACGGCGTATTGCGCGAGGGCGTGCTTCGGGGTGAGGGCAAACGCCTTGGCGCCGGCCTCGTTCGCCGTGTCTGCCTTGGAGAATTTTCCAGCCAAGGTCTGGAAGAGGGTTTTGTTTGCCATATCGAATCTTTCGTTCTGTTCGGGACTCCTTAATGCAACGGGCGTGCCAACCGGTGAAACGGGCTGAAACAGGCTGTTTTGTTGAGGAATCTGCGCAGGCGGTGCAATTGCCGATCAGGCATGACGCGCTTATCCGCGAATACTCGCGCTTTACAGATAGCCATGGCCAAAGGCACCGTTGGCCGGTGGGGCTGTGGTGCTCCGCGGCCCTGATTTCCCGTCAGGCGCAACGTGCCGACGAGGAAGATTGGGCGGCGCAGCAACGCCGCCCTACCAAGGTTGAAATGAAGAAGACCGTCGTGTTGGGCATTTTGGGCAGCGTGTTGGATTCCGGCTTCCACCAGGAACGCTGGCAGAAGTGGCGTCCCACCGTTTCGCTCTGCCAGCACGACGACTTGGTGGTCAGCCGGTTCGAGCTGCTCCACCAGGCAACGCACCTCGACATGGCCCGCTGCGTGGCGTCGGACATCGGGCGGGTGTCGCCGGAGACTGCGGTGAACCTGCATCCGCACGACCTGAAAGATCCCTGGGACTTCGAGGAGGTCTTCGCGGCCTTGCATGAATTTGCCCGGGGCTACGCCTTCAAGCCGGAGAAGGAGGACTATCTCGTCCACATCACCACCGGCACTCACGTGCAGCAGATCTGCCTCTTCCTGCTGACGGAGAGCCGGCATTTTCCCGGACGGCTGGTGCAGACGGCGCCAAAAGAGCGCAAGATGAAGTCGCCCGACGGCAACTACAGCGTCATTGACCTCGACCTGTCGCGTTACGACCGGATCGCCGCGCGGTTCCGCAAGGAGGCGAACGAGGCCCGCAGCTTCCTGAAATCCGGTATCGAGACGCGCAACGTCCGCTTCAACCGCCTGATCGAGCAGATCGAGCACGTGGCCATCCAGTCCCGTGATCCGGTGCTGCTGATGGGGCCGACCGGCGCCGGAAAATCCCAACTCGCCCGCCGCATCTACGAGCTGAAGAAGGCGCGGCATCAGATTGCCGGTGCCTTCGTCGAAGTGAACTGCGCCACGTTGCGGGGTGATGCGGCCATGAGCGCGCTCTTCGGCCACGTCAGGGGCGCCTTCACCGGGGCTCTGAAGGACCGGGCCGGGTTGCTGCGTTCCGCGGACGGCGGGTTGCTTTTCCTCGACGAGGTGGGTGAGCTGGGTTTGGACGAGCAGGCCATGTTGCTGCGCGCGCTGGAGGAAAAGCGCTTCCCACCGTTCGGCGGCGACCACGAGGTGACGAGCGACTTCCAGCTCATCACCGGCACCAACCGCGATCTCCTGGAACGCGTCCGCGAAGGCCGGTTCCGCGAGGACCTGCTGGCGCGGCTCAACCTGTGGACTTTCCGCCTGCCGGGGTTGCGCGAACGAGCCGAGGACATTGCGCCGAACCTCGATTACGAGCTGGAACAGTTCGCCCGGAAGCGCGGCACGCGGGTGACCCTGAGCAAGGAGGTCCGGGAACGATTCCTTGCCTTCGCCCATTCCGCCGAAGCCCGCTGGAGCGCGAACTTCCGTGACTTGAATGCCGCCATCACCCGCATGGCGACTCTGGCCGAGGGCGGCCGGATTACTTCAATGGTGCTGGAGGAGGAGCTGGCCCGGCTGCGCACGGCGTGGGCGGAGCCGGAGCTGGAGGACGACGAGGCGGAGCTCCTGAACGCGGTGCTGGGGCCGAAGTGGTTGGCGGAGATTGATCCCTTCGACCAGGCCCAACTCGCCTACGTGATCCGCGTCTGCCGCGAGTCCACGAGCCAGTCGGATGCGGGTCGGAAGCTGTTCAAGGTCTCCCGCCTCGGCCGCAAGCACACCAACGACGCCGACCGGCTGACCAAGTATCTCGCGCGTTTTGGGCTGACGTGGGCGGAGTGTGGGGGGAAGTAGGTTGGGCCGTCGGGCAGAGGTGCGGAACGATAAACGGGTTGCGCCCGGAGCGCCGTCGCTGTCGGCGGGCAATCCGGCGCCGTCCGAGCGTGACCCACGGCTGAAGATAACCGGGAGCGGTCATTGCGCCGCAGGGTTGATGCTGTCAGAGCGACCGCCATGACATTCCGACCGTTGCTGCCTTTCCTGGTGTTGGTCGCAGCCGCCCGCCTGCTGTTCAGCGGTGTCGCCGCCCAAGCTCCTCCGGACGCCAAAGCGCTCCTCCAGCCCGTGATCATCGAGGCCTTCTGGGGCAACAAGTGGTCGAAGGCCCACATTATCGAGCAGTCGGTTGACCCCGCCAAGCCCGAGGCCGGCGTCCAGAACAAGGTTCACTACGACGGCTCGTGGAACTACTTCGACGAATGGCTTCCCGCCGACAAGCTCCGCACCCTCGACGGCTCATCGCTGCCCGCGCCGACGCCGACTTCGGACGACCTGGCCGTGGGCGAGCGGTTGAAGCTCACGGGCACCAATTTCTTTGTCGGCACCTGGTCCCTCGGCGGGATCCCCGTCATGAACGTCGTCAAACGCGAGAAGACCGGCGATGGCAAGACCGTCCGTGAGACCAGCAAGATGCAGGGCGGCGGCGGCCGCGGCTACCTCCGCATCAACGCCGACGGCACCTATGTCTGGGCCGGCCGCCCCGGCGGCAAGGCCAGCGGGCGCTGGCACGCGAACACCGACAAAAAACTCAACGGCGACCTGGTTTTGGACCAGGCCGCCGGGTCGATCGGCGATGGCTACGTCTCCCGGAAACGGGGTGCCATGATCAGCCTGATGCAGGGCCAGGGCGGCCCCTCCAGCTTCGGCGCGCCGGTGTGGGACGACACGGACCTGCTCTTCGCGGCGAACGTCGGCCCCGAGTTTTACCACGGCCAATGGAAACTCCACCGCAACCGCGCGTCGAACCTGCTCAAGAGCGACTACGGGCTGCTGGAGATCCGCGCCGACGGCACCTTCACCCACACTGACGCCGGCAAGAAGACCACCGGGAAGTGGGCGAAGGCGGACAAAGGCGAAAGCATCGTGCTCAGCGACCCGTGGGGCGAAGGCGACTTCCGCCTGGAGCAGCATGGTGCCACCGCCGGGTTCGAATCCCAGGGTGTGCAGCAGACCCACATCGGCGTCTATGGCCGGCGGCCAGATGCAAAATGATGGTCCCCCATTTCAATCCGAACTCCGAAGTTAAAGTCCCGAAGGGACGGGACAACACAGCCCAGGGCAACGCCCTGGGTAACCATCAAACCAAGGGCAAGCCCTGAAGGGGCGGCACACTTTGTCTCGCCCCTTCAGGGCTGGTTTGTTTTTCCAAGCTCACCCGGGGCGTTGCCCCGGGCTTTGATGTGTCAGGCCGTTGGCCTTTAACTTCGGAGTTCGGGTTCAACCCGTGGGATTTCACAGGGAGCACCTTTTCACCGTGTGCGTGCCCGGACAGCCCGCGCTATGGACTGCGGGGACAGGTTCCCGCAGTCCTAACGCCGGGTGAGTGCCGGGGTGCCGAAGCATGCTGGACGATGCAGGAAAAGCGCCGTCATGCCGGCGCAGTCCAGGCCGCGGTCGCGGAGATTGCAGGTCGCTGTCCAAGCTGTCACAACCTCACCCATGAATGCCCGCCCGTTCCTGCTGCCGCTGGCGTTTGCCGCGTTCACCTGCCTCTCGTTCGCCGAGACGGTGAAGGATCGCAAGGCGGCCGTGCTCAATGACCGCACGGCCTACGAGCACGACGCCCGCTGGATCTACAACGACTGGCAGAAGGGCCTGGCCGAGGCGAAGCGCACGGGCAAGCCGCTGCTCGTCACGCTGCGCTGCGTGCCCTGCCTCGCCTGCGGGGGGCTCGACGCGCGGGTGCTCATGCAGAACCTCGAACTTGGGCCGCTGCTGGACCAGTTCGTGTGCGTGCGCGTGATCAACGCCAACGCGCTCGACCTTGCCCTGTTCCAGGTCGACTACGACCTCTCGTTTTCCACGCTGTTCTTCAATGCCGACGGCACGGTCTATGGCCGCTACGGCTCGTGGCAGCACCAGGTGAACTCGAAGGACGAGACCGTCGACGGTTACCGGCGGGCGCTGGAAGGCGCCCTGGCCCTCCATCGCGGCTATCCGGCGAACAAGGCGGCCCTCGCCGGCAAGCAGGGCGTTCCACTGCCCTTCAATGACCCGCTCGAAATCCCGCAGCTTGCCGGCAAATACACCCGCAACCTCGACTGGGAGGGCAAGGTCGTGCAGAGCTGCGTGCATTGCCATCAGGTGGGTGATGCCATCCGCTCCTCCTACCGCGACCAGAAGCAGACGATCCCGACCGAATGGATTTATCCGTGGCCGGCTCCGCAGACCATCGGGCTCACATTGGCGCCGGACCAGGTGGCGCGCGTTCAGTCGGTGGCCGCCGGCTCGCCGGCCGCCATGGCGGGAATCCAGGCCGGCGACGACATGGTGGCGCTGGCGGGACAGCCGCTGGTCTCCTTGGCGGACGTGAGCTGGACCCTGCATCGCACCGGTAATTCGGGAACCCTCCGCGCGCTGGTGAAACGGGCCGGCGCGGACTGGCCCCTCTTGATTGAGCTGCCCGAGGGCTGGCGGTTGAAGACGGACATTTCCCGCCGTGTGGGCACCTGGGAAATGCGCGCAATGGCGCTAGGCGGCCTGTGGCTGGAAGACCTGTCGGATGAGCAGCGCGCCGCGCGCGGACTCGGCAAGGAGACGATGGCGCTGTTCATCAAGCACGCGGGCGAATACGGCAAACACTCCGCCGCGAAGAAGGCCGGCTTCCAGAAGGACGACGTGATCGTGGAACTCGACGGCCAGACGGCCCGCGTCAGCGAGAGCGAACTGCTGGGCCGCCTGCTCCTGAAGCATCAGCCCGGCGTGCAGGTAAAGGCCGCCGTGCTGCGTGGCACGGAGCGCAAGGAGCTCTCGTTGCCGATGCAGTGAGGCAATTCCCCAAGAATGCGGAATGGACTGGGGGCAGGGTGCCCCGCAACCCGCTGCGGTTTCCGGGGGAAACCGCCCACCACGCGCTACACGCAGCCAGCCCGATCCGCAGGGCCGGCTTCAGGGCAGGTCCAGCGCGGTGGCCGCCCGGTAATCGGCTTGGGCGCGGAAGCACTCGAAGGCCGCCTCGAGGGCGGACACCTCCGCGTCGAACACCGCCTGCTCGCGAAGCTGCAGCGCCAGCAAGTCGGTGGCCCCCTGGTTGAACCGCTCCTCTTCCGCGGCCTGAAGCTCGCGGGCGAGCTCGACGTTCAGGCGCGTGCGCAAGCTCTGCTCGTGGGCCAGGTTCCAAGCGGAGAAAACGTCGTCCACCTCGGTGCGGATCCGGTCGCGGGCGAAACGTTGTTCGTGCCCCAACTGTTCCACCTGGCCGGCCAGCTCCGCCAACCGGCCCTTGGCTTCCCGCCGTTGCAGCGGCACCCGCAGCTCCAGCCCGGCCTGGACCTCGAACTGGCCCTTGTCCTTGTAGGTGTCCTGGCCGAGGTCTTGGCTGGCGGTCAGCCCGACGTCCAGGTTGGGGCGCATCTGGTTTTGGGCGAGTTTCCGGTCCACCTGAAGTTTCTCCGCCTGGAGCCGGAGCCGGGCGAGTTCCGGGCGGCCGGCTTCAGCGGCCAACCGGTCGGCCGGCAAACGCGACCCGTCGGGCGGCGCGGGCTCCGGGAACCGGGACGGCAAACGTTCCCTCCCGGCGACCACGGGCAGGTCGTTGGTGTCCCGCAGGAAGAGCGACAGGGCCAAGGCGGCGGCTTCAAAGCGACGCTGCGCTTGGACGGTGCCGAGTTCCCGGGCGACCACCAACCGCCGGTTGTCGGTGAGCACGAGGCGGGGGATCAGGCCGGCTTCGGCCTGGCTGGTCAGCGCCGTCGTGCGGTCCCGGGCCATCCGGAGGAGTTCCCCGGCCACACGTTCGCGCGCGCCGGCGGCCAACCAGTTGTAATAGGCGACCGTGCCCGCCCGGATGAAGTCCAAGCGCTGCCGTTGGATCAGCGGTTCCGCCAACTGCCGGTCGAGGCCGGCTTTGAACAGGTTGGCCCGGCGGCGATCGATCGAGCCGTCGCGCAACAGCGGCAGGCGAAAGCCGAGCCGCGCTTCGCCCCCGCTTTGGGTCCGGCTGGAATCATAGTCCGGCAACGTCTCGCCCCGGGTCAGCCGGTAGCCCCCGAAAACAGTGCTGCCCCAGAGGCCGGTGAACTGCTCGAAGCCTGAATCCGAGGTGCCGGATTCGTAGTGGCCTTGCGGGGTGCCGAACAGGCGGGTGAACACCGTGAAATCCATCGCCCCCCGGGCGCTCCGGAGGCGGCCGGCCGCGAGGTCGCGCTCGATCAGCGCGGCCAGCATCGGCGGGTATTGGTTGGTCACGCTGTGCCGCACCTCCGCCACCTCCAGGACCGAGGGAGCCGGCTTCGGGCTAACCAAGGGTTCCGCCGTCTGGGCCCGCGCGGTGGTTGGCCGGACCACGAACAGGCTCACGCCAGCGACCACCGCCAAGAGCGGCCTGAGCAGCGGGTTCAGGAACGGGTTCATCGCTTGAATTTGTCGGGTTCCCCATCGCTGACGAGCGGGGGAAAGCCGTTCAGTTGACGCCAGATCTCCCGCCACAGCGGCACCTGCTCCAGCATCACCCAGCCGTTGGCCCGCGCGCCCTGCCGGAGCCAGCGGTTGGAGGGCCAGGTGACCGTCACTTCGCGGCCCTGGCGCCGCGCCACATCCGGCAGGGGAGCGACCACCACCCGGAAACGCCCCTTGCCATCATCGGCGGCATCCACGAAGACCACTTCACCGCCAAAGGTGCCCACCGCCACGCCCGGCCAACCGACGATCTGGATGGCCGGCCAGCCTTCGAACTGCAGACGCACCGGACTGCCGGGCACGACGACACCGTTGGTTTCTCCCCGGGGACGCACCAGCGGCACGTCGTTGCCGTCCAGCCAAAGCTCGACGAAGCGGCGGTCGGTCTCCGGGATGAGCGTGCAGATGAGCGAGCCCGGCCGCAGATAGGAGCCTTCGGTCACGCCCACGCTGAGGACGAAGCCATCCCGGGGCGCTTCCACGATCTGGCGCTGGTTCTGGCTGAGGGTGATGTCCAAACCGGCCAGCTCCCGCTCGGCGGACGCCACCTCGCCTTGGGCCGCGGCGCGTTGGACCCGGATCCCGGCCAACAGGGCCTGAAAATCGTTCTCCGTCCGTTTCAGCGTGGCTTCCGCGCCGGCGAGGTCGGCGGCCGTGCTGTCCCGGGCCAACGTCGCCAGCTCAAAGTCGCGGCGGGACACGAGCCCCTTGGCTTCCAAGTTCCGGTTGCGGTCGAAATTGAGCCGGGCCGTCTCCGCGGCGATGCGGGCCGCCGAGACCCGCTGGCGGGCCACATCCAATGCCTGCACCTGGGCGAGCTCCTGTTGTGCGAGCTGGACCGCGAGGTCTTCCACCCGGTGGCTGGCGAACACCCGGCGGGAGGCCAGCGCGTCGCGTTGGAGGCCGAGGTTTTGGAGCAGGTTGGGATCGTTGTCCTGGATCTCGGCGATCACCTCGCCCGCCCGCACCCGCTGCCCCTCGACGACCCGCAGTTTCCGGATCCGGCCGGCCACTTGGGCTTCCAGGTTCACCCGCCGATCCAGCGGATCAAAGGCGGTCACGCGTCCCGTGCCGTTGACGAACTGGCGCCAAGGCAGGACGAACACCGCGCAGACCGCCAGCAGGAACCCCACGGCCAGACCCGCGGCCAAGCGGCGGGCCCCGAGCGTGGAGCCGGCCAAGGCCATCGCCGGCAAGGAATAGGTCCGGGCCAGAAACGGTTCAGGACCGGCGGCGGGATGCTTGGCTTGACTCATGGCTAAGGGGAGTTGGGGGCGGGATTCTGCGGGCTGAGCGGCTCGGTCGGGCCGCCTTCGCCGAGGCGAATGACGTGGCGGCACCGCTTGACCACCGCCGGGTCGCGCGTGGCGATGAGCACGGTCCAGCCGGCCGCGGGGTCGAAGACACAGTCGGCGATGCTCGCGAAGGTCTCCGGATCCACCCCGTCGAACAGCTCGTCCACCAAGAGCAGCCGGGGTTTCTGCAGGAGCGCCCGGGCGAGCAGCAACCGGATGCGTTGGCGGCTGGAAAGCGGCATCCCCCCGGAGAGCAACGGCGTGTCCACACCTTGAGGCAGGGCCATGACCGTCTCGAACAGCCCGGTTTTTTCCAGGACCAGCCGCACCTCGTCATACCCCAGATCGCTCCGGCCCAGGCGAAGGTTGTCGGCGACCGTGCCATCCATGACATCCGCCCCGCGCAGCAGCATGATCCGCGAACGCAGGCGTTGCAGATCCCAATTCCGCACGTCCAGGCCGTTGATGCTGATAAAACCACGGTCGAGCGGACGCAGAGCAAAGACGAGGGCGAGCAAGGTGCTGGCCCCGCTGCCATGCGGACCGACCACGGCGGTTGATTCGCCGGAGGCGACCTGGAAACTTAGGCTCGTGAACAGGGGGCGTTCCGGTTGATACCCGAAGGTCGCACCTTGGACGCGCACCGCGGCAGGCCCGTCCGTGCCCACCGACACGTCGCCGTCCTCCCGCTCGGTCTTCAGGTCCAAGAGGTGCCCCACCTTGTCCACGGCCGCCATCGCGTCATACCAGATTTCGATCTGCTTCGGCAGCTTGGCCAGCGCCGCCACGATCGAGGTTATGGTCAGCTCGCTGGCGACAAACTGGCCCAGGGTCAGCTCCTGCCGCAGCACGAGCACGCCGCCCACCAGCAGCAAGGCCACGGTCGCGAGCACCTCCAAGCTCAAGCATCCCCCGATCTGGCGGATCAGGATGCGGAAATGGTGGCGCCGCGCGTCGAGATACGTGCGCGCCAACAGGTCCGCTTGGTCGGCGGCCAGCGCGTAGCCACCCGCCCCCTTGAAGAGGTGCGGATGCCGGGCCAATTCCTCAAACCAATGCACCACGGCATATTTGGCCCGTGACTCCGCAATGCTGGTGTCCACCGCCCCGCGGGCCATCACGAACAGGACCACCCAGAGCAGCACCAGCAGCACCAGCACCAACACCAGCAGCAGCGGATGGAACAGCCCCAGCAGGAGGATGCCGATCAACATGCTGAAGGCCGCGTCCAGCCCATCCATCAGCAGCATCGCGGTCGCCTTCTGCAGGGTCACCACGTCGAAGAAGCGGTTGACCAATTCGGGCCCGTGATGGCCATCCAACGACTCCGGCTTCACGCGCGGCAGGCGGTGGCCGAAATCGGCCACCAGCCGGACAAAAATCCGCCGCTGGATCACTTCCGCGAGGTAGAACCGGAACCCGCGGATCACCGCCGCCATCGCCAGGCAGACCAGCAACCCGAGGCTCACCATCGCCACTGCCTGCACAAACGGCCGGGCTTCGCTCCCGAAAGACAGTTGGCCGACCAACGCATCCACCGCCAGCGGCACCGACAAGTAGAGCGTGGCCGCCAAGAGGCTGAAGAGGATGAACGCCCGGATGTCCTTTGCTTCCCCCCCCAGCAAGGCGCCGAAACGCCGCCAAGGAAACTGCTGCCCGTGGTCCCCATGCCCCCCCGTCCCGCCGCCACCGCCACCGGCCTGGGCCGTGTCCCGATGGGCTTCCGGCTCGCTGGCGATCAGGTCGGCCGGGCGCTCCGCATGGATGACCGCGAAATCAACCGGTTCGGTCGCCGCGCGGACCCCTAGGCGGTCGGCCAGCGCGGCCCGCGTCAAGGGCTGCCCGGCCCCCGGCAGCATGGAATCGGACACCCGGGCCCGGAACAATCCGCTGCGTTGCACGACCAGCCACCGACCCGCTGCGCCATCCCAGGCGACGAGCGGGGTGTCCTGACCCGCTTTGGCCAGGGCATCCGCGACCGAAAGCCGGACCAAGACCGCCTTCAATCCGACCAGGCTCGCCGCCTGGGCCAGCGCCTCAAGCGGGTGGGCGTCGGCTTCCCGCGCGACCTGCCGCACCGCCAACCGGGCGCGGGTCAGCCCCACCTCCACCCCGGTCAAACGCCCCAACTGCACCAGCGCTTGGGCGGCTGCCTCGCTTTCCTCCGGTGTCGTCTCACTCCCCGAACTCGCGTTACTGGTTGGGTGCATATCCTTCGGTAACTCCGTCTCCACAAAGAATCGGTAAAGTGATTCAACTTCAACAACTGGCAAGGCGGGCATGCAGGTGATCTCGCCCCCCCCGACCCCAAGCCCCGGGAGCGGCGGTGGGACGCCGGTTGATCGACGTGCCGGGCCCCACGTTCCGGGTCTGGGTGGCCAACCGGCGCGAGGCCGCGCTGGAACTGTGGCGGGATTACAACGGGCGGGCGTGGGTGGAGCGGCGGATCGAGGAGCTGAAGCACGACCTGGCGGCGGACGGCTTCAGCCTGCAAAAGTTCTACGCGACGGAATGGGCGTTCCTGGCGGTGTTGTTCACGTCCATCCTGCTCAGTCTCTATCAGCACCAGACCACGCTCGCCGCGCGGTATCGGCGGCCGGGGACGTTCCGGGTGGAGGTTTTCCTGTGCGGGGCGGGGCTGGGGGCGCGGGGCCGTGACGTGGTGGTCAAACTGTCGGCGGCGGAGGGCGGTTTGCGCCAACCCATGCCGCCGGTGGAGACGACCCTGAACGGGCTCAACGCCCCGTCGCCGAAGTTGATTCCGCCCGGGGATCGGCTGGCCATCGGAGGCGGTATGATTTGATTCAGGGGAGCGATCCCTGAAAAACTATCGCCCTATTTCGGAGTTCGGGTTCAAGTGACCGGCAGGGGAGCCAACAACGCCCGACGCGTCACGGAAGCGATCCCGAGTGAAGCACGCTGGCGCGGGGTCATCACCGCCGGGCTCGCCGTCGGCCTTGATCCCGCGCTGAAGGTTGGGGACCTCGTGCTGGAGGCCGACGAGGGCTTTCCTCAGACCGAGACCATTCTGCAAAACGGAGTGCGCCGTGGGCGATTCCATCTCTCCTCGCGCGTGGCGACGACCGCAGACGCCAAGGCTGAACTGCGGCGGCTCACGGGAGCCGACGCCGTGGACATGGAATCGGCCGTGATCCGGGAACTGTGCCTCGCCCGAGGAATTACCAGGGCGACCCTGCGGCTGATTTCCGACGCCGCCGATGAGGATCTGCCACTCGAATTCAGCGAACCGGTGGGCGCCGACCAGCAGCTCCAGTTAAGCCGGCTCGTCAGCCGGCGGTTGCGTTCACCGGGAAAGATTCCCGCGCGCATTCGATTGGGCCGCCCCGTGAGTCAGTGCGCGGGGCGGCAGAAATGCAGCAGCGGCGGGCCGTCCACGAGTTCCATCGAGTAGTAGGGGCGGCCGGCACCGTCCACGCCCGCCTCGAACACGCGCACGATGTGCGGATGGTCCAGCCGGGCGAACGCCCCATGTTCCTGGGTGAAGCACTCCGGACATTCCGCGGGCTTCGTCCCGGAGCGCCGGAGTTTCACGGCCACGGTCCGGCGGAGCGGCGTGGTCTCCTCCGCCCGGAAGACCTCCCCGGCGCCGCCTTCGCCGAGCTTCTCCAGCAACGTGAATCCCGGCCGGACCCGCCCCAACGGTTCCCGGACGGCCGGGGTGGCCAGGCCGGCCCGCAGCCACTCCCGGAGGTTCAGGGGTTCGCCGGTCGCGCCGGGATCGCCGCGGGGCGCCGTGGGGTGAGTGGGCATGGGCACGGGGGGTGAACGTCAAACCGCTTCCAGCAGGATCCGCAGCTCGTCCTCGGGGACCACGTCGGCGCCGACGGTTTGGGCGACTTCGGCGAGCTACAGCTCGCGGTAACGCTGGCGCAGGCGGTGGGCGGCGACCCGCACGGCCCCCTCGGTGAGCTGCAACCGGCGCGCGAGTTCCGCCGCCGGCGGCGCGACGGCGTCCGCCGAAATGGCGGACCGCAACGCCGCAAACACGTCGGCGCGGCCGGCGCGGGCGTATTCATCGGCCAGCTGGCCGAGCACCCGCTCCAACAGCGCGAGGGCCCACTGGCGGTCGAACTGGCGGTCGGGCGAAAGGGCCGTGGCCGGCGGCAGCTCGGCCTCGCAGTCCGCCAGGTGCCCGTCCAGCCGCCGCCAGCCGCCGCCGCGTTTGCGGGCGGCGGCGTGGGCCCGGGCATTGGTGAGGAAGTTGCGCAGCGCGACGGCCAAAAGGGCCCGCAGGCGGCCCTTTCCGGGGCCGGAGTGCCGGAGGAGTTCCCGCGCGACCAGCCGGCCGAAGAATTCCTGGGTGAGATCTTCGGCATCCGGCACGGCGAAGCCCTGGGCCAGGACCAAGCGGAAGACGGGTTGCCAAAAGATCCGACACACCGACTCCAGGGCGCGTTCCGCGGCTTCCCCGTCGCCGCCGGCGGCAAGCACCCGGCTCCAGCGCGTCGCTGGGAACCAACCGCCTCCATCGGGCTGGGTGGCTGCCTCTGCCCTGCGGGCACCTTATCGGGGCGGGCGGGAGGCGTCCAGCGACCGGACTGCCCGGGGCGGGAACCGAAAATGCCGCGGGCCCTATCCGAGGATTTCCCGGATCAGCTCGCCGTGATCCATGTCGAGCCGCTTGCGGCCGGGCACTTCGAGGCGACGCGAATCCAGGCCGAGCTGGTGCAGGACCGTGGCGTGGATGTCGGTCACATAACGGCGGTTCTCGGCGGCGTGGAAGCCGAGTTCGTCCGTCTGGCCGTATTGCACGCCGCCCTTCACGCCGCCGCCGGCGAACCACGCGCAGAAGGCCTGCGGATGATGGTCGCGCCCAGTGCCTTCGGCCCCGGGCGAACGGCCGAATTCCGTGCCGAAGACAACCAACGTGTCGTCGAGCAGGCCGCGTTGTTTCAGGTCCTTCAGCAGTCCCGCGATGGGCTGGTCGACCTGCGCGGCGAGGGTGGTGTGGTTGTTCTTGATGTCGCCGTGGGCGTCCCACGCGCCGCCACCTCCACCGCCGTGGAAGAGCTGCACGAAGCGCACGCCCCTTTCCACCAGCCGCCGCGCGACGAGGCACTGTTCGCCGAAGGCTTTGGTAGGCTCCTGATCCAGTCCATAAAGGCGGCGGACGTGTTCCGGTTCGCGGTCGAGCTGCATCGTCTCCGGGATGCTCGTCTGCATCTGGTAGGCGAGTTCGTAGGCCTTGATGCGGGCGCGGAGATTCTGGTCGTCGGGATAATCAATGCCGGCGAGGCGGTTCAACTTACCGAGCAGGCTCAGGTTCGCGGCCTGTTCCTCGGCGGTAAGCGCACCTTCGAAGGGGCGGATGAAGGGCAGCGGATTCTTCGGATCGGTGTTCAGCCGCACGCCGCCATGTTCGGGGCCAAGATACGCCGAGCCATGGGTAAAGGCGCCGCCACAGCAGTCGCCCGTGGGCACGCCCAGCACGACATACTCGGGCAGGTTCTCGTTCAGCGTGCCGAGGCCGTAGGCGGTCCAAGCGCCCAGCGTGGGATGCTCCAGCTCGCGCGGATGCCGGCCAGTCTGCCAGGTGAGCTGCGCGCCGTGGTCGTTGTGAATGGTCCACAGCGAACGCACCACCGCGAGGTCGTCCGCGCATTCGCCGACGTGCCGGAACCAGTCGCCGACCACCAGGCCGCATTCCCCGTAGGCCTTGTAACCGGTCTGGAGCGGCATGATGACCTTGCGGTTGCCGTGCGCCGGGTTCGCCCCGATGACGTCCTTGCCTTCGGTGGCGACCACGCCGGCGTAAGGGGTCTCACTGATGGACTTGCCGGCGTATTTCGTCAGCTCCGGCTTCACGTCGAAGCTCTCGACGTGGCTCACGCCGCCGCAGAGGAAGATCCAGATGACCGACTTCGCCCGGGGCGTGAAGTGCGGCGCGCCCGTCGGTGGCTGCCAGGCGGCGGCCGGCGACTCCGCCCGGACACCGTCGCGGAACAGCATTGAGCCGAGCACGAGGCCGGTGAACCCCATGCCGGTGTCGGCGAGGAACGAACGACGCGTGATGCCGGGGCACGACGGATGACGTGGAGTAGCCATGGGAACTAGGACTCAATAATGCAAACCGAGCCCTTTAGGAAATCATGAACCTGAAGCCGGGTGTCCAGCGTGGCGAGACGCCCGCCCGCCTGTCGGGCCACCTCCACCAGCCAGGCGTCGTTCACCTGCTGATGGCCCAGGGCGTGGGCATAGATTTTGGGCGAACAGGCTGCCGGCGACTTCCAGAAGGAATGCTTCGGGTGAGCCACCAGCTGTTCCAGCAAGGCTGCCGCCTCCGACGGCGCCACGGCGTTGGCGGTGTAGGCCGGATTGGAGGACAGCCGGATGAACCCAAGCTGCGTGAAGGAGCAGGTGGCCCAACCATGTTTCGACTCGCGGGCGAACCACCGGTGGACGGTCGCATGGTGTTGGTGATTGGGCCACGCCAGCGCCAGCAGCACGTTGGTGTCCAGCAGCGCCGCCTTCATGTTGCATCCTCTGCCAGCAGGTCGCGGGCGCGATTGCCCGGAATCACCGCGGCGTCGGCGGAAACCTTGAACACGGGCAATCCGACGCGATTGGCGGAGTCCGGTGCGGCGCGCAAGCCGCGGCGGGCGAGCTGGGACACCACTTCGCCCAGACGCTTGCCGGACGCCTGCGCCATGGCCTGGGCTGCCTCGAAGACGTCCGGGTCCAAGGTAATGGTCGTTCTCATTTTGGTGATACGCTGATGCGCTGATACGGCTATGTCAATTTGGCAACGGCCGGCGGTTGGAGAAACTGAGTGCCGCTGAGGCCTCAGGGCAGTTCCCGCAGCACGGTGCTGACCTGGCCGCCAGCGATCTTCCGGACGCGACCGGGTTCCGGTTCCCACACGAAGACTTCGCCCTGGGGACCGACGGCCAGTCCGGTCGGGTTGGCGAAGGAGGCCTCTGTCGCCAGCCCGTCTGCTCCTCCGGTGGCACCCGAGCCGGCGAAGGTGCTGACCGTGCCGTCGGGCGCGACGCGGCGGATGCGTTTGCCGCCGGCGTCGGCGACCAGCAGGTGGCCCTTGGCGTCGAAGGCCAGACCGCGGGCGGCTACGAAGCGGGCGGTCGCACGGGGGCCGTCCACATGCCGTGATTCCGCGCCGCCAGCCAGCGTGCTGACCTGTCCATCCGGAGCGACCCGGCGCACGCGCAGGCCGTCGTCCGAGACGAGCAGCGCGCCGTCGGGGGCGAGGAGGAAGCTGCCGCTGTGGAGGTCGCCGAAGCGGGCCAGCCCGCCGGGCCCGTCGGCGAAGCCCCACGCGCCGCCGGCCAGCACGCGGATCTCCCCGTCGGGGGACGTTTTGAGGATCTGCGTGAAGCGGTCCTGGAGCGAATTCACCGAGTAAACGTGGCCGCTGCGGTCCACCTCGAACGGATCGCCGCCCATCCCGACGCGCACGGCCCGGTCGTCGTTCTCCGGCGGAAAGAAGCGCGTCAACCTTCCCGCGGCATCGAAACGCCAGATGCCGTTGCCCATGTCCGAGGCGGTGAGCAGGCCGCCGTCCGGTGCGCGCCGGAGGTGATGAAGCTGGTAGAACTTCTCGTTCGTCGCGTCGTGGACGATGCGCCTGGCGACGCCGTTGGTCTCGATCAGCACGATCAGCGGCCCGGCCGCGACGAACACGCGTCCCTGGGCATCCGCGGCGATGCCCGAGCCCGGGTGGGCAGAGAGGTCACACAGGACTGACAGGTGGAAGGTGAGGACAAGTCCACGCAGGGGCCTCCCCATAGCTCTCCTGCGCTGACGAACGACGCTCATCGGACCGTCACGAAGTCGTCGTGGTTGAAGAGCACGAGCACGAGCCCGGTGAACCCCATGTCGGTGTCGGTAAGGAACGAGCGGCGCGTGATGCCGGGGCAGTTCATGGCAGTGGAGGAATCGTAACCATGGATGCCACGGATGGACACGGATTATTGGGCCGCTTGCGCCGGAGGTTGGGAAACCGTTAGCCTCCGCGCATGGGCAAGGTGATCGTCAAACTCAGGCTCACCAACCAGACGGACCTCGCGCTGAAAAAGCACAAGGCGCACAAGGCGCGCAAGGCCGCCCCGCGCAGCGTCGAGGTGGACGCCTTGGTGGACACCGGTGCCACCCGGCTTTACCTCAAGCCCAGCGTCATCCGCGCGCTGGGGATCACGCCTTCCGGCAAGATCATTTCGCGCACGACCAACGGCGACCGGGAACGGACCGTCTATTCCGCCGTGCAGCTCAAGCTCAACGACCGCGAGGGAGAATTCCAGGTGGTGGACGTGGACGAAACCGTGCCCAACCTGCTCGGTCAGATTCCGCTCGAATACCTCGACCTCGTCGTGGACCCGAAAGGCCAGCGCCTCATCCCGAATCCCGAGCACGGGGACAAGCTGATGACGGAGGAGTATCGAGCGGCAGCTGTGGCGAACGCGGAAACATTGTCGGCAAAGCATTCTGGAAAATGGAGCCCGCCCGGAGTGCATGGCCGTAGGAAAGGAATCCGATGAAACAGCGAATCTTGTGGCGGTTGTTCCTGTGGCTCGCGTTGACGCTGCCCGCCGCGGTGCAGGCTCAAAATTACACCTACACGACTAACAACGGCAAAATCACTCTCACGAGATATTTGAGCGCCGGCGGTGCGGTGACCATCCCGTTTTCGATTACTGACTTGGAGGTTACCACCATAGGAGACGGTGCATTCTCTGGCACCGGCGTGACTAGCCTTACGATCCCCGGCAGCGTTACCACCATCGGGAACGGTGCATTCGCTGACTGCATCCGCCTAACCAGCGTCGCGATCCCTGACAGCGTCACCACCATGGGGGACGGAGCGTTCTCAGGCTGCAACAGCATGACCAATGTCACGATCGGCAAAAGCGTGACTACCACTGGGAACGATGCGTTCTCTCGCTGCACCCTCCTGACCGGCGTCACCATCCGCGGCAACATCACGACCTTCGGGAACACAGCGTTTGCTCACTGCCGCAACTTGACCACCATCACGATCCCTGGCAGCGTTACCAGCGTTGGGAACGGTGCATTCGCTGGCTGCATCAGCCTAACCAGCGTCGCGATTCCTGACAGCGTCATCACTATCGGGCACGAGGTGTTCTATGGCTGCAACAGAATGACAAATGTCACAATTGGCCATGGCGTAACTACGATTGGGCTCAATGTGTTTGTGCAATGCGACCGTCTAGTCACGATAGCGGTAAGCTCGCTCAATTCGTTCTACAGCACCTTGGATGGGGTCCTGTTCAATAAGAGCCAAACCACGCTCGTCCAGTGCCCAGCGCGCAAGGCCGGCAGTTACGCAATCCCGGCCAGCGTAACCACAATAGACCCTGATGCATTCGCTCGATGTTCCAGCCTGACCAATGTCACGATTCCCAGTAGCGTGACCACAATTGAGCGCTTTGCGTTCTCGGACGCCGGCCTGACTAGCGTCATCATTCCCAGCGGCGTCACAACCATCGGACGGGACGCGTTTAGTGTCTGCCGCAACCTGACGAGCATCGCAGTCCCCGGGAGCGTCATATCGATGGGGGATGGGGCGTTTGAGGCCTGTGGCAAACTGACCAACGTCACTATTGGCAATGGCGTCACAACCATCGGGAGCAGGGCGTTTTCGCGCTGTGCCAAGCTGACCAGCATCAGACTACCCGAGAGCGTTACTCGGCTCGGGGACGAGGCCTTCGCTGGGTGCACTGCCCTGAAGGAGGTTTATTTCGAGGGCAATGCCCCTGGTGTTGGTTCGTCAGTGTTCAACGCTTCCAACCCAGCAGCCGTCCTCTATTACCTGCCAGGAACCACGGGGTGGAGCTTTAGTTTGGCCGGTCGCCTAGCTGTGGTCTGGTCCCTTCCGAATCCGGTAGTTCTTCGCAATGGTTCCCTTGGAGTGCAGGGCAGTCAGTTCGGTTTCACGATTTCTTGGGCCGCGAGTCAACCAGTTGTCGTGGAGGCTTCCACAGATCTCGCCAGTCCTAGTTGGATGCCGGTGAGCACCAACTCTCTCACTGACGGTTGGTTCCACTTCAGCGATTCGCAGTGGGCCGAATATCCCACCCGCCTCTACCGCGTCCGTTCGCAGTAACAATGTTCGGGCCTAACGTGGTTCGTGCGGTCACAGCCCGCCAACCGCCCCGGTCTGGTGGCGTGCCCGGCTCGAAGCCCCAGCGCTGAAAGCGTGACCGATGACAGCCTGGGGTGGAGCGAACGCAGTGAGCGCA
>JAYUSF010000382.1:0-9104 GCA_043755815.1 Verrucomicrobiota bacterium
CAAAACCGTGTCCAACCTCATGCCGGCCGCCGACCCCAAAAAAACTTGCCCGGAGCCCAAACTAACCCTCGTGCGAAACGTGAAACGGAGTTTCCCCTCGGCGGCAGGCCGGGGCAGACTGAAGTCATGTTGAGGCCATTGTTGACCGTGTGTTCGGCGTTCATCGCCCTCGTCGGATGGGCCGCCCCAAACTTGGCCGAACGGCTCGGCCATTCTCCGACGGACAAGCTCCTCATCGTCAACGGAGATGATGCCGGCATGTGTCACACGGCCAACCTCGCCACCATCGACTGCCTGGAAAACGGGGTGATGCGGTCTGCCACGCTCATGGTGCCTTGTCCTTGGTTTCCGGAAATGGCGGCATATGCCAAGACGAATCCGGACAAAGACTTCGGTCTCCACCTGTGCCAGACCTCCGAATGGCAGACCTACCGGTGGGGCCCGGTTGCGCCGTTGAACGAAGTGCCCGGCCTGATTGATCCGGCCGGCTACTTCTGGCACGAGACGCCTCAAGTATATGCCAAGGCCAAGCCGGAGGAGGCATGGACTGAGGCTCGGGCGCAGATCCGCAAGGCGCTCGCCGCGGGCGTCGATGTCACCCACCTGGATTCGCACATGGGCGTGCTGCAATACCGCCCGGACTACCTCGAAATGTATCTCCGGCTGGCGGTCGAATTTGACCTGCCGGTCCGGATGGCTTCGCAGGAAACCTTCGAGGAGGCGGGGCAGAAAGGTTGGCGGGAGAAATTCGCGGCCCAAGGGATTCTGTTTCCCGACGATTTCATCTTCGACATGAAATACAGGTCGCCGGCGGAGGTGAAACCGTTCTGGCTGGCGCGCCTTGCGAAGCTGAAGCCCGGGGTCACGGAGCTTTTCATTCATGCCGGTCGCCCCACCGATGAACTCAAGGCGATCACCGGCAGTTGGGCCATTCGCTCTGCTGAATATGAACTGTTCACCCATGACCCGGAGCTCAAGGCCCTGCTGGCGCGCGAGGGGGTGAAACTGATCGGTTATCGCCCGATCCGGGACCTACAGCGAAAACTGCGTTTGGCGAAACGGCCGTAAATCAAACGACCGCTTCGCCGGGATTGGAACGATCCCCTTCCAGCAGTGCGTCGCCACGAGCCGGCGGTAGCGTGCTCACATTGAAGGTTTGAAGACTGGAACATGCGGATTTCTCCCCGCTTTTCTTCCTTTCGAATTCGAATCGGGAGATTGCCGAGCCGTAACGTGGCTTGAACAAATCGGCCCGTTCCGCCATCACAGGGCCGCTACGATGAGGCGTTTGCTCACCACCCTGATGTTCGCGGTCACAGTTTCGGCGCAAGCCGTGCCGACCGCGGTCGAACCCGTCCTTAATTTCGCCCTGCTCGACCAGCAAGGGCGAATGCATGAACTCCGGCGACTGGATGCCACGGTGGTCGTCCTCTTTTTCACGGCGAACGAGTGCCCGATCGCCCGGCAATGCGCCGCCAAGCTGCGCGATCTCCAAGATCGCTTCGGGGCCCGTGGGGTGAGCGTCCTGTTGGTGAACGCCAATTCGGGCGATGACCGCAAGAGCATCGCCAAGGAAGCCCGTGAACTCGGGATCTGGCAGCTGCCGACGCTCAAAGACGATACCCAGGGCGTCGCCCGCCACCTCGGCGTCCGCCGGACGGGCGAGGCCATCGCCATCTCCACGAAGGACTGGTCAGTGCTCTATCGCGGCGCGATCGACGACCAGTTGGTGGAAGGCGCCTCCAAACCGCAGCCCACCGACCGGTATTTGGAGACGGCGCTGACCGAATTCCTCGCCGGCAAGCCGGTGACCACCGCAAAAACTGTGGCGCGGGGTTGCGTGATCCACTTTGACGGCGGTGACGGCCCGGATGCGGCGTCCGTGTCCTTCGCCAAAGACGTGCTGCCCATTCTGGAGGCGAAGTGCATCTCCTGTCACAGCCCGGGCAACATCGGCTCCTGGGCGATGACGAGCCACCGCAAGGTCAAGGGCATGGCCTCGATGATCGAGGAAGTGTTGCTCACGCGCCGCATGCCGCCGTGGGATGCCGATCCGCACGTCGGCAAATTTTCCAATGACGCCTCCCTGACGGTCGCGGACGCGCAGATCCTCCTGCGTTGGGTTCATCAGGGCGCCCCCAAGGGCGACGGTGCCGATCCCCTGGAGACGCTCAAGTTCCCGGCGCCGCCCGAATGGCCGCTGGGCCAGCCGGACATTGTCCTGCGTCTGCCCGAACCGCAGCAGGTTCCGGCCAATGGCGTGCTCGATTACCGGCACGTTGAAGTTCACGCCGGCAACCCGACCGATGGGTGGGTGGGCGCCGTCTACGTAAAGCCCGGCAACCGCAAGGTTCTCCACCACATCATCGCACGGATCAAAGACCGGGGTGAGACCGACCACCTTGGGCAGAACGAGATGTTCGTGGGCTGGGCTCCGGGCTCAACCCAGGAGCGCTATCCGCAAGGCGCGGGGAAGTTCCTGCCGAAAAACGCGAAGTTCGACCTGGAGCTGCACTACACCACCTGCGGTTCGGTGCAGACCGACTCCACCGAGGTGGGCCTCTACCTGCTCAAGGAGCCGCCCACGCACCGTTTCGAAAGTGTCCCGGTCGTGAACTACCAGTTCGAGATCCGCCCTGGCGATCCGGACTCGCAGACCCAGGGGCTTTACTGTTTCCGGCAGGATGCGGTGCTCCACAGCGTCACGCCGCACATGCATTTCCGCGGGAAATGGATGCGGTTCGAGCTGCTGCTGCCCGATGGCAAACGGGACGTCGTCGCGTCGATCCCGCGCTATGACTTCAACTGGCAGCTCACCTACGACCTCGCCAAGCCCCGCAAGCTCGCCCGGGGAACGTGGGTCACGTTGGACGGCGGCTTCGATAATTCGGCGAAGAACCCGGCCAACCCCGACCCCAAGAAGACCGTCCACTGGGGCGAACAGTCTTGGGACGAGATGTTCCTCGGCTGGTATAACGTGACGTGGGAATTGCCGAAGCAGGCGAAGTCGTCGGGCGGTTCGTCCGCAGGCGCTCCCTGAATCCGTCCGTTTGACACGCTTTCGCCCCGTTGCACACTCCCGCTGCCATGAAACTCCTCCGCCTGCTCCCACTCACTGCCCTATTGGCCATGACCGCCTTCGCCGCTTCCACCATCCGCGACATCCCGCTCCAGGACATCGATGGCAAGGATACCTCGCTCAAGAAATACGACGGCAAGGTCGTGCTCGTCGTCAACGTCGCCTCCAAGTGCGGCCTCACGCCACAATACGAGGCGCTCGAAAAGCTCTACGGCAAATACAAGCGCCAGGGCCTGGTGATCGTCGGTTTTCCCTGCAATGACTTCGGTTCGCAGGAGCCCGGCACCGCCGAGGAAATCAAAACGTTCTGCTCGACCAAGTATAACGTGAGCTTCCCGCTGATGGCCAAGCTCCACGTGAAGGGCGCTGAACAGCATCCGCTCTACGCAGCGCTCACGGGCAAGGACGCGAAGTTCCCGGGCGACATCGAATGGAACTTCGGCAAGTTCCTAGTTGGGAAGAATGGTGAAGTCCTCAAACGCTTCAGCCCGAAGACGACGCCCGACGCGGCCGAGGTAACCGCCGCCATCGAGGCCGCGCTGAAGGCGAAGTAAGCGAATCGGCTCCGATCGCCCCGGCCACCGAAGGGTGCCGGGGCGTTTTGTTTGAAAACGGAGCTACCGGTCGATCAGCTCGGCGACCTTGTCGTCGATGTTGCCGGACTTCATCAGGGACTCGCCCACCAGGATGGCTTCGGAACCGCAGGCCATGAGGCGCTCGACGTCGCGGCGCGAGTGGATGCCGCTTTCGGCGACCAGTAATTTGGAGTTGGGAGCGCCGCCGTCGTCGCGGAAGAGCAGCTTTGCGAGCCGCTCGGTTGTAGCGAGATCCACCTTAAAGGTCTTGAGGTCGCGGTTGTTCACGCCCACCAGCCGGGCGCCGCACTTGAGCGCGCGCCCGAGTTCCTCCTCGTCGTGAACTTCCACCAAGGCGGTGATCCCGGCGGCATCCGCCAGCGCGTGGAAGTGGGCGAGTTCGTCGTCGGTCAGGATGGCGACGATGAGCAGGATGGCGTCGGCGCCCCACTGGATGGCTTCGAGGATCTGGCGCTCGTCGATGATGAAGTCCTTGCGCAGCAGCGGCAGCCGGACGGCGGCACGGATGGCCTTCAGGTATTCCAGCGAGCCCTGAAAAAACTTCTCGTCGGTGAGCACCGACAGGCAGCTCGCACCGGCGGCCTCGTATTCCTTCGCGATCCGGACGGCATCGAAGTCGGGACAAATGACGCCAAGGCTGGGCGAAGCCTTCTTCACTTCGGCGATCAGGCCGATGTCACCTTTGCGCGGTCGTGCGAGGGCACCGAAGAAATCGCGCACGCCGGAACCGCGCTGCCGGATGGCTTCGCGAAGCTGGAAAGCGGCGACCGGCCCGGCGGGAAGCCGGGCGACTTCGAGGCGCTTCTGAACGACGATGGTGTCGAGGATGGTCATTGGTTCACAGCAGTTGTTTGATGAGATTTTCCGACCCGGCGAACCAATGCTTCGTTCCATTCAATTCGGCTGCCTCGCAGGACGGTATCGGCAGTCAGGACAGGCAAAGCTTCCATGATCGAATCATCAAGCAGTGATAGTCCCAGCAAACCAAGTCCTCCTTCGAATCCACCTTGCCAACTGTGTTCGCGAATGAGCGCCTGAACCCGTTCGAACACTACCGTATCCGTCATCGGAATGGTCAATACCCAGCACCACATCTTGTCGCCAGACCGACGGCATCCAGGCAGGTTTTTCAGGACTGAGCGCATGAGCCGGCGATTACTGATCAGAACTGAAGCTGCATTTCCGCCTGCCAAGTGGCCTTGAGCCGCGCAGCGTCAGCAGGTGTCAGATGACCAAGGCATTTCCAGAGAAGCGATTTCTCCAAGCTGTCCAACCGCGAAAGCCGGACCGTGGAGGGCGCTCGCAGGCCCGAAGTTGTCCAGTCCAGCAGTTCAACGTCGGTCACGGTTCTCGGAGAAGCCGACGTGACCAGCGCGACCACGACATCGGCCCCGTCCTCCCAGAGAACCAGCACCGGACGGAGCTTGGAGTCCTGTCCGTTGGTGAAGGTGATCTCCGCCACCCAGATTTCACCCGCGCGGGACATCGTCGTAGAGGCCCTCGTCCTCGGGCGCGTAACCCTTCAGGAAGGCGGCATGGTTCCGAAAGCTTTTGGGCGGCGCTCCGGACGCAATGGCGGCAACCGACTCCGCTTCCAAGATTTCCACCGATCCCTGCTCGTCCTCGATCATCACATAATGGGGAGTGCAACCGACATAATCGGCGTGGGTCGGGGCGAATTCCCGCCCGTCCGTTGTGCGGATCACGAACGGACCGGCTCCCGTCAATTGCTGTCTGATGGCTTCAGCATTCATGGACTGTGTTGTGCTTGTGGTCCTGCGGGAGGTCAAGCTCGCGGCCTACTCCTCCTCGTCCTTCACCCCCGGCATCCGCTTGGCGGGCTGGCCGGCGCGGAGCCAGCCGTTCACGTAGGCGTCAAGGTCGCCGTCCATCACGGCCTGCACGTTGCTGGTCTGCACGCCGGTGCGGAGATCCTTCACCATGCGGTAGGGCTGGAACACGTAGCTGCGGATCTGGTTGCCCCAGCTCACGCTGCCTTTGTCGCCGTAGAAGCGCTCCATGTCACCCTTGGCCTCGTCGAGTTTCAGCGCGAACAGTTTGGAAACCAGCGCGGCCATGGCCGTGGCCTCGTTCTGAACCTGACTGCGCTGGGCCTGCGAGGCGGCGACGAGGCCGGTCGGAATGTGCGTGAGGCGGACCGCAGTCTCGACTTTGTTCACGTTCTGCCCGCCCTTGCCGCCGGACCGGAAGGTGTCGCGCAGGATTTCGCTCTTGGGAATGACAATATCCGCCTCGGTGAGGTCGCTGATCTCTGCGATCACGTCCACGCTGGAAAAACTGGTATGTCGGCGCTTGTTGGAATCAAACGGCGAAATGCGCACGAGGCGGTGCACGCCGCGCTCGGCCTTGCAGAAGCCGTAGGCGTTTTCACCCTCGATGCGGAAGCTCACGCTCTTGACTCCGGCGGAATCGCCCGGCAGCGCGTCGGTGACCTCCCACTTCCAGCCGCGGCTGTCGAACCAGCGGCCATACATGCGGGAAAGCATTTCCGCCCAGTCCTGCGCCTCGGTGCCACCGGCGCCGGCATTGATGCTGAAGATGGCGTTGCGGTGGTCATGGGGACCGGTGAGCAGGACTTCCAACTCGAACTTGTCCACGGCCTTGGCGAGGGCGGCAAGGTCGGCATCGGCCTCCTTTTGGACTGCGTCCTGGCCGGCCGGCGGTTCGGCTTCGCCAAGTTCGAGGAGCACGCCGAGATCGTCCAAGCGTTTGCCGAAATTCACGAGCGGCTCGGTTTTCTTCTTCAGCGAGTTGGCCTCCTCGATGACCTTCTTGGCGGCTTCCTGGTTGGCCCAAAAATTGTCCGAAGCCATCTGCGAGTCGAACTCCGCGATCCGCTTTTGGGCGGAGGGCAGGTCCACGAACTTGCGCAACTGGCTGAGCTTGGACGCGAGGGCATCCAGATTGGCCCGCGTGACTTCGAACATAGGGCGCGGAAGGTAGGCAGTCGCCGTCGGGAGGCGCTAGGGGGAAGTTTTGGTGAACCCGACCGTGTGGTCCCGGTTGCCGGGGCGAACGGCGACCGCGCGCCTAGGTCGCCGGGGAGGTTGACCGCGGTTTGGGCAGGCGGGTGAACAGCGCCCAGACCGCCACCGCCGCCACGACCCCGCCGAGCGAACGGAAAGCAATCGCATAGGATCCCGTTCGCGCCACGACCTGGGCCAAGAGCAGCGGGCCGACGGCGGAGCCAATAACGGTCAGGGTCTGTGCGGCCCCCTGGATTTGCCCGAGATTGCGCCGACCGAAGGCCTGTCCCCAAACCGTGAAGAAGAGGACCGTCACGAACCCGCCGGAGAGGCCCATGACCACCGCCTGGCCCATGAGTTCGGCAGTGGTGCTGAGATGGGGCAGGGCCCAGAGGCCGCCCGCCATCAGGGCGAGCGCCAGGGCCATGAGATGCCCGGGGGACCATCGGCCCGCGAGCCAACCGCCGAGGAAATTCCCCGTGAGCGCCGTCAGGGCGGTCACCGCGAGCGTGCTGTGGTAGGCCGCCGCCGGGAAACCGCGTTCGGCCAGGATGGATTCGTTGAACAGGCCAACGCCGGACGCCACAAGGCCGTAGAGCGCGGAGCCGAGTCCGAAGGCCCAGAATGCGGGCGTCCGCAACGCTTCGACGAGGGAGCTGGACGGAGGTTCAGCCTCAACCGCATTCTCGTTTGCCGTGCCCGATTCAAGTTGGAGTCCGCACGCTTCGGGGGAATGGCGGACCAGCAACCAGGACAGGGGCGCCATTCCGAGCACGAGCATCCAGCCTACTCCGGACCACGCCGCGCGCCAACCGCTGCCGGTGACCACGGAACCGACGATGGGGAAAGCGATCATGAAGCCGACGCTCAGCGTCACGGTGTAGAGCGCCATCGCGGCCGGCAGCCGGCGCGTGAACCATTGCGGAGTCACGCTGAGGCTGGCGACGGAAAGGGCGCTTTGGCCCAAAGCCCGGGTAAGCGTGACGGCCAAGGCGAGCCAGGCCACCGCGGTGACCTGGCTCATGCCGATGACGACTGCCCCCAAGCCGACGGCGAGCGCCGTGAGCACCCGCCGTGAACCGACCCGGTCAATCAGCCGCCCGAACCCAAGGCAGGCGGCCGAACCCAGCAAGGTGGCCCAAAGGTTGATCTGCGCGAAACCGACCCGGTCGAGCGGCAGATCGCGAAGCACGGATTCGGTGATGAGCCCCAACCCCTGCGTGCGGCCGGGCAAGGTGGCGACCATCGCCAACGCGGCCACCAGGACATTGACCCAGCCGTAGTAGAACGGCAGCCGGGCGGCGAAGGCCGGGGGGCGTGACAGCGGAGTGCTGAGGCTCGACATGCGCCGACGAGCCTAGGCGGGATGGCTGTGGGAGCGAATGGAATCTGCGCGCACAAACAAAATGGCCCGGGGATTTACCCGGGCCGTTTCGCGAATTCGGTGAGCTCCGTTCAGAGCTTCTTGATCCGGACGTTCTTGTAGAGGACGACCGACTTCGGATCGTGGGCCTGGAAGGCGATCGTTCCCGAGTTGAGCTTGCGCTCGAAGTCTTTGCCAGCCTGGCGGCCGGGTTCCTCGGTGAAGTCATTCACGAGCTTGCCATTGAGGTAGATCTTGATGTTGCCGCCCTTCACGATGACATGGTGGGTATACCATTCATTGTCCTTCACGATGCCCTTGATGCCGTCTTCCTTCACGTCCTGGACGGAATAGACGCTGCCGGATTTGCGCCAGTCGCCCTGGGTTTGGTTGACCTGCGTTTCGTAGCCGCCAAACGGCCAGCCGGAGTCCTGATACTTCGTGTGGATGTAGATGCCGCCGTTGGAGCCGGGCTCAGTCATGACGTCCACCTTGAGCTGGAAGTCTTTGAAGGGCTGTTCGCCGCCGACGTAGAAGCAGTGGCTGCGGTCCCCCTGGGCGCGCAAGGCGCCGCCGACCAAGGTCCAGGCCTTCGGGTTCTCGTTCACGCGCCAGCCTTCCCAGGACCCGTCAAAGATGACGGTAAATCCTTCGGCATCCTTCTGGCCGAGCCGGGAGCCGGTCGCGGCGCCGAGGCTGCCGGGAGTCAGCATGTTGGCGGCATAACCGCCGGATTTGGCGGTGAGCGTCATCTCCATGCCGCCGCCCGTCATGTGTTTGGTTTCGCCAGGTTTGGCGGTCGTGGTTTCGGTGTGGGAGCAGCCCGCGAGCGCAACCACGGCGAACGAAAGGGGGATCAAGTTCTTCATGCAGGACCTTAAGTATCGCCACGGCCCGTCGCGGGCAAACTCAAAACCGGACGAGAGATTTGGCGGGCGCATTTTTTCACAGTGGCTGACCTTGGGCTTGCGCCGGCCAAGACCCACTACTGTCCGGCTATAAATCTTTGAAGACCAATTGGTTGCAAACTCCGCTTTCTTTCATTTCGCATGGTGCTTTTGCAAACAGTTGAGCCAGAG
>JAYUSF010000383.1:0-9076 GCA_043755815.1 Verrucomicrobiota bacterium
GGCCGGCTGCTGGGCACATGTCCGCCGCAAGTTCCATGACGCGCGGGACCAGTCGCCGAAGTTGAGTGGCTGGATCCTCCGCCAGCTCCAGCACCTTTACCGGGTCGAGGCGGAGCTGCGGGAACTCCGGGCCGGCCCCAAACTCCGGGCCGCCGTCCGCGCGAGCCACAGCCGCATGATCGTGGAACGACTCCACCGGGCCTTGAGCCGGGTGCAACCCCGCGTGTTGCCCCAAAGCCTGCTCGGCCAGGCCATCGCCTACGCCCTGGGGCAATGGCCCACCCTCACCGTCTATCTGGAGGACGGCCGCGTGGAGATCGACAACAACCTCGTCGAGAACGCGATCCGCCCCACCGCCCTGGGCAAGAAGAACTGGCTCTTCATCGGGGCGGAAACCGCCGGGGACCGCAGCGCCGTCCTCTACACCGTCATCGAGAGCTGCCGCCGCCGCGGCCTCGATCCCTACGCCTACCTCAAGGACGTCCTCACCCGCCTCCCGGCGATGACCCACCGCCAGCTCCCCGAAATCACCCCCGCCAACTGGGCCAAAGCCCGTCCCGTTCCCCGCCCCCTCGCCGCATAGAGGTCATAGTTTTTCATTATCACATCTATGCTCGCAACGGGGGCTGCCGGTGACGCTTACAGCTAATCGTCATCGCAGCCTTTGGAGTCGCCGAGAGCTTCGCTAGGAGAGCGGCGCGGTGTCCCTTGGTTAGCTGTCTGGGCGCAGCGTCCTTTTCCTCGTGGACGTGCAATACGAAATCGACACCGAATGCGACAGCGCTGACGGCGAAGCCTACCCAAGCGAGCCAGCCAATCGCAGGAAGCAGCAGCCCAACGGCGACGACCAACAAGCCAGCGCCCGCCGCTGCGAGGCGAATTCTTTTGAAGACGCTTGAGCTTCCGTTCCCGCTTTCCACGGTGTGCAGCATCACCAGTTTCACATTCCGGATTCAAGTAATCGAAGCGCCATCCTCGCTACGGAGTGCTTCCTAGACTGAAGTGCGAACTGCTCTCACTCGGGGCTTGCTTCCGGTGGTGGGCTGACGGGCCGGCAGTTCTGAGCGTCAAAAGGGACTTCGCGGCGGGGCGGTCGGAGGATACTTTGCCGACATGCACCTTCCCCGGGCCGTCCTTGGACTTTGTCTCGGCGTCGCAGGTCTCGCTCCGAGGACCTGCGCGCAGACCGCCACCAACACGCCGCCCGACCAGCTTCTGCTCAAGGATTACCGGCCGCGCTCCATCTACCAGATCCCGCAGACGCGGGTGGAGAAGGCGCGGTTCCCGGTCATTGACGTGCATTCGCACGCTTACGCGCGCACGCCGTCGCAGGTGGAGCAGTGGATCCGCAACCTCGACGACGTGGGGGTCGAGAAGAGCGTCGTCATGGTCAGCGCGGCAGGGAAGGCCTTCGACGACGCCCTGAAGCTTTACGGGCCGCACCCCGACCGTTTCATGGTCTGGTGCGGTCTGGACTGGTCGGCGGCGGATGGGCCGGATTTCGCCCAGAAGGCCATCGCGGAGTTGGAGCGTTGTCACAAGGCCGGGGCCCGCGGTGTCGGTGAACTGAGCGACAAGGGGCGCGGACTGAACCGGGGCAATACCAATGCGGGTCCGGCCGGGCTGCACCTTGATGACCCGCGCATGGACCCGATCCTCGAACGGTGCGCCGACCTCGGCCTGCCGGTGAACATCCACGTCGGCGAAGACCAGTGGATGTATGGGCCGATGGATGCCACGAACGACGGACTGATGAATGGGTTCAAGTGGAGGATACCTGAGGACCCCAATGTGCTCCGCCACGACGACGTCGTCGCCACGCTGGACCGGGCGGTGGCAAAGCATCCGCGCGTCACCTTCATCGCCTGCCACTTCGCCAACTGCTGCGCGGACCTCTCCCGGCTCGCCCGAATGTTGGACGCGCATCCAAACCTCTTTGCGGACATCGCCGCCCGATACGCCGAGACGTCGCCAATCCCGCGCTACATGGCAAAGTTCTACGAGCAGTATCAGGACCGACTGCTCTACGGCACCGACATGGGCTTCGACCCGGAGATGTATCGGGTGACCTTCCGCATCCTGGAAAGTTCAGACGAGCACTTCTACGACCCGCGGCTGGCGATCTATCACTGGCCGCTGCACGCCTTCGGCCTCAGCGATCCCATCTTGAAGAAACTCTACGGCGACAACGCGCGAAGGGTTTTCGGAGCGGAAAAACGACGGTGAACGCGCAGCGAGGGGGAGCGGATCGTTCCAGCCTTGGCTGCGCCGATGCCGATGCCGATGGCACCGGCCGCCTCGTCCAGAGCGTAAACGGTTTCCCGCACCCTGCGTTGCCGCGATTTTCGAGCAATCAGGAGACTTCTCTCGCCCGGCCCAAGCCGAAAAGCTGTCATCGACACCGCCCCACATTGCGGTAACTGTTCACCCGGATTGCGAACCGATAATCAGCTCATTTTGGCGACCAAGCCGTATGCCAAGGACCAAACGTTGCGGAGTTGGTGGCAGGTCCTTTCGACCGGCGCGCTCCTGCTGGCCGCGCTGGCAGGCACGCTGTGGAACGTTCACCCGGCCGCCAAGGTCGCGTGCAGCGTATTGGCCGGACTGCTGATCCTGCGGTTCTTCGTCATTTACCACGACCAGCAGCATCACGCGATCCTGCCCCGGTCGTTCCTCGCGGAAGTGCTGATGCGGATCTTTGGAATCTACGTGCTCAGCGCGAGCAGCGTGTGGCGCAGCTCGCACAATCATCACCACAACCACAATTCCAAGCTGCGCGGTTCGCACATCGGCTCGTTCCCGATCATGACCAAGGAGCAGTTCCTCCGGTCGCCGCGGGGGAAGCAGATCAAGTATCTGTTCATGCGGCATCCGCTCACGATCTTCTGCGGCTATTTCGTCATGTTTCTCTTTGGCATGTCGCTCTACCCGTTCATCAACCAGCCCAAAAAACACGTCGACTGCCTGTTCTCGTTCCTGCTGCACATTGCGATCGGGGTGACCCTGTGGTGGTTTTCCGGTTGGAAGGGGCTGCTGCTCGCCCAGACGGTTCCCCACTTCATCGCCAACGCGATCGGCACCTATCTTTTCTACGCCCAGCACAATTTCCCCGGCGTGACGTTCGCGGACAGCGCGGGTTGGACCTATGAGAAGGCTGCGTTGGAATCGTCCAGCTTCCTCCGCACCAACCCGATGATGCGTTGGTTCACGGCCAACATCGGCTATCACCACGTCCACCACCTCAACGCCCGCATCCCGTTCTACCGCCTTCCGGAGGTGATGGCGGCCTTACCCGAGCTGCAATCGGCCCGGACCACTTCGCTGGCCCCCGCGGAAATCGTCCGCTGTCTCCGGCTGAAGGTTTGGGACGTGGAACGCCAGCAGATGGTCGGGCTTCCCTGATCCGCGACCGTCCACCACCATCCTTCTACCATGAGCATTACCGCCGCCCAGGTCGCGGAGCATGTCCGCGGCGAACTTGTCGGCGACGGCTCGCTGCCAATCTCCAGCATCGCCAACGCCGACCTTGCGCGGGTCGGCGACCTGACTTTTGCCGAAAAGGAGGCCTACTTCGCCGCAGCCGACCAGAGCGCCGCCACCGCCATCCTGGTGTCCGGTCCATTCGCTTCGGCAACCAAGGTGATCATCCGCGTCGCCAACGCCCGCGTGGCGGTCGCCCGCTTGCTGCCGCTGTTCTTCCCGCCCGATGATCTGGCGCCCGGCATTCATCCGTCCACCGTCGTCGCGTCCACGGCGCAGGTGGACGCCACCGCCCACGTCGGCCCGGGCTGTGTGCTGGGTGAGGGTGTCCGCGTCGGCGCCCGTTCGGTGCTGATGGGCGGCAATCATCTCGGTCGTGGTGCGGCGCTGGGCGACGATGGTTGCCTGCATCCCAATGTCGTCCTCTATGCCCGCACGCAGGTGGGCCACCGCGTCACGATCCATGCCGGCACCGTGATCGGTTCCGACGGTTACGGCTACGTGCTCGACGAAGGCCGCCATCGCAAGGTGCTCCAGGTCGGCCAGGTGATCATCCACGACGACGTTGAGATCGGGGCCAACGCCGCAATCGACCGCGGTGCCCTTGGCGCCACGGTCATCGGCCAGGGCACCAAGATCGACAATCTCGTGCACGTCGCCCACAACGTCACCATCGGGCGCCACTGCCTGATCATGGGCCAGGTCGGCTTCGCGGGAAGCACCCGGCTGGGCGACTACTGCGTCGTGGCCTCACAATCCGGCATCGCCGGCCATCTCAAGCTGGGAAATCAGTCCGTCGTCGGAGCGAAAACCGGCGTGATGCGGGATGTGCCTGACGGGGAAACGGTCCTCGGCATTCCGGCCGCCTCCCACCAGCAGACCAAGCGGCAATGGATCGCCGCCGGGCAATTGCCCGAGGCCCTGAAGCGGCTGCGGGAGCTGGAAAAACAGGTGGCCGAACTGCGCTCCCAAAAAACCTGAAGCGCGGCCCGCAGTGCGCTGGATTTTCCGGGCACTGCCTCGAAAACCGCTCAGCCAGGCCGTCGCCGATTGTTGAAGTCCACCGCCTCGGCATAGCGGACCCCGCTGCCACCGAAGATGTCCAGCGCGCTGCCGATCGTCAGGTCGATGCGGCCCTTCCCCACCTCCTGCACCGTCTCCAGATCTTCCAGCGACTTCGCCCCGCCGGCATAGGTCGCAGGCAACCGTGACCAATCGGCCAGCTTGGCGACGAGCTCCGCGTCGATTCCCCGGCAGAGCCCTTCGACATCGACGGCGTGAACGAGGAACTCAGCGCAATGCCGGGCGAGCGCGGCGAAGGTGTCCCCGCAGAGCCGAAGGTCCGTGAATTTCTGCCAGCGATCCGTCACCACGTAGTAATCATCGCCGCGCCGGCGGCAGCTCAGGTCCAGCACGAGCCGCTCGCGGCCGATACGCCGGACCACTTCCTCCAGCCGTTCCCACTCCAGCCGGCCGTCGCGGAACACCCAGGACGTGACGATGACGTGCGAAGCTCCGGCCTCAAGCCACGCCACCGCGTTGTCGGCATTCACGCCGCCACCATACTGGAGGCCCCCCGGCCACGCCGCCAACGCCTCCCGCGCCGCGGCCTCGTTGCCCGGCCCGAGCGCGATCACGTGGCCGCCGGCCAGTTGGTCCCGCCGATACAGCTCCGCAAACCAGCGCGGCGGCTGTTCGGAGACGAAATTCGTCTTCACCTCCGCCCCGGAATCCGTGAGCGATCCCCCGACAATCTGGACGACCTGCCCATTCCGCAGGTCAATGCACGGTCGAAACACGCGCGCAGCGTAGGGAGGCGCCGCGGTGGGCAAAAGGGACAAAACGGCCATGGGCTCGCCTGCGACGCCACCTGCCTGAGGCTAGATTTGAACTGCCGAACCGGAGCCAAGTCGTCGCCCAACATCTCAGCGACACCGTGGGACTTCTCGTCGCGGCAAATCTCCGGCACGGTCCTGCCGTCGAACGCATGGAAGATCTGCAACAGTTGCATACCCGGCTTGAACGCGTGCAGACGCTCTACCGCGTCAGTCAGGTCATCCACCTGACGCTCGACCTCAAGGAATCGCTCCAGCGAATCGTCGAGGAGGCAGTCCGCCTCATGCGCGCCAGCAGCGGGTCGGTGGTCATGATCAATCCCACCACCGGCTTTCTCGACATCGAGGCGGCGGACGGGCTGGCGCCCGAGGCGCAGACCATGAAACTGCGGGTGGGCGAAGGCATCACCGGCTGGGTGGCCCGCCACGGCCGGGCCGCACGGGTTGGCAATGTGTTCAGCGACCCGCGTTACTTCGCCCTCCGGAGCGGCGTGCGCTCGGAACTGGCGGTCCCCCTGCGCGTCGGCGAAGAGATCCGCGGCGTCATCAACGTGGATTCGGATCGCCTCGACGCGTTCACGGCGGACGACGAGGAGCTGCTGGCCGAACTTGCCACCCTCGCGGCCCCAGCCATCCGCAACACCTGGCTTTACGAACAGGCCCGGTCCAAGGCGCGCCTGCTCGAATCGCTCGTCCGTGTGGGTCAGCTCATCAACTCCCCGCTCTCGCTCGACGAGACCCTCCAGGTGATCGCCCGCGAGGCGAAGAAGCTCCTTTCAGCGAAGATGTGCTCGCTGATGATGCTCGACGAGCCCGGCAAACTGCTGGTCACCCGGGCCAGCGCCGGGGCCGGCCGGACCTACCTGTCCCGCCCCCCGGTGAGCGTCGAGGAAAGTTTCGTCGGCATTGTGCTGCGGCGGCGCAAGGCGATGCAGTTGGCGAACGTCCAGTCTTCAGGGCGCTACCAGAATGTCTCCGTGGCCCGGGAGGAAGGGCTCGTCTCGCTGCTCAGCGTGCCCCTGCTCTATGGCGATCAGGCCACCGGCACGCTGAACCTCTACACCGGCGAACCGCACACGTTCTCCGACGAGGAAGTCCGCGTCGCGCTGGCCTACGCCGAACTGTCGGCGCTGGCCCTCGAAAAGGCCCGGCTCTACGAACGCATCGTGTCGGTGGAGGACGCCCTGCGGCAAAGCGAACGCCTCGGCGCGCTGGGCCTGCTCGCCGCCGAGGTGGCGCACGAGATTCGCAATCCGCTCACGGTGATGAAGATGCTGCATCACTCGCTGAACCTGGATTTCCCGGCCCACGATCCGCGCCATACCGACGTGCGGATCATGGGCGAAAAGATGGATCACCTGGCGCGCATCGTGGACCGGGTGCTGGATCTCGCCCGCGGCCAGGAACCGCAGGTGGCCGACGTCAACATCAACCGCCTGCTGGCCGATCTCACGCTCCTGACCCGGCATAAGCTCAAGGCCTCGGAGGTCACGCTGGCGCAGCATCTGGCGCTCGACCTGCCCGAAATCCGGGGCGATGGCACGCAGTTGGAACAGGTCTTCCTCAACCTCACGCTCAACGCCGTCGAGGCGATGCCGCAGGGCGGCTCGCTGACCATCCGCACGCGGGCCCTGCCGCTCACCGCCCGCGACGAAAAACCCACGCACGTGCTGATCCGCTTCAGCGACACGGGCGTGGGCATGACCGAGGAACACCGGCGGCGCGCCTTCACGTCGCTGCTCAGCAGCACCAAACCCAAGGGCACCGGTCTCGGGCTGGCAATCGTGGCGCGCGTCGTGGAAACGCATCGCGGTGAAGTGCGCGTGTGGTCTCGGCTGGGCCGCGGCACAACGATCTCGGTGGTGCTGCCGGTAAGCTGAAACGGGGCCACGCCCGGTTCACTTCCGGCGGCGCTGAATCCAGCCGAGCGCGGTGAATCCGATGCCAAACAAGGCCCACGTCTGCGGTTCGGGCACGGCGGGCAGCGGACTGAAGCTGAGGTCGTCGAGGACGTGGAACTTAGCGTCGGGCAGGCCGGGAATCGGTGGGCCATCAATGGGTGGATTGCCGAAACTGCGGAACTCGAAGTGGAGTTGAGCGGTCTGGCCGGCGAACTCGCTGACATCGACCGCGTAATAGCGCAGGTCGCCCACTTCGGGGTCACCACTCGGCCGAGTCCCGGCGAAATGCACCAACCGCGCCGCCCCGCCGACATACACCCTCAGGTTGTCGCCGTGGTAGAGGAAGCGCAGCGACTGCGCGTCGGCCGGGATGTCGCCGGTCTGTTGCAGGACTACGGGAAAGTCACCGCCAAGGGCACCGGGCCAGAGGCCGAGCGAGAACTGGCCGACCAAAGGCACCTTGGCCGGGTTCGCCGGTTGGGTGGTGTTGCGGTAGTTCACATCCAGCAGGCTTGCCGCAACTCCGAATGGCTGAGTGTAGTTATAGCCGATGCCTCCACCAGCTGGGTCAGCCCAGCCGGGGGCCATCCATGCAGCTCGAGCAGATTCGAATGGTAGACCGGGGATGGGCACGGGGAAGCCTGGGGGAAAAGCAAGCTCGTCGAATCCGAGATTCTGGAACTGAGCACTGTTTGCTGAGGTGACGAGTAGCACTGATGCGGCAAGGAGGGGTGTTTTCATGGCACTTGGATGAAGATTCCTTGGCTGAGATTAGTAAATGAGCCGGAGCCGGTGATTTGGAGTTTTGCGGCTCGGATTTGGTAAAGGAGGTTCGTCACGCCGGTAGTGTCGGTAAAGCCGAGTCCCGCGACTGGAGGCTCGCTCAACGGCTTCATCTTCCTACGCCGATTAGCAGTTACGTCTCGGTGAATCGCCAGTCCTGACTCACAGCCCCGCCGGCTTCAGCCCGCCGCCCACGAAGTCCCGGCGGATGAACTTCGCCGCCGCCAGCAGCAGCAGGCCGCCGCCGATCACGTAGGCCGCCGCGCTGTAGGAAATGAAGTGGCTCATGTTCTCCGCCTTGCCGCCGTAGGGTCCGTGGTCGCTATACCAGCCGGTCAGCAGCGGCCCGAGCGAGCCCAGGCCCCAGCCCACGGTGTTCATCAGGCCGGCCGCCGTGGCCCGCGAACGCGGCGGCACAACGTCGTAGAGCGACGCAAAGATGCCCGCGTCGTAGAAGCCCTTGCAGACGCCGAACACGACCATGCTCGCCAGCAGCGTCGCCACCGTGGAGGTCGAACCCACCAGGAACACGAACGGCGCCCCGAGCAGCAGTCCGCCCGATTGCGCGAAGATACGTCCGCCGGGTCCGCGGGCGGCGAGCTTGTCGGCCACGTAGCCCGCCAGCGGCACCGCCAGCGCGCTCGCGACCTGAATGAACGCCGCACCCGACAGCCCGGCGGCGGCCAGCTTGAAGTTGAACTTGTTCACCAGGAACGTGGGCGTCCACGTGAGGAAGATGGTGGCCACGAAGTTGGCGAGCACGAAGACCAGCATGAGCACCCACGCCGTGGGCCGGCTCAACACGTCGCGCAACGCCACGCCAAACGGCACCGGCGGCTCGACGGTCGCGGCGACGACGCCTTCCGAAGCCCCGCGCACCGGTTCGCGGAGAAACGCATACAGCACGAGCGCCAAGATCAGGCCGCCGCCGCCAAACAGATAGAAGCCCCAACGCCAGCCGTAGTGTTCGGCCAGCAGTGCGCCGACCCACGAGCCCAGGATGGTGCCCGCATAGACGCTCGACTGGTGGATCGACATCGCGCGCGAACGGGTTTGCCGGGAGTGGTAGTCGCTCAC
>JAYUSF010000384.1:0-9062 GCA_043755815.1 Verrucomicrobiota bacterium
ATCGAGGAGAAGCGCAAGGCCGCCGCACCGAAGGCGAAGAAGAAGTAACGCACGGGCGCCAGCCACTGTGCCGGACAAATTCAAAGCCGCTCCGGGAAACCGGGGCGGCTTTTTCTCTGGTCCTGTTTCTTCCTGCTGGCGTGGAACTGGGTCAACACTCCCGCGTGCCGGCCAAATTCAATTCGGAAGCCCCGTCAGCCGATGCTGGTGATTTCGACAAGTCCCATACCGTGGCTTGACGGCTGGAGCCAACGGTTCTTGCTCAAGGAATCAGAACAGCAGCGCAAGCAGCAAGAAACCATTCATGAAACACATCCAAACCTTCGTCGGGGCCCTGCTAGGCCTTGTCTTCACCGCCGCCGGCTTGGCGTTCTTTCTCAAACTCGGCACCACGCCGACCTTCCCGGAGGGTTCCCCGGTGGCCCACTTCATGTCGGCTTTCGGCCCGACCGGATACATGTCCTTCGTCAAAGTGTTCGAGATTCTCGGCGGCCTGCTCGTCGCCATTCCCAAGACCCGCAATATCGGCCTGCTCATCCTGGGACCAATCATGCTGAACATTCTCGCCTATACCGTCTTCGTCATGAAGGGAGAGAATCTAGTCCCAATGCTGATCATAGCGGCCCTTCCGCTCTATCTCCTCTGGGTCGAGCGCAAAGCCTTCGGCGGTTTGCTGCGCTGAAAGAATCTTTTCAGCATGTCCCAACTACGCCGGCCCGTTCGTCCTAGTTGCGAGACGAACCACCTACCGCCCTCGCCATGACCCCATCCATCGCCCCCTTCCGCATCTCCCGCACCTTCGCCGCGCCGCTCACCCGCGTCTGGCAGGCTTGGACCGACCTCGACCAGTTCGAGAAATGGTTCGGCCCCAAAGGCGTCAAGAACGTGGCCGTGAAGCGCGACTTCCGACCCGGCGGCATCTTCCACTACTGCATGAAGTCGCCCGATGGTAAGGAGAACTGGGGGCGCTGCCTCTACCGCGAGATCGTCCCCCGGGAGAAGCTGGTCTGGGTGAACTCGTTCTCCAATCCGGCGGGCGAAATCGTGCCGCCGCCGTTCGACGATCCGTGGCCGGCCGAGATGCTGACCACGGTCACCTTCGTGGCTGTCGGTGACCAGACCACGGTCACCGTCGAGTGGATACCACTCAACGCGAGCGCAGCCGAAACCAAGACATTCGACGACGCCCGGCAAGGCATGAATGGCGGCTGGAGCGGTTCTTTCGAGCAGTTGGAAGGCTTCCTTGCTTCGACGCCGAAGATCTCGACCGGGCAGAAGATCACCCCGTTCCTCTGGTTTGATGGCCAGGCCGAGGCCGCCGCGCGCTTCTACGCCTCCATCTTTCCCGACTCCGAGGTCACCAGCGTCTCGCCGATGATCGTGAACTTCCGCCTCGCCGGACTTGAGTTCATGGGCCTGAACGGAGGGCCGCACTTCAAGTTCACCGAAGCCGTTTCATTCTTCGTCAGCTGCGAGACGCAGGAGGAAGTGGACTACTTCTGGGACAAACTCTCCGCCCGTGGTTCCGTCCAGCAATGCGGCTGGCTCAAGGACCAGTTCGGGCTGTCCTGGCAGATCGTCCCCACCGCGCTCGGCGAACTCATGGGCAGCGACGATCCCGCCCAGGGCCAGCGTGTCATGCAGGCGATGATGAAGATGGTGAAACTCGACATCGCCGGGCTGAAGGCCGCCGCCGAATCAAAATAACCGCGTCGTCATGCCCTCCAGCAAACCCACCACCATCGACGCCTACCTCGCCGGCGTTCCGGCGAAGCAACGCACCTTGCTGGAACGGCTCCGCCGGACGATCCACGCCGCCGCGCCGGGTGCGGAGGAATACATCGGTTACGGATTGGCCGGCTTCAAACTGCACGGCCGGCCGCTGGTCTATTTTGGCGGTTGGGAAAAGCACTGCGCGCTCTACGCCGCCAGCCCGAAGACTCAGGAGCAGTTCGCCGACGAACTCCAAGGCTTCGAGGTCAGCAAGGGCACCATCCGTTTCACGGTCGAGAAACCCCTGCCCACCGAACTCGTGACAAGGCTCGTCCAAGCCCGCGCAGCGGAGAACGCGGCGGCCAACTCGAAACGCCGCACTGCCAAGAAGACCGCGAAGAAACCCAAGCTCGCCACCAAGCCCGCACAGAACACCGACGCGCCATCCGTCTTGGCCACGCTGAAAAAGCTTGGACAGCCGCGCTTCCGCAACGACATGGAACCGCGCTACGGCATCGTGGTTAAAGATGCTTTCGGCGTGCCCATGGCCGCGATGCAGGCGCTCGCCAAGAAGCTCGGCCGCAATCAAGCCTTGGCCGAGGCCCTCTGGGCTACCGGCAACTACGAGGCCCGCACCGTCGCCGCCCTGATCGCCGATCCGGAACGGGTCACGCCCGCCTTGATGGACCGCTGGTGCCGCGACTTCGACAACTGGGCCATCTGCGACACGGTTTGCTTCAAACTCTTCGACCAGACGCCGCACGCCTTCGCCAAGATCGAAGAGTGGGCTGGGCGAAAAGAGGAGTTCCAGAAACGTGCCGCCTTCGCCCTGTTGGCCTGCGTGGCGTTGCACGACAAGGCCACAAAAGAAGAAGCCTTCCAACGCGGCCTGGCGTTGATCGAAACGGCAGCGGGAGATGGCCGCAACTTCGTGAAGAAGGCCGTGAGCTGGGCCCTGCGCGCCATCGGCACCCGCCGGGCCACGCTCAAGGACGCCACGGTCGAACTCGCCCGAAGGCTCGCCGCCTCCGACGACGCGACCCGGCGTTGGATCGGCAAAGATGCGTTGCGGGCGTTGTCCAAACCGGGCAAATAACCCAGAATTTCCAAAACCAGCAGGCACAAACCCAAACAGGAGACACCATGAGCAAGGTCCGAGTATTGGTCGGCACGAAGAAGGGCGCGTTCATTTTGACAGCCGATGGCGCGCGCAAAAACTGGGAGGTCAGCGGACCGCACTTCGCGGGCTGGGAAATGTATCACCTCAAGGGTTCGCCCGTGGATCCGAATCGCATCTACGCGTCACAGACGAGCGGATGGTTTGGCCAGATCATCCAGCGCTCCGACGACGGCGGCAAAACGTGGCAGCCGCCGGGCACCAAACCCGAAGACCTCGCCGGCCCCGACGGAATGCCGAACGGAAAGAGCAACGACTTCCGCTACGAGGGCGAAGTCGGCACGCACAAGTTCTTCGACGGCAGCCAGCACCCTTGGGAATTCAAACGCATCTGGCACCTCGAACCCTCGCTGACCGATCTCGACACCGTGTATGCGGGGGCCGAAGACGCCGCGCTCTTCAAGTCGGTGGACGGGGGCAAGTCATGGCACGAACTTGCGGGACTTCGGAAGACCAAGGGCCACCTTTGGCAGCCCGGCGCCGGCGGCATGGGGTTGCACACGATCATTCTCGATCCGAAAAACCCGCAGCGCATCTTCATCGCCATCTCGGCGGCCGGCGCCTTCCGCAGCGACGATGGTGGCGCAACGTGGAAACCCATTAACAAGGGCCTGAAGTCCCAATACGAACTTCCGGACCCCGACGCCGAGGTCGGCCACTGCGTCCACCGCATCGCCATGCATCCGTCGCGGCCGAACGTCCTCTTCATGCAGAAGCACTGGGACGTGCTTCGGACAGACGACGCCGGTGAATCCTGGCGCGAAGTCAGCGGCAATCTCCCGACCGACTTCGGCTTTCCCATCGACGTCCACGCGCACGAACCCGAGACGATCTACGTCGTCCCGATCACCAGCGACTCCCTCCACTACCCGCCCGACGGCAAGCTCCGCGTCTACCGCAGCCGCACCGGCGGCAACGAATGGGAACCTCTCACCAAGGGCCTGCCGCAGCAGGACTGCTACGTGAACGTCCTGCGCGACGCGATGGCCGTGGACCAACTCGACTCCTGCGGCGTCTATTTCGGCACGACCGGCGGCCAGGTCTATTGCTCGCCCGACGGCGGCGATTCGTGGCAGACCATCGCCAGTCATCTGCCTCCCGTGCTGTCGGTGGAGGTGCAGACGTTGAGGTGATGACCTGGAGGCGGGGCGGCTGCAGAATTCAAATCAGGCCACTTTGCACGCTATGAACTTGCAAGAGCTTTCCGCACATCTTCAGCGGGAGTGCTACCAGCCAAGCGTCTATCACGTCGGCTCGGGTTGGCGTTCTTGCGAGGACACCTTTTGCATAGAGAAGATCGGCGGACAATTTGAGGTCTTCTATACCGAGCGTGGGCAGCGCGGAAAGGCGATCCATCGCGGTGAGTCCGAGTCGGCAGCGTGCGAAGCATTTCTTGCAGCGCTCGACCGCGGGCGATTTTCTCGCGCTCACTGCGTTGGGTTCTTCACCGCGAAGTCAGAAGCAGACAGCCTGTCGGAACGTTTAGTTTCGGCAGGCATTTCGGTTCACCGCGATGCGATCCCATACAGCAGCACGACAGGCATGCGCTATCGGGTGTTCGTGTTCGGGCGAGACAAGCTAAGGGCTCAGGAGATTATTGATCATGCGATACGACCAGTGACGTAACCATACGCTGTGGCTATCCGCTCCGTGCGTCACCGCACATGACCTAGGCCAAGAATGACGATCTTTCCATGGACTTGTCGGCAGTTCCGCCGATTCCGAAAACGCTAAAACGATAGCCCCACATGCAACCCCAACCCCTCATCTGCGTAGCCGACGTGGAGGCCAGCAGCCGCTGGTATCAGTCCCTGCTCGGTTGTCGCAGCGACCACGGTGGACCGAACTACGAGCGGCTCGTCTCAGGCGGCCGACTGGTGCTGCAACTGCACCGGTGGGACGTGGAGCACCATCACGGCGCGATTGGCGATCCAGCGCTGGCGCATGGCAACGGCGTGCTGCTGTGGTTCGAGGTCACCGACTTCGACGCGGCCGTGGCCCGCGCCGCCGAGTTGCAGGCTCCCATTGTCCTGCCCCGCCACCGCAATCCACCCGACTGCGACCGCGGGCCGAACCACTGGGAAATCTGGCTGCGCGATCCCGACGGCTACACCGTCGTCCTTGCCAGCCCGGACGGAACCGCCGACGGAACTTGGCAGCCCTGTCAGCCCTGAAGCCACCATGATCCGCGTAATCCTCCCCTACCACCTCCGCAACCTCGCCCGCGTGGGCGAAGAGGTGACGCTCGATGTTCCGGAACCCGTTACCATCGGCGCCGTGCTCGACGCGTTGGAGACCCACTCGCCGGTCCTGCGCGGCACCATCCGCGATCACGGCACGTTGAAGCGCCGCCCGTTCATCCGCTACTTCGCGTGCAAGGAAGACCTGTCGTTTGAACCATTGGAGACACCATTGCCGACTTCGGTCATCGACGGCACCGAGCCATTCCTCATCGTCGGCGCGATGGCGGGTGGATAGCGCCGGATGGCTCCGGGATTCTCGGACCACAGGTCCCACGGCGTCCTCGACCTGGAATGCGATGAACCGCATTCTCCGAAGGCCGGATTTCAGGCTTTCGCGCCGAACCTCGCGGGCGATCGCACCTCGTTTCGCCTCGGATCCCTGGGTCCCCTCCGCTCCATGAAAAGGTGACGCTTCCTTCCCGCGGCTTTGCGAAGCACCTTTGCGGCATGTCACAGGGCAAGATTCTCGTCGTCCGCGGTGGCGCCATCGGCGACTTCATCCTGACGCTGCCGGTCATGGCGGCATTGCGGAGCCGGTTTCCAAACACGCGCCTAGAAGTGCTCGGTTATCCGCACATCGCGGCCCTTGCCGAAGCCGGCGGCTGGGTCGATGCCATGCGTTCCATCGACTCACGACCGCTGGCGGGATTCTTCGCGCGCGGTGGCGATCTGCACTTTGAGTTGGCGTCCTACTTCTCCGAGTTCCAGGTCATCTTCAGCTACCTCTACGATCCCGACGAGATCTTCCGCACCAACATCACGCGCATCAGCAAGGCCCAGTTCATCCAAGGACCGCACCGACCGGACGACAGCCTGGACACCCATGCCGCCGAACAGTTGCTGGAACCGCTCCAAAGGCTTGCGATCTTCGACGCCGAGTCGCAACCGCGGCTGAACTTCAAGTTGCCTAACCCGAAGCGGACCGTCCCAGCGCTGGCGCTGCACCCGGGGTCCGGCAGCGAAAGGAAGAACTGGTCCGAAGCGAACTGGCGCGAGTTCGTCGGCCGGCTCTTGGCGGAAACGTCCCTGTCACTGCTGTTGGTCGGCGGAGAGGCTGAGGGCAACCGCATGGTTCGGTTGACCGAAGGCGGGCCGGCGGATCGGATCACCGTGCTTCAGGGGCTGCCCTTGCCCGAAGTCGCCGCCCAGATCTCCGGCTGCGTCGGCTTTGTCGGACACGATTCGGGCATTTCACACCTGGCGGCCGCCGTCGGTTTGCCCGGACTTGTGATCTGGGGGCCGACCAACGCGAAGGTCTGGCGACCGCGCAGCGAGCGCTTCGATCTGCTGATGGCCGGCCCCGAACTCAACCAGCTGCCGGTGGACGGACTGTTCAGCGAATTGCAGGCCCGGCTGCCGGTTTGGCTGGCTCGCAGTTCGCCGTAACACCGCTGCGAGGGCGACTCCCAGGCGGGAACGCCCCGAGTTTTCCTGAAATCACGTTTGCCAGAGGCGCCGTTTCCCCGGTCTCCTGTGGCCCATGAAGTTCACCCTGATCGTCTCCGCGTTCGCCTGTCTGCGCCTGGTCGCCACTCCCATTGAGGACATGACCGGGGCCGCGAAGAACTTCCTCGCGGCGTTGAACGAGGAACAGCGGGGAAAGGCCACGTTCGGCTTTGAGTCGGACGAACGCGAGAACTGGCATTTCATTCCGCGCGAACGTAAGGGCATCACGTTGAAGGAGCTCTCGTCAGCCCAGCACCACCTCGCATTCTCGCTCCTGTCGTCGGGCCTCAGCCACGGCGGTTTCCTGAAGGCGACGACGATCATGAGCCTCGAGCAAATCCTGCAGGACTCCGAGGGTCCAAACCGCCGTTTCCCGCGCGACCCGGCGCTTTACCACGTGTCCGTTTTCGGCACGCCGGACCCCAAGGGCACCTGGGGGTGGCGCTTCGAGGGGCATCATCTTTCCGTGAACTTTACCATCGTGAAGGGCGAACTGGTCTCGGGCAGTCCGAATTTCTTCGGCACCAACCCGGCGGAAGTCCGCACGGGACCGCGCGCCGGCCTAAGGGTGCTCGGCGCCGAAGAGGACCTTGGCCGCGAGTTGGTGAAATCCCTCACCGAGTCCCAGCGACCGCAGGCGATCGTCGACACCAAGGCTCCGGACGACATCCTGACCATGGCAACCCGCGTTGCCGACATCGGCCAGCCAAAGGGATTGCCGCTCGGCCAGCTGAACGAGGCTCAGAACGCCACCGCCAAGAAGCTGCTGAATGCCTACGCCACTCGGTTGCGGGGCGAATTCGCCGAGGCCGACCTAAAGGAGATCCAGGCCGCCGGCTGGGAAAAAATCGTCTTCGCCTGGGCCGGCAGCACTGAAAAGGGCGCCCGGCACTATTACCGGCTGCACGGCCCCACCTTCCTGCTCGAATACGACAACACCCAGAACGACGCGAACCACGTCCACGCCACCTGGCGGGAATTGAAGGGTGACTTTGGCCGCGATCTGCTTGGGGAGCATTTGAAAGCCGCCCACGCCAAATAGGGGCGAAACCGGCCACCCGGCAGGTTGGTCAAACCAGCCGCCAACCATGGACTCCAAGCCGGGGGCGGGACCTGCCAAGTTGGACCCAGGGGTTGAGGCCAAAAACCAGGATCGTGATGTTAGAGGGCCGGGACTGAAGTTCCTGCTTGAGCGCTAACTGAAACGTCTGGAGCGGCAGTCCGGCTTCGGCGCCATTGTCTGCAGGCAGTTCTTCGAGCACATGACCCATCCCGACCGTTTTCTGAACATGCCGGCGGGCCTGCCGCAGCCCGGTGGGAAACTGTTGCTCAGCGCGCCCGTGGAGACCGGTCCTCCCGTCGTCATCGGGCAGGCGTTCCGCCGCGCCACCGTCTGGCGCAAGATCGGCGATTGCGCCAGCGCCCTGTCCTGCCCTTGGGGCGAACCGGCCGAGGGCGTGGGCGCCAGGGGGGAACGGCGCATTCCGAGAGTCGTTCATCCGGACAACCACGGCGCCACCTCCCACCTCGAATTGGGGTTCAACTGGGTGACGCAGCGGGACCGCATCGCACGACACCTCACCCTCGATGACATCTCCGCTTCGCATATCGAATGGCTCAGGCCAAGCCAAGCCAGGCGGACGTGGCTCAAGGCGCACAGAGCCTGAGCGACTGGCAACTTCTGTCACCGCCGGCCGCCACCAACCAAATCGCGTGCAACCTTTCCTCTGGTTCGCCATCGGCCTCCGGGTGCTCGCGAACCCCTGTTCGAATGCGCTCCAAAAAGTGCTCGCCGGGCGCGGCATCTCGCCGTTGCTGGTCATCGGAATGGCCCACCTCGGCCTGTCAGTGTTGGTGTTGCCCTGGATCCTCGGACAACCCTTGCCCTCTGACCCCGGACTTTGGCTGAACCTCGGCCTCAGCGCGGCCCTGGCCACGCTGGCCAACGTCCTGATCGTCCACGCAGTCGGTGAGTCGGACCTCTCGCTGGTGGGGCCGATCAATTCCTACAAACCGGTCGTCAGCCTCCTGCCCGGATTGGTCCTGCTGGGCGAAATCCCGTCGCTGGCGGGCCTGGCGGGCATCGGTTTGGTCGTCGCGGGTAGCGGCCTGCTCACCCGGCACTTCCAGGTGGGGGCCGCCCGGCTTCCGTTCTTCAAGCTGTTCCTGAACCGGGGCGTTCAGCTCCGGATCGCCGCATTGATTCCGTCCGCGGTCGAAGCGGTGTTCCTCAAGCGGGCGTTGGCGGCTTCAAATCCGGCCACGGTCTTCGCGTGGTGGGCGGTGCTCTGCCTGCTCGCGGTCCTCCTGACGTTGACGCTGACTCGACGTTGGCGGGACCTCGTCGACCACCGGGACAGGCTGCAGGCCTCGACCGGAGCCCTCGCGACCCTCGTGCTGACCACCGGGTTGATGCAGTTCTGCACCGTCGTCACACTCGCCAAGCTGCAGGTCGGTTACTCGTTGGCCCTGTTCCAGACCTC
>JAYUSF010000385.1:0-9061 GCA_043755815.1 Verrucomicrobiota bacterium
CTGATGCAAAACCGCCGTCTGGTGCGCGACCACGAAAAGACCGAGACCAGCGCCACGGCCTTCATTCACCTGGCCCTCATACGCCTCATGCTCCGCAGAGTGGCCTGATTCAACGGGGTTCACGAGTTTTTAGACCGGCTCTTACGGTTACTTCGTCCTGCCGGAATCGCTGGCGCCGGCGAACCGCCGGGAATTCTCCTGGGCGCGCGCCAATCCGGTTTCGTCGCTCGCCGCACTGCGGCACCACCCGCTGGTGCTCGGGTTGGCGGTGAGTTTCTTCCTGCTGAACCTCGCCAACTTCGGCCTGCACGCGCTGTGGGTGCTCTACACCGATCATCGTTACGGCTGGACCTCGAGTCAGGTGGGTTGGTCGCTCGCGGTCGTCGGCATCACGGCGGCCATCGTGCAGGGCGGACTGGCCCGGCGGATCATCCCGGCCCTGGGCGAGGTGCGTTCCATCACCGTCGGCTACCTGATCGGTGCCGTGGCTTTCGCCGGTTACGGGCTCGCGACGCAGGGCTGGATGATCTACGCGATCCTGGTGTTTGGTTCGCTCGGCGGCATTGGCAGTCCGGCCGCACAGGGTCTCATCTCGGGCAATGTCGCCGACAACGAACAGGGCGCGATCCAAGGCGCGTTGACGAGCCTGGGCAGCATCGCGGGTTTCACCGGACCGCTGCTTTCGACCTCGCTCTTCGGATACTTTATCGGGCCGAAGGCGCCCTTCCCGTTGCCGGGCGCGGGCTTTTTTCTCGGCGCGGTGCTGATCCTCGTCTCACTCGCGGTGGCGCTTCGCACCATCGCGAAGCATCCGCCAAAACCGCTGACTACGCGGCCCGGTTCGGCGGTCCCACCAGCGGCGGCTCACTGAAGCAGGCTGGCGCCGCGTCGCAGTCGCTCCTGCCACAGGCCCAGCGCCGCCTGCATCGACGGAAAGGCCATCTGCGCCGGACTCACGGTGAGCGGGTCGAGCCATTCGAACTTCGCCACATCGTCGAGCGCGGCGGCTCCGTCGGCGTCGAGGGCGCGCGCCGTGAAGAAGAAGTCCAGCACCGGATAGGAGACCTCGGCGTAGTGGTAAGTGTTGGGCTGCGAGCAGAGGAACGTCACGTCGGCGAGTTCAAGCCCGACCTCCTCGCGGATCTCGCGGCAGGCCGCGGCTTCGGCTCGTTCGCCGATGTCGATGAATCCGCCCGGCGGGGCGAGCCGGCCTTTTCCGGGATCCTTGGCGCGATGGATGAACAGCGCCCGACCATCATCGCGCCGGATGAAAACGGCGATGGCCACCGCGGGATTGAAGAACAGCCGGAAGCCGCACGCGCCGCAGGTGAACACGTTGGCCGTCGGAGGCGCGGCCTGAGAACCGCCGCAGCGCGGACAGTGTCGGAAGTGGTCCCGCGGGCTCATGCGGGCGCACTCATTCGAGCTTGGTCACCTTCAGGTCGTCGAAGCGGATGGGCGTGCCGCTGAAGGGCATGCCCCACGCGCCGGCCTTGCCGGCCGGGTGCAGCTTCGGCTCGGTGAACTTCACGAGCGGCCGCCCGGGAGCGGTTCCGCTGGCCGGCCAGGCGGCGCCTTCCAGCGTGAACGTGCCGTCCTTTCCTGGCCGCAGCGTAAGCCGGAGCTGGGTCCATTCGCCGCTGGTCCACTTGAAGGCGGCCGAGGCAAGCGCGTCGTCGCCCCTGAAAAGTTCGACCGCGTTCTTCGCCGGCGAAACCTGCAGGCGGTAACCGCCGGCGCCGTTCAGGCCGACCGCGAAGGTAGGGAACTTGCGCCCGGTCTTGGTGCCAAGGATGCGGGCGGTGACCTCGACTCCGGAAGGCTGGCTCGGACCAAACAGAAACCCGTAGCTCTCCAGCGGTGCACCGGGCAGCTCGACGAAACGGTCGTCGCCCTCGGCAGTAACCTTGAACTGGCCGTCGAGCAGCTTGAACGGCGGATCCGGGAGCTCGCCGTCCGGAACCTTGGTAAAGTCTTCCGCAAACAACGGAGCCGGTTCAGCGGCGCGCAGCGACACGGCGAAGACGGTTCCCAAAACGAGCCAGATCGGTTTCACGGCCGTGAAGCTAGGCACCGGAAGGGCGGCAGGCAAACCGGGCAGGCGCATCTTGTCATCGTGCGTGTGGGGAATCGCCGGCCTGCTTTGGCCAAGGTGGTGCGAGGTTCCTACCGAGCCAGTGGGCCAGCGTGCTCAGCGGGAACCTCGCGCCACCACCGCGGTGCCCAGATCAGGCAAACCGGGCCCGCGCACGCAGATTTGCCACGGCCGGACCAATCGCGACCTTGCCGGCCGTGAGCGAAGTGGCAGCAGCACCGGCCCTGATTCGCGCCCGCGATCATCAGCAGGCGCTCGACTGGTCACTGGTGCTGGCGAGCCAAGGGATCGGGTGCGGCCTGGACCGCGACGCCGAGTCGGGCGCGTGGCAACTGTTGCTCGAAATCGCCGATCAACCCCGGGCGCTCCAGGCACTCCGGCTCTACCACCAGGAAAACCGGCGTTCGCGCTGGGAACATCCGCTGCCCGACTCGGAGCTGAACTTTCACTCGGGCGTCCTGGCCTGGGTCGCCGTGCTGGCTTTGCTCCATGTCTTCAGCGAGCAGCTTGCGGCCGGGGAGTTCCGCTATGCGGCCGCCGCCCGCGGCGAATGGTGGCGCGCCTTCACGGCCGTCTGGCTTCACGCCGACATCGCTCACCTCACTTCCAACGCGGTCATGGGCGCGCTGCTCCTGGGCTTGGCGATGGCCCGGTTCGGAGCCGGCCTGGCGTGCCTTGCGACGTTTCTGTCCGGGGCCACGGCGAACTTTGTGGCGCTCCAATTCCGGCGGGAGGCGCTCGGCTACGGGCTGGGGTCATCCGGCATGGTGATGGCGGCCCTGGGCATGATGGCGGCGCAGGCGCTACCCCTCTGGCGGCACGGCCGCCGCGGAACCCGGGTGGTGCTGGCGGGCATCGGCGGCGGGACGTTTCTGTTCATCCAGCTCGGCACCGCGATTACGAGCGACGTGCTGGCCCATGCCGTCGGCTTTGGGTGCGGCCTCGTGCTCGGCGGGACGCTCGCGTTTCTGCCGTCCCGCGCCCTCCCGGCCGGCAACCGTGCAGCCTGGCTGACCTTTGCCCCGCTCGTCGCCGTGACGTGGCTGCTCGCCCTGTCCCGCTGAGGCCGGAACGCGCTCAGAAACCTTCCATGCCGATGACGCGGAGGATTTCCTCGATCGTCGTTTCCCCCTGGACCACCCGCCGGAGTCCCTTGTCCCAGAGCGTCAGCAGTCCGTCACCCTTCGCGATGTCCTGAAGCCGCCGGGTGGGCAGCTTTTCCAGGATCGCGTCGCGCAAGTTTTCGCTGACCGTGAGCATTTCGGTCACCGAGACGCGCCCGCTGAACCCGGTCTGGGCGCAGGTATCGCAGCCGGTGCCCTTCCGGAACTGGGCGACAGCGCGGAGTTCGTCGGGAATGAAGCGCTGGAACGCCTCGTCCGGTTCGTAGCTTTCGGAGCAGACCGGACAGTTGCGGCGCACGAGCCGAACGCCCAGGACGCCGGCGATGGACGACGACAGGAGAAACGGTTCGATGCCCATGTTGATCATGCGCGCGAACACGCCCGGCGTGCTGGCCGCGTGAATCGTGCTGAGCACCAGATGACCCGTCAGGCCCGCCTGCACGGCGATGTTGGCCGTCTCGGCGTCGCGGATCTCGCCGATCATGATCACCTGCGGGTCCTGCCGCATGAGCGAGCGCAGCGCGACGGGATAGGTGTATTCGCGCGCGGGATTGCATTGCGACTGGGCAATCAGCGGCAGGTTGAATTCCACCGGATCCTCCACCGTGGCGACGCTGATGCTGGGGCCGGCCCGCTCGATCAGGTGATGGAGCGCGGCATAGATCGCCGTGGTCTTGCCGGAACCGGTCGGGCCGGTGAGCAGGATAAGCCCAGTAGGCCGCGAGATCAGCGATTTGAACGTGACCAGCGTGTCGTCCTCGATTCCCAGGCTGTCGAGGTCGAAGGAGCGGCCCTTGGGATCGAAGATACGGATGACCACCTTTTCCCCGCGGATCGTGGGGAAGGTCGAGATGCGAAGCACGACGTTGCCGGCCTCCTCGAAGGTGTTCGCGCGGCCCTCCTGCGGCAGCGTGGTTTCGTGGCCGATCAGGTTCGACATGATCTTCAGCCGGCCGACGATCTTGGGCAGCAGATCGCTCGGGAGATGAACGAGTTCGTTCAGGACGCCGCTGAGCCGCACGCGCACGGCGACGGAACTCTCCCAGGGCTCGATGTGAATGTCCGAGGCGCCGGCCCGCACCGCATCAATGATGACGCAGTCGACTAGGCGCATCGTGTCGATCTCCTCGTCGGACGAGCAGGCCTGGAGAAACTGGACGGTCTGGGAACTCATGGAGTGGGATGTTACGCCGGTGAACGACGGCGACTGAATCGGTTTCCAGCCCAAGAGGCCATTCCTTTTCTTCGGCCCGGTTGCCAGACGGGAGGTGGGGACAACGGGCAATTGAAGAGCGACCCATTCCAGACGGCTCAGTTCGGGGAAGGTGGTGCCGACGGCGGGACTCGAACCCGCACGGCCTTGCGGCCAGGGGATTTTAAGTCCCCTATGTCTGCCATTTCATCACGTCGGCGGCGCAAGGAGAGTTCCGCAATTCGATCCGTCTCGGCAATGGTTTAGAAAGCGTCGATCGGGACAACGACCTGGCGCCACACCCGGAGAGCGGCAATAGAAATGCAGGTTCAGGCAGGACGCCAAGGAGGTGGACCAGGGGGTGGTCACTGAAGACGCGTGCCGCCCGAACCGCTATTCAAACTCGTGCGGAATTCGGTGTTGGCAAATGCGAATGCAAGCGGGATCGCACTATCATTGCGCATCGCCAGCTTCCAATGGCGGGCCTAAAACTGCGCCGATCCGAAACTGTGTCCCTCCCTCCGCCCTTCGCCTCGGGAGGGCGGATGGACTCGGAGCGGTCGAAGTGGGCGCGCGCTTACAGCCTTCGCCCGGTGAGGCGCTCGTAGGCTTCCCGATACTTCGCCTGGGTCCGGACCACGACCTCGGCGGGCAGAGCGGGCGCCGGTGGGGTTTTGTCCCAGACCAGTGTCTCGAGATAGTCGCGGACGAACTGCTTGTCGTAACTGGGCTGGCTGCGGCCGGGGGCATAGTGCTCGGCCGGCCAGAAGCGTGAAGAGTCAGGCGTCAGCACCTCGTCGATCAGGATCAGTTCGCCGTCGAACAGGCCAAACTCGAACTTGGTGTCGGCGATGATGATGCCGCGCTGGCGGGCATAATCGCGGGCGGTGGAATAAAGCCGCAGGCTGAGTTCCCGGGCCCTTTCCGCGATGGCCGGCGTGACGATCTCGGCGGCGCGGGCGAAGTGGATGTTCTCGTCGTGCCCGGTCTCGGCCTTGGTCGCCGGCGTGAAGATGGGTTCGGGCAGTTCGCTGGATTCCTGCAAACCCGCCGGCAACGGGATGCCGCAGACTGTCTGGTTGGTGCGATATTCCTTCCAGCCCGAGCCGGCAAGGTAGCCCCGCACCACGCACTCGATGGCGAGCGGCTGCGACTTCTTCACGATCATGCTCCGCCGGGCGAGCTGCGCGGCGAAGGGTTGCAGCGCGGCCGGCAGCGGCTCGTCGGCGTGGGCGAGGCGGTGGTTGGGCAGCCAGTTTTCCGTGAGGTCGAACCAAAAATGGGAAATCTGCGTGAGCACCTCGCCCTTGCGCGGGATGCCGTTGGGCATGATGCAGTCGAAGGCCGAGATGCGGTCCGAGGCGACGAACAGCAGGCAGTCGCCGAGATCGAAGACTTCGCGGACCTTGCCGGACTTCAGCTTGCGGATGCCGGGCAGGTCGAGGGTGAGCAGGGGCACATCAGACATCGGCGGGAGCATGGGAACCGGCGCGGCGAGGGGAAGCAAAAGGTTAAGCCGGGAGTCTTCCCCGGGGCGCATTTTTTCAACGTGGCAGGGGAGCTGCGCTGCGGCGGCCCCGCGGCCCGAGCGGATCGACGGGCTGCGGAATCCGCCGCGCGTGGGGGCGTCGCGGCAGCGTCTTGGACTGCGCCAGTCCCCTGGCGCTTTGGCCGGCCGGACGTGGTTTAGCACCCTCCCCTCACAACCCGCCCACGTCCACCACAGCGGCAGAGGACTGCCGCAGTCCAAAACCTCGCGGAACTTCGCCGCGCGGAGTGTCGGCCACGCCACGCGGCGAAGTTCCGCCCGCGGCTCCGAGCTTGGAAGGCGCAGCGCGCCTTCCCTACCCAGCGTCGGGTTTTCTCAACCGCGATGAAAAGCTGCGCGCCGTCCGCCCTACCCTGACTCCGGTCTTCTAACCGGCCGGGCGGCGCCTAGAGTCAGGCCATGTTCGCCCGCGTTGCCGCCAGCTTGCTTCTGATTTCGCTCACGGTTCTGCGCTTGGCCGCCGCCGGGCCGTTGCGGGTCGCCACGTTTGACACCGACGTCACGCCCCCCATCGGCTCGCGCATGGCCTACGACCCGGTGACCAACACCTGGGACATGGGCCTGCGCGCCCGGGGCATCGTCCTGATCGGCGCGGACGAACCCATCGTGTTGTGCGCGGTCGACTGGATCGGCATCGCCAACGAGGGGCACGACGCCTTTCGCCAGGCTCTGGCGACCGCCGCGGGCACGACGGCCCAGCGGGTCGGTATCCATACTTTGCACCAGCACGATGCGCCGGACTGCGACTTCGGTGCGGAAAGAATCCTCAAGGACGAAGGGCTCGACGCGTTGAACTTCGAAGGTTCGTTCCAACGGGAGGCATTGAAGCGGCTGGCGGGCGCCGTTCGGGAATCCCTGGCGCGCGCGCAGCCTGTCACGGAAATCGGGCTCGGGACGGCGCCCGTGCACGAGGTTGCGTCGAACCGCCGCATCTTCGGGCCCGACGGCAAGGTGCGCGCCGTCCGTTACACGGCCACACCCGACCCGAAGCTGCGGGCCGAGCCCGAGGGCACGATCGATCCCGTCGTCTCGCTCGTCAGCTTCTGGAGTTCCAACCAGCCCGTGGCGGTGCTCAGCTACTACGCCACGCATCCGCAGAGCTATTACCGCACGGGCATTCCGAATCCCGACTTCCCGGGCCTCGCGCGGTTTCTGCGCCAGCTTGCGGTGCCGCAGGCGTTGCACGTCCACTTCAATGGCGCCGGCGGCAACCTCGGTGCCGGCAAATACAACGACGGTTCGCCCGAGAACCGCCGCATCCTCGCCGAGCGCCTGGCCGACGGGATGAAGCGCGCTTGGGACGCTACCCGGCGCCAGCCCATCACCGCCGCTGACGTCGCCTGGCGCGTCGAACCCGTCGCGCTGCCGCCCACGAAGCATCTCGACGAACCGAAGCTGGTCGCCGAACTCAAGGGCCGGTCCGCGCCGTTCCTGACCCGTGGTGAGGCCTCCCGGCTCGCGTGGCTGCGGCGCTGTCAGGCCGGGCACAAGATCGAAGTCTCGTGCCTCGCGCTGGGTCGGGCCCGCCTGCTGCACTTGCCCGGAGAACTGTTCGTGGAATACCAACTCGCCGCGAAGGCCGAGCGTCCGGACCGCTTCGTGGCGATGGCCGCCTACGGCGACTACGGCCCTTGGTATATCGGCACCGAACGGGCCTACACCGAAGGCGGCTACGAGACGGAACCGCGCAGCTCCAACGTGGCGCCTGAGGCGGAGGGCGTGCTGATGGCGGCGATCCGGAAGCTGTTGAAGGACTGAGGCCGCCCCGCGGACGGCATCCCACCTGCCGATGCCGATCGGTGCGCAGTTGTGGGCGGTTTCCCCCGGAACCCCCGCGGGTAGCGGGGCAACCCGCCCACACTTTCCACCGGAGGTCACCGGGACGTGGCAGCAGCCGCTCAAGCGGCCACAGGTCCGACCCGCAGCAAACTCAACACGGGTTCCTTCAGTTCCCGCGAGGCCATCAAGTCGATTCGGAATTCGGCCACCCAGTCGTTGTGGGCGTCGGGGTCCACGAGGATCTGCTGCACGGTCCAGCTCGGGCGGTCCTCGGCGACCTGCACGTAGGTGTGGCGCACGTTGCGCGCTTCCGGGTCCAGACTCAGGAACTTGTGCCCGGCATAGTAGGGCTCGATGGCATCGCGCAGCCGCTGGGCCGTCCAGGGCGTCATCGCCGCCTCCGTGGCAGCCGACGTGAGGAGGCCCGGATCGGGTTGGGGTTGTGGTTGTGGGTCGGCGATGGACGATGGGGAAGCGGGAGACCTTTCAGCGCGGCTGCTTCGGAACGAATCCAACGCCGCGTCGAAGTCGTCGTTCGCCAGCGCGCGCAGAAACGTGAAGATCCGCGTCCGAATGGCGGCGGTGAACGCCTTGGTGTCGCGGGTGATGTCCTGCGCCGCTGCTTCGGCCCCGGGCGGCCGGACTTCCGCGACGTCGGCCGTGGGCGGACGGTAGTCCGGGTTCTTCATCTTCGCCCATTCGTCGAGCAGACTGGAGTCCACCTGCCGGAGCATGGTGCGGAGATACTCCTCCATCTCGCGGACGGGATCCGTCTTCGCAGCCTCGGGGACGGTCTGGGAAAGCACCTTGTAAACGCCGTTGAGATGCCGCAGCAGCACGCCCTCGGCCCGCTGGAGTTCGTAGATCTTGATATAGTCGGCGAACGAGCGGAACTGCTCGAACATTTCCCGCGCGATGGATTTCAGCCGAAGGTTTTCGGTGCCGACCCACGGGTGCCTGCCGGACCACTCGTTGAAGAGCGGATAGAAGAACTCCGGCTTGGGCTTGGGATGCTCCAGCTTCTCCAACTCCTCCATGCGCTGGTCGTATTCCACGCCCTGTGCCTTGAGCTCGGCGACCTTCTCGCCCTTGAGTTTGTGGAGCTGGGAACGCAGGACGACGCTCGGGTCCTCGAGGATACCCTCGATCAGCGTGATGAGGTCGAGCGCGTAGTCGGGCGCCTCGGGGTTGAGCGCGGGAATGGAGTCTAGGAGGAACAACGACAGCGCCTGGTTCAGCGAAAAGTCCTCGGGCAGCGCGATGTTGACCCGGAGCTTGGAAGCAGGCTGCGCTGAGGTAGTGGGACAGGCGCCCCCGCCTGT
>JAYUSF010000386.1:0-9017 GCA_043755815.1 Verrucomicrobiota bacterium
GCCACCGCGGTCCGGCATCAGGCGATCGCCGCGAACTTGGCCAATCTCGAGACCCCCAACTACCGGCGGGTGGATCTCGCTCCCGGGTTCCAGGCCGAACTCCAGCGCGCCATTGGCAGTGGGGATCCCGATCGTTCCGCAGCCCTGAAGCCCAGCCTCGCCGTGGATCAGAACGCAGTGGTGGCCAGTGCCGACGGCAACACGGTGCAACTGGAAGACGAACTGCTGCAGTTGAATCAGAACACCCTGGCCCATTCGCTGGAAACGCAGCTCGTCACCAGCTCCCTGCTCCGCCTTCGCCTGGCGATCACCGGCCACGCCTGAACCTACCCGCCATGATCAACTTCATTCCCGGACTCCCCAGCACCGCTTCCGCCCTCAATGCCGAACGCATCCGCATGGAGGTCGTCGGACAGAACATCGCCAACGCCAACTCCAGCCGGGGTCCGAATGGAAAACCCTACGAGCGGCAGCAGGTGCAGTTCGAGACGGTCCTCGCCGCCCAGCGCGACGGGCTGGGCGGCACCGGGGCATCGCAGGTCCGCGTCTCCGGAATCACGACGGATCACCGCGCCCCTCGGCTGGTCTACCGCCCGGGCGATCCGGACGCCAACGCCCGCGGCATGGTGGCCCTGCCCGACATCAACATCCACGAGGAGATGGCCGACCTCATCAGTTCCTCCCGCGCGTTCGAAGCCAACCTTTCAGTGGTGAAAAACGCCCGATCCATGGCCCTGCAAACCCTGTCCATCGGCAAGCGCTAGACCCAACCCGTGCATGACGCCCTGCCATGAATCCCCTCTCCGCCCTGGGTTCACTCCCAATGACCAGTCTCCAGTCGCTGCCGCTCCAACAGGGCAAGGCCGGAGTCATTCCACAGGCCGAGTTGAAGAACCTTTCGTCGCTGACCGGTCCCGGGGGCGTCCCGGACTTCGAGAAGCTGGGTTCAACCCTTTCTGCAGGCGGCACCTCCGCGATCACGGGCACCGGCGGTCCGGACCTGTTCGGAAACATGCTCGGACAGATGGTCCGCGAGGTGAATTCCAAGGGGGCAGCGTCCTCGGAGGCGGTCAACGGCCTGCTCAGCGGCAAGGACGTCTCGCTGCACCAGACCATGATCGCCGTGGAGGAAGCCAGCGTGTCCTTTCAGCTCATGGTCGAAGTCCGCAACAAACTCCTCGAATCCTATCAGGAACTGATGCGGATGCAGGTCTGAAAACTTCTTCTGATTACCGCCTGTGAACGGACCCACCGATCCATTCGGCCTCAAGCTGCTCGCCACCTGGAAGGAGCTGGGGCTCAACCAGCGGGTGTCCATCGTCGTCGCCGGCCTCGCGCTCGTCGCCGGTTTGGTCGGCGTTGGCCTCTGGTCCGCACGCACGGAGTATACCCAGCTGTTTGGCCGTCTGGACGAGGCGGAGTCGGCCAAGGTCGTCGCCGCGCTCAACGACGCCAAGGTGCCCTTTACCATCAACAGGGCGGGCGGCGGCATCATGGTGCCCGCCGACAAGGTGCACCTCATGCGCTGGCAGCTGGCGTCGAAAGGCATCGGCCGCAACAGCGCCGGGGTCGGGTTTGAGATCTTTGACAAGCCGGCCTTCGGAATCTCGGACTTCGTCCAACGCGCCAACTATCTGCGGGCGATCAAAGGCGAACTCGAACGCACGCTGGCGCAGGTCTCGGGCATCGAAAGCGCCCAGGTGATGATCGTCATGCCGGAAAACCGGCTGCTGGTGGACCGGCTCAAGCGGCCGACGGCCTCGGTCATGGTCAACACACCGGGGATGACGCTGCCCCCGCAGACGGTGAACGCAATCCGCTTCCTAATCGCCAACTCCGTCGAGGGACTTCAGCCCAACGCCGTGGCCGTCGTCGACAACTCGGGCAACGTGCTCTCCGAAAACAGCGAGGAAAACTCGATCACGGGGCTGACGACGTCGCAACTGACCGCCCGCCGCGAGCTCGAGCAATACTTCACCAAGAAGGCCGAGGGCATGCTGGAAAAAGTGCTCGGCCCCGGCCAGGCCGTCGTGCGCGTGGCCGCCGAGATCAACTTCGACAGCCTGGTCCGCACCGAGGAGAAGTATGATCCCGAGGGACAGGTCCTCCGAAGCTCGATCAACAACGACGAGAACACGGACTCGCTGGTCACCACTCCGAGCAGCGCGGGTGCGGGTCTCTCCGCCAACATTGGCGAGACCAACAGCGCCACGTCGCTGAACTCCACCAATCAGACCAACACGAAGAAGAAGGTCATCAACAACCAATACGAGATCAACAAGACCACCGTCAGCACCACGCTCGGTGCGGGCGGGCTCAAGCGCCTGACCGCCGCCGTCTTCGTGGCCGCCCGCTTCACCGGCACCGGCACCAACCGCGTCGCCACGCCCCGCACTCCGGCGGAACTGGACAAGCTCCGCAAGATCGTCCAGAGCGCAATCGGCATCCAGGAAGGCGCCGACACGACGCGCGCCGACACGGTCACGCTGGAAGAAATGGCCTTCAATGATCAGCCCGCGCTCGAACTCAGCCAACGCCTCGAAAGCCAGGAAAAGAAGCAGTTCTGGATCAACCTCGCGCTGAAGCTGACCTATCCGGCGCTCGGGCTCGCAGTCCTCGGTCTTTTCTGGCGCAGCCTCAAGAAGACCGCCGCCGATTCGATTCCGCTGGGAGTTCCCATCGGTCAGCTTGATCTGGACGGCAACCCCAACGGGCGGGGAACCGTTCCGGAAAAGGGTTCAGAACACCGGAGAGGCGACGTTGAAACGCTCATACCGGGCGTGGTCACCGTGGACGTGCTCAATCAGCTCATCCGGGAGAACCCGAGCAACATGGCCGAAGCCGTTCGCTCGTGGATGGACCGCGGCAAATCGAACTGAGCCATGAAAGCCACTGTTGAGACGCCCACCCATGCCCCGGCCGACCCGGCTGCCGTCCCCTCCGCGGCCGCCGAAGCCGTGGCCAGGATGACCAAGGTGCAGAAGCTTGCCGCCTTGTTGATCATTCTCGGTTCCGAAAGCGCCTCCCTGCTGCTGAAAGAGCTCGACCAGCACGAGCTGGAAGCGGTCTGCGCCGAAACTTCGAAACTCACGATGCTAAGCCGGGACGTGCAGTCCGAGGTGATGAAGGAATTCAGCGGCATCGCGGTCCACGCGAGCACGTCGCTCCGGGGTGGAATTGAATTTACCCAGGGCACCCTCGAACGCGCGGTCGGCCTGTTCAAGGCGTCCGGCATCATCAACCGGGTCGCCCCGCAGCGCGCCCCATCGAGCGCCATCCAGCAGCTGATCGACCTGGAGACGCGCCAGCTCTTCAACCTGCTGAAGAGCGAGCAGCCCCAGACCATTGCGCTCGTCACCAGCTACCTCGCGCCCGAGCGCGCGTCGGAAATCCTCATGCTGCTGCGCGAGGACCTCCGGGACCGGGTCGTCGAACGCCTTGCGACCCTCGCCCCGACCCCCATCGAGGTCGTGGAACGGATCGTTGAAGTCATGACCCGGCGGCTCACCGGCGGGCAGAGCCGCGTTCCGAATCAGACCGGAGGCGTCAAGTCCGCGGCCAGCCTGCTCAACGCGCTCGACAAGAACATCAGCAAGGCGCTGCTGACGACCATCGAGGAGCGGAACCCGGAGCTCGGCCTGTCGATCCGCCAGAAGATGTTCACCTTCGAAGATCTGCGGTTGCTCGAGCAATCCGGCCTGCAGCGCATCCTCCGCGAAGTCGACATGCGGGATCTCGCGGTCTCCCTCAAGACCTGCAGCGAGGAGCTCAAGAAGAGGCTTCTGGGCTGCATCTCGAAGCGCGCCGCCGAAACCGTGGCGGAGGAAATCTCGCTCATGGGTTCACTCAAGCTGAAAGACATCGAGGCCGCCCAACTGCGGGTCATCGAGACCGTCCGTCGCCTCGAAAGCGAAGGCGAAATCGAACTCGGCGACAGCTCAAAGGAAGGCACCTCGTGACGGCCTGGCGCGAACCGATCCGACTGACCCTCCCGCTCTACGACGCGAGGCTGGCCGGCTCCACGCGCGCCGGCTCCCTTGACCTCCTCGCCCGGGAAACCGAACAGAGCGGCTACGAACGGGGTCGCGAGGAAACCGAACGCACCCTGCGTGCCCAATTGGAACGGCAGCGCGCAGAACTGAACGAACTCCAGAGCGGAGTTCTCGTGTCGCTTCGCCAATCCATCGCGCAGGTGGCGCGGGAATGCGAAAGCACGCTCGTTTCACTCGCCCTGGAAGTTGCCCGCAAGCTCGTCGCCGGCATGCCCATTTCCGAGGCTCACGTCGAGGCGACGGTCCGTGATGCGCTGGCCGACATTGAGAACAAGACCGGCCTGCGGGTGCAGCTGCATCCCGAGGACCTTTCCCTGCTCGAACGGGTTGAATCCCCCCTGCTCCGCTCCGGCACCGGCGCCGAGCAGATCGCGTTCGAGGTCTCCTCCGAAGTCACCCGCGGAGGCTGCATCGTGCAGACCAATTTCGGCAGCATCGATGCCCGCCGCGAAACCAAGTTCGAAGTCCTCCGGGACGTCCTCCAAAACTGATGCTCGTCACTGCCCAGCCCGGTTTTCCGAAAGCCCGCCTCCGGACCTTGCTCCATCGGGTCCGGCACACCCGTGCCCTGCAAAATCGCGGCCGGGTCGCCCAGCTCATCGGCCTGATCATTGAGGCGGAAGGCCCCCTGGCGGCGGTGGGCGAAGTCTGCCGCATCGAATCGCCCCGGCACGAAACCTCCACGCTGGCCGAGATCGTCGGCTTCCGGGACCGCCATGTTCTCCTGATGCCGCTGGGTGAAATCCACGGCATCCATCCCGGTTGCGAAGTCATCGCCCTTGGGCGGCCGCTTCAGGCGCCAGTGGGTGACAAGCTGCGGGGCCGCATCATCAGCGGCCTTGGCATCCCGATTGACGGGCGCGGCCCGCTCCAGGCCGAAAACTACGTCAGCGTCAAAGTCCAGCCGCCCCATCCGCTTCGACGCCAGCGGATCGGTCTGCCGTTCCAGACCGGGGTGAAGGCGATCGATACCTTTGTGCCATGTGGTCGCGGTCAGCGCCTCGGCATCTTCGCCGGCAGCGGTGTCGGCAAGTCCACCTTGCTCGGCATGATGGCCAGCCGGGCCGAGGCGGATGTCAACGTGATCGCGTTGATCGGCGAGCGGGGACGCGAAGTGCGCGAGTTCCTTGAAAAGGACCTGGACGAGGCCGGCCGGAAGAAATCCGTCATCGTGGTCGCCACTTCCAATGACCCGGCGCTGGCCCGGCTCAAGGGGGCCTTCGTCGCGATGACCATCGCCGAGCATTTCCGCGACGCCGGGCTGAACGTGCTGCTCATGATGGATTCGGTGACCCGTTTCGCGATGGCCCAACGCGAGATTGGCCTCGCCGTGGGCGAACCGCCCGCGACCCGGGGCTATACCCCGTCGGTGTTCTCCAACCTGCCGGTGTTGCTTGAGCGCGCCGGCACCGGCGAACGCGGGTCGATCACCGGACTTTTTACCACGTTGGTGGAGGGCGACGACATGAACGAACCCATCGCCGACGCGGTCCGCTCGATTCTCGACGGGCACATCGTGCTGACCCGTGAGCTGGCCCAGTCCAACCATTATCCGGCAGTCGACGTGCTCCAGAGCGTCAGCCGGCTCGTCCGCGATCTCACCACCCCGGATCAGGTCGAACTCGCCGCGCGGGCCCGCGAGCTGATGGCCGTCTACAAGACGAACCAGGACCTGATCAACATCGGCGCCTATCCGCAGGGAACCAATCCGGTTGTGGATCGGGCGATCCAGCTTCACGGACCGCTGAACACCTTTCTCAAGCAGGGCGTCCGCGAGGGCTTCACCGCCGGCGAAAGCTGGAAGCAGCTTGCGCAGCTCATGAACGTGCCCGAACCGGCCCGGCCCCGCCCCGCCACCGCCCGCTAACTGACCAACACCCATGAAAGCCTTCCGCTACCGTCTTCAGGCCGTCCAACGCCTCCGCGACCGGCGCGAACACGAGGCGACCGAATGCTATGCCGGCGCCCTCGCGCGGCGCGCGAGCGCCTTTCAGCACCTCGAAGCCGCCGACCGTGAACTCGCCCGCGGGCACGCGGAGTGCAGCCGGCTCCTCAATGACGGCGCCCCGGCCGCCGACATCCGCCAGCGCCAGCTCTTCAGCGTCTGGCTTCAGGAGCGGCGGGACCTCATGGCCAAGCAGCTCGACGAGGCGGAAATCCAGCTCAACCACGCTCTCGGCCAGATGATTTCGGCCCGACGTGAAAGCGAGGCTGTCCAAAAACACCACGACCGTGCCCGCGAGCTTCACCAGGGCGAAGTGCAGCGGGATGAGCAAAAGTGGTTGGACGACCTGCCCACCCTCCGCACCGCGCCCGGGCTGCTAAGCTGACCTTTCCACCCTCCCTTCCCATGAAAGCCCTCGAATCCCCGCTCGTCTCCACCACCGTCGGCGGCGTCGCCTTCCTCGTGACGTGGCTCGTGACGGTCCAATCCGCGGCTCCCTCGATCCGCCCCCCGGCCACGCCCGCCGCGGCGAACCACGCTTCGGCTGAAACCCACGAGCCGGAGCATGCCCAGCCGATGGCGCCACTCGAGCCCGTCGAATCCTGGGTCTACTTCAACCCGGAGGTCGACCAACTCATCAAGGAGCTGAAGGCCGAGAAGGAGGCCCTCGCCGCGCGTGAACAGGATCTCAACCAGCTGTCCACCCGGCTGAAGACCGAGCGCAAGGAGATCGACCTGGTCGCGCAAACGGTCACCCAAACCCAGGCCGAGATCGACAAGCGCATCAGCGACATCAAGGCCGCCGTGGAGAAGCAATACAAAGACCTGAAGGCGGAGTTTGAAAAGCGCCACATTGAGGTGAAGGCGGAGGAACTGCCCAACCTGAAACGCCTCGCGAAAACCTACGGGAGCATGACCCCCGGTGGGGCCGCCGGAATTCTGCGGGAGATGGATGACGTCACCGTCGTCAAGGTTCTCAGCCAGATGAAGGAATCCGAAACCGGACTGATCCTCGAAGCCCTTTCCAAGCAGGGCGCCCCGGAGGCGCAACGCGTCGCCGAACTGACCGAGAAACTTCGGCTCGCCAAATCGCCGCAACCGAGCCCCAAGCCATGAACTCCTCGATCTCGACCTTCCCCAATCCTGCGCTGGCGACGGATTTCTTCCTGAGTGAGCCGAATCTCGGGACAATGTCGTCTGGAGAGTCCGGACCGTTCCTCGCGTTCACGGCGGAACTCGCCAACGCCGACTCCAACCTCGTCCCCGAAGCCAACGTGACGACCGCCGCCACCACCGCGACGGGTGAAGAAGTCCAAGCGCAGCCGGAAACCAGCGACGCGGACGAGGAGGCCCTGCCCGTCCGACGGCAACTTCGTCGGACCAGTTCCGAAGACGACGCGGTGATCAATGAACTCGGGTTTGGGCTCACTGCGGCGCCCAGTCCCCTGCCCCCGCCGGCCGAGGAAATCCGACCGGCGGATGCGGAAGACGAACCCGCTGAGTCGGACCGTTCCGTTTCGTCGGCTGCGTTGCCACGTTCGCGCCCGCAACTGCCGCAAACGACAGCCCCAGACGAAGCCCAAGGTGAGAGCTCAGGGACTCAGGAGTCCGACGCCGTTTCGCCGGCACCCCTCGAAAACTCCACTGCATCGAAACCCGCCGAACTCCGTTCCAACCGCCGGGAACTGCCGTCGCAAAGCCGGAGCAGGTCAGCGGCCGCCGGCAAGCGAAGCTTGGTTCCAAGTCCGCAGCCAAGGCAGGCCACGAATCATCCCGGTCGCCCCGCTGAACCCAGTTTCCTCGCCGGGAGACCGATCACCGCCAACCGACTGCCCGCTCCGATACTCATCGAACCGGTAGACGGATTGAATCCTGTTGCGGGATCAGGCGATGAACTCACCCCAGTCACGGAGACGCCGGCATTGCCCAAAGAGGGAACGGAGGAAGTCCAAGCGAAGCTGACCGAGGTCATTGAAGGAATGACGGTGATTCAACCCTCACCTGCGCGCATTTCCGCGCGGCGGCGTGGGGTCACCGGCGAATCAAATTTCGGTAATCGCCCGACGCCGGAAGCACTGGGAAAGCCCACTGTCGTTTCCGGAAAACAGGCAATGGTTACGGATGGATCGGCCCCCGCCGGTGTCGCACCGACCCGTTCTCTCGCCACTCCTCCTCCAATCTCTCAAGCGACACCGCTTCGCGCCGAACCACCCGTCACGGCCCGGCCCACGCCGGCTCCGACGCCCGTCGCCCTGACGGCCGCCGCACCCGTTCCGTCGGACACGCGCCCCGTGGCCGCCACGGAACCGACGACCGCCCCGATGCCGGCGGTTCAGCCGGCGACACCGCTCCGCGCCGAACCTCCGGTCGCCGCCCGGACCACGCCGGCTCCGACGTCCGTCGCCCCGACGGCCGCCACACCGGAGACTCCGGACGCGCGCCCCGTGGCCACCCCGAAACCGACGCTCCGGGCCGAACCCGTCGTCACCGCCCGGCCCACGCCGGCGGCTCCAGCCCCCGGCGCCCTGACGGCCGCCACACCGGAGACTCCGAACACGCGCCGCGTGGCCGCCCCGGAACCGACGGCCATTCCCGCACCCGCGGTCCAGCCGAAACCGACGCTCCGCACCGAACCCGTCGCCACCGCCCGGCCCACGCCGGCTCCAGCCCCCGGCGCCCTGACGGCCGCCACACCGGAGACTCCGGACACGCGCCGCGTGGCCGCCACGGAACCGACGGCCATTCCCGCACCCGCGGTCCAGCCGAAGACGACGCTCCGCACCGAACCCGTCGTCACCGCCCGGACCACCCCGGCTTCGACGCCCGTCGCCCTGACGGCCGCCGCACCGGAGACTCCGGACACGCGCCGCGTGGCCGCCCCGGAACCGACGGCCATTCCCGCACCCGCAGTCCAGCCGAAACCGACGCTCCGCACCGAACCCGTCGTCACCGCCCGGCCCACGCCGGCTCCAGCCCCCGTCGCACTGACGGCCGCCACACCGGAGACTCCGGACGCGCGT
>JAYUSF010000387.1:0-8967 GCA_043755815.1 Verrucomicrobiota bacterium
ACAAGGGGAGGCCTTCGGCCAATTCAAACTCGGCTGGATGTATGCTAACGGTGACGGCGTGGCCAAGGACTCGGTCGAAGCCGTGAAGTGGTGGCGCAAGGCGGCAGACCAGGGGGACCGCGATGCACAAGTCAACCTCGGCTACCGGTTCTGGAATGGCGACGGCGTTCCAAAGGACTTCACTGAGGCCGCCAAATGGTATCGCATGGCGGCCGAGCAGGGAAGAGCCGACGCCCAAAACCTCCTGGGAGTGGCGTATGACAACGGCTACGGCGTTTCGGTAGATCTCGTTCAAGCCTACAAATGGTTCAACCTTGCTGCCGCACAGGGCAACACACTTGCGGTCTCAAATCGCAGCCTGGTCGAATCCAGGATGACTCCCAGGCAAATCACCCAGGCACAGCGACTCACCCGTGAAATCCAACCCGGAAAAGCAGTTGCGGTTTCTTCAACCACCGATGGCCAACCAACCGACCAGGACTTCGGGGCTCCCGTCGCGAGCGGTTCGGGCTTCTTCATCACCACCGACGGTTGGTTGGTGACGAACGCCCACGTCGTAGAGGACAGTTCTTCGGTGCGGGTGTTGGTCGGGCATGGTATGCTGACCGGTAAAATGATTCATCGTGACAAGGCGAACGATCTCGCCTTGTTGAAGGTGGAGGGCACTTTTGCCGCGCTGCCGATCACAGCAAGCCGTGCGGTCAAACTCGGGCAGACGGTGGCCACCGTCGGTTTTCCCAACGTCGGCCTGCAGGGTTTCTCTCCTAAGTTGGCCAGGGGTGAGATTGCGAGCCTCGCCGGAGCACAGGACGACCCGCGCCATTTCCAGATCAGCGTGCCGGTGCAGCCCGGCAATTCCGGCGGGCCGCTGGTGGATGCCCGGGGCAACGTTGTGGGTGTCGTGGTGGCGAAGCTCAGCGAACAGGCAGCGCGGGCGACCAGCGGCGTGCTGGCGGAGAACGTGAACTACGCGGTGAAAAGCGGCTTCCTGCTCACCTTCCTCGAATCTGTTCCCGACATCTCCGCCAAGCTCAAGGAACCGAACGCGCGCGAGCGCCCGTTCGAAGACACCGTGGCCGCCGTGCAAAAGGCGGCGGCGCTGGTGCTTGTCTATCGGTAAGCAATTCCAGCGTTCCTCCGTCACCAAGTCGAGGGATGACGAAGGCGGATCGGTGTGATTAGTCTCCGCCGGTCACCGTTCCCCGTCCATGCGTTCAATCAGAGAGACCTTTCGGTTCCAGCAAGTCGCTTCGGCCATCATCGGAGTTTGGCTGGCGGCTGCCGGGTTGCTGGCGGCGGAGGGGAAGTCGAAGTTGGACGACTTCGATTGGTGGTCGCTCAAGCCCGTCGTGCGGCCGGCGGAACCGGAACTGCGGAGTCCGGCGCTCGCGGGCCGAGTGCGCACTCCGGTGGACCGGTTCGTGTTCGCCCGGTTGGAACAGGAAGGGTTGGCGCCGTCGCCGAACTGCAACGCCGCGGCCTGATCACGCGTCCGATGGCCAGCTACCAGTTGCCCGAATGGCTCCGCATCACCGTCGGTACCAAATTGGAAAATGAGCGCATCGTGGCGGCGCTGAAGGAAACGATTGGGAGCGCCGCGCCCTGAACCGTCAACCGAGCAACTTCAGGCGGCCCATAGAAGGCCGGACGAAGCTCCAGTTGTGGATTCAGGGTGGTGCTCCGACCAGGAATTGAACCTGGATCAACGGTTTAGGAAACCGCTGCTCTATCCATTTGAGCTATCGGAGCGTTGAGCCTGACCTGACTAAATCCTCGGTCGAACCGGGGAACTGCACCGGGCCACCGATCAGAGCCAGGGAGTAACCATGGCCCGCTCGGCCTGCCGCAACCGGCTAAGATCAATCTGGCTCGCGAGGCGTTTGGCTGCGTCGCGCTGTTGATTTGCCCCGAGAGTCATCACCTGGGCAAGTTGCATGCGTGGTGACAGCGATGGAAACGGAGTCTTCGACTCCTGGATGAGGGCCAGGGCCTTCTGCGGTCGGTCCATTTTCAACTCGGCCAGCGCCAGGCCGAAGCGCGCCCCCTGATTCGAACTGGCCTTTAGGTGTAGCCGGGACATCACCTCCCACGATTCTGCGATGTCCTGGTTGGCAACCAGGTTGGCCCAGGCCGCCTCGAGCGCGACTCCATCTTCCTGGGGAAACGCCTTCGCCAGCCTTCCGGCGACCTCTCTAATCTGCGCGATGTCTTCCAGCGAACCGAGCAGCCTGACGCATTGGCGGGCGGCGTCGTAGGCGATCGAAGGTTCGGCGGACAGGCGTTGATAGATTTCAACGGCCACCCCGGGAAGACCGGCAGATTCCGCCTGTTCCGCCAAAATTCTCGCGTCGATGATGGAAACATCCTTTTCACCACCGAGGCTGCGGAAGAGCCGTTCAGCTTCCCGACGGTCCCCTTGAGCCATGGCTACCCTCGCTCTAAAACCGGCAGTTAAGGTCTTCCCAATGGCCGATTCTGCAGCCCCGACAAATTTCTCCAGGTCGGCCCATTCTTTTTTCGCCGACAAAACGGCGGCGTAAATCGGCGCCACCAAACGGTTGGTCGCAGCTTCGGCTGCCGGCAACGCGGCGGTTATGGGGACATACTGCTTTCCTTTTGCGGCCCAGGTCACGACTGCCGTCAGGCCCAGGCCCGGGTCCTCCCTGCGGTAGCGATTGATCGCCTCGCCCACAATGTCTGCGGCTTTGTCGGGAGCCTGCCGCCGGCGGAGGTCGTAGATGATCACCTCGTCGTCAATCGTCCGGTTGGTCCGGCTTTGAATCTGCTTCTGAAGGACCGACGCCTCGGGCTTGGTCAGGTCCTTCGCCTGCGCAATTCGGTTTTGCGCGGCGAGGCGGTCCGCGCTCTGGCCGATCGCGAGCGAAAACAAAAGCCTCCGCCCCTCGTCCTGGTATTTGTCGCCCCGGGGGTCATCGATCAGCAGCGAGCCGAGCGTCAGTTGGAACCAGGTGTTCGTGGGATGAGCCTTAAGGGCGAACGCCGCCGAGAGCACCGCCTTTTCCTGGTCCAGAGCGAGCAGGTGGTTTTCAATCAGGAAGCGCATCGCCACGGCGTCGTTGCTGTTCGAGGCCAGCATTTCGCGCAGTTGGTCTCGGGCCGGCCCGATACGGCCAGTCGCATGGGCAAGTGAAATCAGATTGGTCCGGTCTGCCATCGTGCCCGCCGACGTGGCGAGCAGCATCTGAAAATAGGTAATGCCCGCGGGATCGCCACGGAGGGCGCAGTAGCGGGCGGCCGCACGAAGCACCTCGGGCAGCTTTGGTCCCATCGCCAGCGCGGTTTTTACCTTGGTTCCCGCCAGTTCAAGATTTCCCTTCCGCAAGGCGGATTCCGCCTCGGCGGCATGCTGGCGTGCACGCGAGGTCTTGATCCCGGGATAGGCGAGCTTTGCGCCCACGGCCAGCAGTCCGAGCAGCACCACGGAGCCGCCGATGAGCAGCCAGCGCCGTTTTTTTTCGGCGGCGCGGCGGCCGGAAGCGTTGGAGTGACCTTGGCCAGCACTGGCGGGCATTTTTTCGGACGGATTCATCGGATTGACTCAGCTCGAGCCGGCATTTCGTTCGGAGCATCCTTCTCCCACTGGACGACTTCGGGCAGCAGTTTTTCCACCAACTGAGGTGTGGGGGCCGGCTCGCCCCGATACGGCACGAAAGCGGAGAGGATTTCAATCCCCATCAGGTGCCGGCTGCTCGGATACGGATGATAGACTTCCGGAAGCGCCGTCATGCGGCGGGAGTAGTCCATTTCAACGGACTTGCCATTGCGCCAGACACCCCACACCGAGAGGGCTTTCATTCCGTCGCGTTCAAAGCGGAAAACATAGAATTCCCGCGGTCGGCCGGCGAGATCGAGCGTGACCCGTTCCACTTCGCCGGCCTGTTTCCAACCCTGGCCGGGCATGCAGATGTCAGGCCGATGTTGCAGGGCGAGCTTGCTCATCGGCGAGGGTGTCCAGAACAGGTGGCTGAAGCTGAAACCGGATTCCAACGGCGCCAACGGTGACCGACGGCGGAGCTGTTCGTGGACATTGCAGCCCAGCGCCCGGACGACCGTCTCGTCCATCGTCACTTCGTCGTTGCCTGAGTTCTTTTCGAGCTTCAACGCGAGGTGGGGCGAAGTCTGAGGCTTTGCCTGCAGCTTGAGGACAAAATACCAGGCATGGACCGTGATGAAGGTCAGTGCGGTGATGGCCGCCAGCGGGCGGAAATCCGGCAGCCGATGCCAGCGGAGGCCGGCGACCTTGGGCCGCCAGTCCGCAAAGGTGGCAGGCCAGGGGGCGATGTCCTTTCCTTCAAGGAATTTGCCGACGAGCCAGATGAGGACGTAAAGGGAATACATCGCCACATTGCCGGCGGTGTCGTGGACCTTGTGCATCGCCTCGCTGCCGCCGTGTTCCGTTACCCAGCAGAGGTAGAAAGTCCGGCAGAGATTGCTGAACAGGGCCAAGCCAATCCCGGTTCCGGCGAGCACGGCCCGTTTCGTTCGCGTCAGCAAGAGAAGTTCGCCGACCGCCAGACTTACCATGAGACCGGACTGGAGGGAGCGAATGCCGCTGCAGGCTTCGACGATGCCAACAGTGCCCTTGGTCAGGGTCAAAACCGCCCCATCCAGCCTCACGGGCACGCCCAACCAGAGCAGCATCTCCGTGACGATGGCGGCGACCCCCTGCATGAGTCCCTGCTGAACCGGAGTGGCGATCAATGCCGGCCAGGGCACGGCAGTGAGAAAGAACAGCACCGGGAACATGACGAGGACCATGAGCTTGCGCCCACCCAGCCACCAGGCACCCACCAGAGAAAAGATGACCTTCGCGATGTTGATGCCCCAGAGGACGATTCCGGACTGGTGGTATTCCGCCCGGTAAACTTCCAACGGAAACAGGCACAACCCGACCGCGGCCAGCAACCAAGGGGAAATGCGGGACCGTTTGCGTTCATCATCGTGGCTGATGTCCACCCAGAATTCCGCAGGCTGCTCCGCGAGGCGGCGCCAGAGGAAGAAGAACATCAGAAAGGGAACGACCCAGCCATACGAGTAGTTGGGGTCCAGTTGCCAGAACGGCACGCAGACGATGATCGACCAGGCCCAAAGGATGACTTCGAGCGTGGTGAACGCCCAATTGGACCAGATTGGCGCAAAGACTTGGCGTCCGGTCGGTGCGGCGGCGCTCGCCGTGGCGTTGTTCATGGCGGGAGGAGGTAGCTCAGGCAACCGGGGCTGGTCAAAACGAAGTGGCCGCGGGAGCCGCTTCTACATCGGCGACACCGTCGGCCGCTTGAGCGGAAAGCCGGCCTCAGTTCTTGCTGAGATACTCGATCAGGTTCCGGAGCTCCTGCTTGGTCAGCAGGTCGCCGAAGCCGTCGGGCATGCCGCTCAGCCCCTTCTCGCGGCTTTCGATGTCCGCTTTCTTGATCTTGACCAGGCCGTCCTCCGGTGAGTTGAGCTCCAGGATTTCGGGTGTCTCCGACTTAATCACCCCGGCGTAGGCCGTGCCGCTCTTGAGGTTTATCAGGACGTTTTCGAAGCCCTGAGCTATCGAGGCGTTGGGATACACGATCGCCTGGAGGAGGTAGTCCAGTCCCTTGTTGGCGGCCAAACCGGTGAGTTCCGGCCCCACTTCGCCGCCTTCACCGCCGACCTTGTGGCAGCGGACGCAACTCACCTCCGCCTTTTCAAAGAACACCTTCTTGCCCTCTTCGGCGTTGCCGCCGGCCAACGTGACTTTCCAGGGCGTGGTGTCGAAGTCCGATTTCTTGGCGTGGTCCGAGTTCCATTTTTCGACCAGGGGCTTCAGGGCGGGGTGGGCGCTTGCCGCGTCCAGCACATCCAGCTGCAGTCCGGCTGCAACGCTGCCCGCCAGCAAATCCTTCATCCATTTGCCGATCAGCTCTTCAGCGGCGGCCCCCTTCACTTTGGCCAGCGAGGCGAAGGCGTTCTGCTTTTCCGAAAGGCTGCCGCCGGCGATTACGGAGGAAAGGTTCGCTGTCGGATCGGCACCCGCACTGGACGTCGACGTCGTCGAAGGAGGGGCGTCCACGGAGAGCTTGAGGGCTGCTTTCCGGACCAACTCTTCGGGGTCGTTCTGCGCTGCCGCCAAGGCCGGCGCGTATTCCGGGGTTTGAAGTTTCGACAAGGCGGTCAGCGCCGAAGCCCGGGTGCGGGGGGAACCTTGTTTCCCGAGAACCAGTGTGGACAGGGCGCCTGAGGCCTCTTTGACCCCCAGTTCTCCGGCGGCGGCGGCGGCGGCACCGCGCACCCGTTCGGGCGCAGCGGTGAGCAGGGCATTGATGACGGGCTTCACGGCCTCGCCCGGGACCTTGGCGTCGCGGGCAAAGGCAGTTGGACGCCAGAGGCCGGTGATCTTGTCACGGCCGGAGTTCTTCGGCCAGGCGGCCAGGGCTTCGAGGACTTCCGCCCGTTGCTCCTCGGTGCCGCCGTCGCGGCCGGCAAATTCGGCGAGCGCCTTGGCGGTCTCCCGGGTGCCGAAGCGGTAGTTCGCATTCACCACGCGGCGCGCCAGCGGCTCATTCTGGCTGTCGAGCGGTTTGGCGATCAGCGCCGCCAGGTTGTCCATCGCGCCGGGGATCGGCTCGTCATTGATCGCGCGGGCGGCCTCGGTGACCAACCTGGGATTGCTGTCGGTCAGGAACGCCGAAATTTCGTTCCGTTGGAGCCGGCGCATCGCGAGCAGAACGCCCATTCGGACGGAGTCGTTGGGATCTTTGGCGGCTGCCTGCAGCGCATCAAAGTCGTTACAGGCGACCAGCGCGGTCACCCCGGCGTGGCGCAGGTGCGGGTCCTGGTCGGCGTTGGCCTTGAGCACGGAAAACACGGCGGGGAGCGCTTCGCGCCGGCCAAGTTTGCCGAGGGCGATGGTGCCGAGAGCGCGGACGTGGGCATCACCGTCGGTGGTCAGCTTCACCAGTGCGTCGTAGGCCGGCCGATACCTCGCATCGCCAAGCACGCGGGCGACGTTGGCACGGACGTGGGCTTCCTTGTCCCCGGCCAGCGCGACGACTGCTTCCAGGGCGTCGGACTTCGCGCCCTCCCTGGTCGCCTTGCTGGTGGTGGCGATCTGCCCCAAGCCCCAGAGCGAGTGCAGGCGTGCGGGCAGGTTGTCGGCCGACTTGGCGAGCTTGACCAGCGCCGCGGTCTGTTTCTCGCCGCGGGCGGCCAGTTCAAACTGCGCCGTCTGGCGGACCCTGAAGTTCGGGTGGGCAAGCAGTTTCAGCAGTTCGGCATCCTTCTTCGCCGAAAAGTCGGACGCCAGGAGCCTTTGCGTGTCCTTCACAATCGGGGCGGAAATCGCCTTTGGGTCGAACATGCGGTAGATCCGGCCCTTGCCGACCCCTTCCCAGCCGTCCACCCAGTCGAGCACCCAAAACGCGCCGTCGGGGCCCCAGTTGCAGTCGGTGGCCTCGACCGCCCAGATCATCTTCTTGTCGTCAACGATCTCGAAGCTTGCGCCCTTTGGCTGGTGCTTGAACTGCATGATGCCCGAGCCGCTGCCGCTGCCCCGGAAATCGCAGAGGGTAAAGGTGCCCCGCCATTCGTCACCAAGACCGGTGCCGGGGTAGTAGGAGTTACCGCTGGGGCCGGCGGTGATGTTCTTGATCGGCGGCGTGATGTAGGCCGGATGAGAATTGGTCTGGGGTGCCCACATCCGCTCCATGTTCCACGGACCGCGGGGCATGGGGGCGTCGGAGCGTTCCAGGAACTGCCAGCCGATTCGCCAGCCGCTGTCGCCGCCCTCGATCAGGTAAGTCCAGCGCGCCTGGTCGCCGCCGTCGGAGTTGTTGTCGCCGGTAAAGAGGTTGCCCCATTCATCGAAGACGAGGTCCTGCGGATTGCGCAGGCCCTTGTAGATCATCTCGATGTTCGAGCCGTCCGGATTGCAGCGGAACACCGCTCCGCAATCGGGCGTGCCCACGTCCCCAGTGGGCGTCTTCAAGACCGACGCGCGGTCGCCGATGCTGAAGTAGAGTTTGCCGTCCGGGCCCCAGGTGAGGCCATGGAGGTCATGTCCAAGGAATCCCACCCGCACTCCGTGGCCGTAGCTGATGCTGCGGCGCGAATCGGCGATGCCGTCCAGGTTCTCGTCGCGCAGGTGCCAGACGTTGGGAATGTCCGTGAAGTAAACGTCCTTGCCGCGGGCGAGCACGCCGGAGGCGACGCCATCCAGCGGCGTGGCGAAGTTCTCGGCGAAGACCTTGGAAACCGTCGCCTTGCCGTCGCCGGTTTCGTCGCGGAGGTAGCGGATGCGTTCGGTGTTGAGGTAATAGGCCTTCATCCCCTCTTCGCCCAGGTGCCGCTTCATCATCATCAGCCGGTCGTCCACCGACTTGCAGGCGAGATCCTCGTCGAGCCACGGCATGATGCCCCGGATGTCGGGCACGCCGCGCCAGGCGCGAAACGTCTCGGCGACGAAGACCCGCCCGTCGTTGGCGATGTCGATCGCGACGCCGTGGGCGACGTCCGGCTCGGTGGCCCAGAGTTCCGCCTTCCAGCCGGGAGGAAGCTGGAAGCGCTTGATGTTCTTTTCACCCTCGTCCGAACGCGGCGCGATCTTGGGGACCTCGAAGCTGCCCTGCGGCCCGAGTTTATGCTGGGCGAAGGCGCTGGTGGCGGCGGAAAAGGCAAGGGCGCCGAGCACGGCACGGCGCAACAGGGTGCGGACGGTTTCAGGCATAAACGACGGGCGACGATATGTTCGGCGCGCTTCGACGCAAGTAGCGGCTTGATCCAATCAATCTGATTGGGCGCCGGAAACGGCCGGCACCGGGTGGACCGGGCCCCAAACTTAGGGCACGCCCCGTTGCGGGCGGCCGGCGCCCTGAACCGGCGATTCCGGCCTGAGGCCGGGTTCGAGTGGAGCTCCTTTTACCGGGACGAGGAGGGCATCCCGTGGCACCCGAGCCAAGCGTTCAAACGGCGGCATGCCCGGCC
>JAYUSF010000388.1:0-2977 GCA_043755815.1 Verrucomicrobiota bacterium
GGCCGAGCGAGTCCGGGTTCGGGCTCGGCGGGAGCCTCGCGCCACCAGCCACGATGAAAAGCTGCGCGGGCTGCTCCGGAGTTGTGGGGCTCCGCCGGAGCGGGCCGGCCCGCCGGTTCGGCGGACCGGGAGGCTTTCTCCCCGAACCAGATTCGACACGCCGCCATTCCCCGCGAATCCTCCCGCCATGCGACCGGATGACCTCACCGCCTTCCCGAATGAACTCGCGGTCCGTTGGGACGACGGCTCCGAGAGCTTCATCCCGTTCGAGACCCTGCGGCGGTTTTGTCCGTGCGCCGCATGCATGGGGGAGCAGGACATCTTCGGCAACACCTACAAGGCACCCGAACGGCCCTACGCCAAAAATGCCTTTCAACTGGTCCGCTTCAGCGAGGTCGGCAGCTATGCCGTGCAGCCGTTCTGGGCCGACGGGCACGGCTCGGGGATCTTTGCCTGGGATTACCTCCGGCGCGTTGCGACGGCGCAGGCCGACGCGGAGAAAAGCCCCGCCAAGAGCGACTCTTGACGGTCCGAAAGGGCGCCCCTAGCGTCCGCGGCCGGGTGGTGGTCGTAGATCAATGGTAGATCCCCAGATTGTGATTCTGGTTGTTGCGGGTTCGAGTCCCGTCGGCCACCCCACCCTCTCCCGGGCTTCAGTTTCCCCGCCACCCCGCAGTGGGAGGGTCATTTCAGGTCCCGCTCCAGCAGCCACGGCAGACCGCGCACAGCCGGTCTCAGGCCAAAGGGCTTGATCGTTTTCGCCTCGATGAAAGCCGCCGCTTCGGGCACCGAATCCGTGACGAACACCAGATCAAGATCGTGGGGGCTGATCATGCGCTTGGCCGCCATCGTCCCGATCAGGGCGAGGAGATCCTTCCAGTATTCCCGGCCCATCAGCACGACGGGAAAGTTTTGCAGCTTGCCGGTCTGGATCAGCGTCAGGGCTTCGAAGAGTTCGTCCAACGTCCCGAAGCCGCCGGGCAGCACGACGAAGGCGTAGGAGTATTTGATGAGCATCGTCTTCCGGACCGAGAAAAACCGCAGGTTGACCCAGCGGTCGAGGTAGGGGTTGGGATCCTGCTCGTGGGGCAGCTCGATGTTGCAGGCCACCGAACGGCCGCCGACATCCTTTGCGCCGCGGTTGGCGGCTTCCATGATTCCGGGACCGCCCCCGGTCATCACCGTGAAGCCCAGCCGCGCAATCGCGGCGCCCATTTCCCGGCCCAGCGCATAGTGTGGATCCGTTTCCGGGGTGCGGGCCGAGCCGAAAACGGTCACGCACGGCCCCACGAAATGCAGCACGCGGAAGCCCCGCAGGTAATCGCGAAACACCTGGAACAGCGTGATCAGTTCATTGGTCCGCGAGTGCGGCCCTTCGAGGAGATGGTAGTCGGCCAAGGCCACGCCTTCAGGCGGCTGGCTCATGGGTTTGGTGGCGTCGGCATTCATGGGGCGCGATGAAAATGCTCCCGATGGCAGCCGGATGGCAACCTGATCCGCGCTGTTCTGCGGGCCGGAAGCGTTTGGCAAAAAATCCGGCAAACGGAGTCCGCGTTCGGGTTGTCCGGAGACGGGCCCGTAAATGACCGCCCCCGGAAGTCAGTCCGGTCCCGCGGGATGCCCTACTTCATCCGCGTCACGTAAGTGGCCGCGTGGCCGTGGGCCGGGATGGTGAAGGTGTAGTTCTTGCCGTCCGGACTCACGCTACACCTGATAAAGTCGCCGGCACACTGGGCTGCCCGGTTGGCGATGAAGGCGTCGGGACAGTTGTTGGTCGCGCCGTCGGGCCGGGTGTTCTTGTGAACCTGATACTGGGCCTTCAACGCCGGCAAGCCGCGCAACGTGGCGAAGACCTCGCCGGCGGACCCCTTCGTTGGACCGTTGTTCATCACGGTGACGGTCGGGTTCAGCGCCCGGACGAGGAACGGGTTGTTGCTCACGTCGAGCCCGTGGTGGGTCACCTGATAGACATCCACCAACGTGACCAGCGGGATCGGCCAGGCGAGTTTAGATTCAGAATTCCAGGTCAGGTCGCCGCCGTCGTAAAAGCGGAACGGACCGAACTGGAGCACCCAGGCGGAGCTGTTCGCGTTGTCGGAGGTGTCCACCGGCTTGGCGGGCGGTGCGGGCGTGTTGTCCCAGCGCTTGAATTCCTTGAGCGGCGGCGTCCACGCCTGCTGGCGGGTCATGACGCAGCGGAGTTCCAAGGACGCCTTGCCGGCTTCCGCGCGCAGCGGGAGCGCCGTGCCGGGTTGGACGCCGTGCCGCTCGGCCTTCAGCCCGCGATACGGCTTGCTGGTCAGCGGCCAGGCCGAGCCTTTGTTGCCGTCGGGGTCGGTGTCGGGCAGGCCGTTGTCCCAGATGTTCACGATCGGCATCAGCGCGGCGAGTTCAGCGGCGCCGCCAAAGTGATCGATGTGAAAGTGCGTCACGATCAGGTGGTCGATCTGCTTCAGCCCCGCGACCTCGGTGGCGACCTTGTGAATGCGGCCGGGATCGCGCGCGCCGGGATTGCCCGAATCGATCAGCACGCTCTCGCCGGCGGGCGTGACCATGAGGGTGGAACCGCCGCCTTCGGAATCGATCCAGTAGAGGTCGAACGTGCCGTCCTTGGCGCCGGCGAGCGCGGTGAACGAAGCGAGAGCGAGAACGGGGAGCAGGCGCATGGACGCGTGGTAATCCGCCGGCCGCCGCCCGGCAATGGGGAGTTGGCGCGCCACCGGACCGAACGGGAAGGCTGCGGTCACCTTGCTGCTGGCATGGCGATGGCTAGCTTCCGCATGTGAACCGCCCACTTTGCCTCGCCCTGCTGGTGCTCTCCCTGTTCGCCGCCACGGTGTTGGGCGAAGGCCCCCGGTTCATCCGCCTCCGCACCGAGACCATCGCCACGCCGGAACCGGGGGCGGCGTCCCAGCGGGCGGCGGCCGCGAGGCAGTCGGTCGAGGCGCCGGTCAGCGGACTCCACCTCGTCCAGTTC